>JAYTUC010000043.1:0-10821 GCA_043744775.1 Fimbriiglobus sp. | reverse complement strand
TCAGCGCCCGGAGCACCCGCAACGTACTGTTGCGGACACTCCGGGCGCTGACGCTTCCGGCACATTGAGGTGCGTCGCCGTTACGGCATCTCGACGTTCTCCTCGGCGGCCTTCTCGCGGAGCTGCTTCATGCCGCGGACGTTGATCTGCCGCACGCGCTCCTTCGTGATGCCGAAGTGCCGGCCGATCTGCTCGAGCGTCATCTCCTCGTTGCCGTCGATGCCGGTGCGCATCTTGATCACCTCGCGCGTCCGCGGGTCGAGGTAGCCGAGCAGGCGGTTGACCTTGTCGCGGGCCTGGCCGGCGGCGGCGAGAACCTCCTGCTCGTCGGTGCGGACATCGGCTTTGCCGTCGAACAACTCGTCGGTGCCGGTCATGTAGCGCTGTTTGCGGGTATTCTCGTCCGGGATCGACCGGGCGAAGTTCTTCATCACCGCCCACGTGGCGTAGGTGCTGAACTTGTTGCCGCGGCTGTAGTCGAACTTCTCGACCGCCCGCATGATGCTGACGTTGGCGTCCGACTTCAACTCGTCGAGGTTCTGGCCCGGCTGCAGGTGCTTCGTCGCCAGGTTGTGGACCAGGCGCTGGTTACACTCGATCAGTAAGTCCCGCACGCCCTTGACGGCCGTGTGGTACTCCTCGACCTTTTGCAACTCGCTGGCCCGAGCGCGGGCCGGGTCGATCGCCTGCCGCACCTGGTTGAGCCGGTACTTCAGGTAGTTCATCTTGCGGAACAGGTGGGCCTCCTGCTCGCGGCTCAGCAGCGGCCGCTCGTACAGGTACGCCATCTGGGCATCGACATCCTTCGGGGCGCGCATCGTGTGGACCTTGCCGAAGAAGTCTTCCTCGTTGGGCATCGGCCCCAGGATGACTTTCGTCAGCTCGGCGTCGGCGAACTCGGGGCTATCCATGAAGTCGGTCGGGGCCGCGAGCAGGCGCTCGGCGCGGACCTCGTTGACGACGTTGTAAATGCTCGCGGCGGTGCGTCCGTAATTCTTGGCGATCAGTTTCATCGGCGTGCCCTCCTGGAAGGACTGATAAATCTGGTGTTTGGAAGCCGCGTCCAGCGGCCCGTTGCGGCCGGGGAACACCGCACTGTCGGGGTGCCCGCGGTCGAAGTTTTTGATCGTGTACCGAACCGCTTCCGTACTCCGGCCCAAGCGGTCGGCGATGCTCTTGCTCACCTCGGTCAAGTTGCGGCCGCCGGTGGCCAGCCGCCGCGCGCTCAGCACGATGTCGTCCTTCTCGGAGTCCGACAGGTGGCTGAACCGCGCCCCGCGGGCCACCTGTTCGCGGTGACCGGCGGCGAACGTCTCGACCGCAGCGACCGGGAACGCCAGCGTCTTGCGACCGTCGCGGAGGACGTGTCGGGCGAGCAAGCCTTGCATCCGCCAGCGGCTGACCGTCTTGGTCGAGACGTGGAACTTCTTGCTCACCTCGTCGAGCGTGTACAGCGGCTCGGCGATCAGTTCGATCGGCACCGGCGGCAGCGACTGCTCGACCTTGTGAACGAACAGACCGAGGTCGTGCTTGAGGTCGATACCAGGGATCAACAGTTCGGTCGCGTCGTCGGGCCGGTAGTCGGTGAGCTTGAAAACCACGTAGTTGTACGGGTAAACGCGGGACGACTCGACCTCAGCGAGGAGTTGCTGAGCCTTGGCCACCTGCTCCAGCCGGCGGGCCGGGGGCGCGAAGCGGACTTGCTGATCGGTTAAGTCGCGTAAGGAACGCTGTTTAAAGGTCGTCACGGTGCCCCCACAAAGATGAGGAATGATCGCGGATGACCACGGAGGTCTCTGGCTATTCGGGAAAGGCTGTGCCCGATTTGACGGGCCGCAACGCTGTCAGGATTTCTTCATGAGCCGATCGGTAGGCGGGTCGAACAGTCAGCAAGTCATACCGTAAGCCACTTGGTTTCTTACCGCGTCACCTCGGCCGGCACAATTCATCCGACTCAACAGTTTCGAGGTTGCGGTAGATCGCCCGGTCGAGTACACCTTGCCGCGTCGCCTCGATCGGCGTGTACGGTTGAACCGTGCGAGCGGATCAGTTGCAACCACTGTGCCAAAGTGTCTTGTGGGTGTTCGGGCACCCTGCAATGGCTCGTAAAGCCTGTGTAGTAATGGGTTTCCGTCAATCACGGGCGTTGGTGCCTTGTTTGGGCTGGTGATATTCCGTAGCGCAGTCGGTAAGTACGACTGCCGGGGTGTGAGGCGAGGGCTAGTTTTACCCGACCGGCGGGAGGAGTTGCAATTGGCGTAGGGGAGTTGCCCAATCGACGTTGCAACCTCCCCAACCGTTTGTGCTGTTCCCGGCCCTTAGACGCGACACTACGCTTTGGGAACTGGGGATTCTCTCAAGTTTGCGCTCAATCCGTCCGGCGAGTCGGCTAAAATCGTCGCCACACGTGGCAGAACCCGGCCCCCTCCCCGGAACCTTGGCACCGATGAAACATCCGTCCCTGCCCGCCGTGACCCTGCCTGTCCTCTGGGCCTGTGCCATAACGGCAGGGTCGATCTTCGCGCAGGCCGCTCCAATCGAGAAGCACGCCCTTTACGAAGATTTCGGATCCCGAACCCCAGTCCGCGTCGAACTCAACACGACCCTCAGTGGCCGGCTGGCACTCCCCGACCGGGCCAACGAGCGTGGCGGCAAGGCCCAACTCGTGACCGTGGCCGGCACCTCGAAACTCGCCTACGACGAGGTCTTACTTCCCCGTGACCCAGACGGGAACTTGGTCGTAGTGCGGCAGTACCGCGAAGTCAAGTTTCAACGCACTCTGAATGACGTGCCCCAGAAGGCCGAGGTTCGCGCCGCCGTGCGACGCATGGTCGTGTTGCGGAGCGAGGCGGGCGTCAAAGTCCCCTTCTCGCCCGACGGCCCGTTGACACTCGCCGAGATCGACGTGGTGCGTAACGACCTTTTCTCGCCGGCGTTGGTGACCGGTTTGTTACCGAAGCAGTCGGCCGGGGTCGGCAACCGCTGGCCCGCGTCCGCCCAAGCCGTCACCGAACTCACCGACTACACGGCCGTCGAGAAGAACGAACTGCTCGTCGAGCTCGTCGCGTTCGTGACCCTCGAGGGCCGCCGCCACGCCAAGCTCGCCCTCAGGGGCGAGGTCCGCGGCCAAGGCGAGGACGGCTTCGGCATCCAGACCTTCGCCGGCACCGCCTACTTCGACCTTGACCGCAAGATGCTGGTTTCTCTCAACCTTTCGGCCAAGAATCAGCTCCTCGGCCCGGACGGCAAGACGGTCAACGGCGAGGTCGCCGGGACGTTCGTCGTCAAGCGCTCCCCTACGACCGGCGACGACTTGGGGGCCGACAAGTTGAAGGCCCTCGACACCAAGCCGGCCGACGCCACGACGCGGTTGCTCTACGACGACGCGACCTTCGGCGTGAGTTTGACGTACCCGCGGCGCTGGCGGCTGGGCACCGTCGGCGAGCACCGGCTGACGGTCAACGAGGCGGCGGGGTTGGCCGGGCTGCAACTGACCCGCGTCGGGCCGACCGACACGACGATCGGCAAGCAGTTCGACGAGGCCAAGGCGTTCGTCGCCCGGCAGAAGTGGACTCTCACGGCGGCCCCCGAGCCGAAGCCCGGCGACGACCGCTTCACGCTCGAAGTCACGTCGGAGGCGGGCGAGAAGCTGCGGCTCGACTACCGCCTCGTCACCTCGGCCGACGGCGTCGCCGTGCTGAGTGCCCGGCTGCCGGTGGGCAAGCAGGCGGAGTTGCTGCCCCAAGTCGAGTCGATTTTCGACAGCGTGAAGGTGTTGAAGTGACCGCAGCCGCAGCATCAAGCCAGGACCGTTCGACCATGACACCCCGCGTCCCCAGTTCGGCGTGGCTCGTGGTCGCCGCGGGGGTGACGGTCAACCTGTGCCTCGGCGTGCTGTACGCCTGGAGCGTCTGGAAGGCTAAGCTCCTCGCCCCGACCGACTCCCTCATCGGCACGCCGATGGCCGGCCTCGACGCCGGCTGGACCTACCTGTCTCAGGGCCAGGCGACGTGGGCCTACGCCGTATGCGGCTTCACCTTCGCGCTGACGATGATCCCCGGCGGCCGGTTGCAGGACCGCTACGGCCCGCGCGCCGGGGCCGCCGTCGCCGCGCTCGCGCTGATGCTCGGCTGCCTGCTCGCCGGCTTCGCCCAGAGCTTCGCCGGCCTGGTCGTCGGCTTCGGGCTATTGGGCGGCGTCGGCATGGGCTTCGGCTACGCCGCGGCGACCCCGGCCGCGGTGAAGTGGTTCGGCCGCGAGCGGCGCGGGCTGATCGTCGGCCTCGTCGTCGCCGGCTACGGGGCGGCCGCCATCTACATTGCCCCGCTCGCCAGCACGCTGATCGCCGACTACGGCCTGACCGTCAGTTTCGTCGCGCTGGGCGTCGCCTTCGGCGCGGTGATCCTCACGGCGGGTCTGTTCCTCAAGGCCCCACCCCCAGGTTACGCCGCCCCGAGTGTCACGGCGGTGACCGCGGCGAGCGCCGGCCGGGACTTCACGACGCGGCAGATGCTCGGCACCTGGCAGTACTACGCGCTCGTGCTGCTCTTCGTCGGGTCGGCGCAGTCGGGATTGCTCGTGATCGCCGACGCGACACCGATCCTCAAGGCCGCGGCGAAGGACGTGCCGTTTCTGGTCGAGAACGCCTGGCTGTTGGCCTGCTTCGGCGGCTTCATCAACGCCTCCGGCCGCGTCGGCACCGGCAGCTACTCCGACCGCCTCGGCCGCGTCAACGCCTACGGCCTCAACGGCCTGCTCGCGGTCGCCTGCCTGGTCGCCACGCCGGCGGTCATCGAGGCCCGCAACGTCCCGCTCTTGTTCGTGGTCGTGGGCGTCGCCTTCTGGCAGTACGGCGGCGGCCTGTCGCTGTTGCCCGCGCTGACCGCCGACTTCTTCGGGGCGAAGAACCTGGGCACCAACTACGGCTTCGTCTTCCTCGGCTGGGGCCTCGGCTTTTTCGGTCCGCAACTCGCCGCGGAGCTAAAAACGGCCACCGGCCGCGCCGACCTGCCGTTCTACCTGAGCGCCGCCGTGCTGGCGGTGACCGTCGCACTGAGTCGCGTGGTGCGTCGGCCGGGGTAGCTACTTCCGCGCGTCCATCAGCGTGCGGAACTCCTCGAATAGGTAGCTACTGTCGTGCGGCCCGGCGGCGGCCTCGGGGTGGTATTGCACGCTGAACGCCGGCAACGTCTTGTGCCGCAAGCCCTCGACGGTCGCGTCGTTGAGGCTGACGTGCGTCACTTCCACGTCGGCCGGCACCGTCGCCGGATCCACCGCGAAGCCGTGGTTCTGCGTGGTGATCTCGACGCGGCCGGTCCGCTCGCTGCGCACCGGGTGGTTGGCCCCGCGGTGGCCGAACTTCAACTTGTACGTCTTAGCCCCGAGCGCCAGCCCGAGGAGTTGGTGCCCCAGGCAGATGCCGAAGACCGGCGTGCGGCCGAGTAGGTTCGCCACAGTCTCGATGGCGTAGCCGACGGCCGCGGGGTCGCCGGGGCCGTTCGACAGGAAGACGCCGTCGGGCTTGTGGGCCAGAATCTCTTCGGCCGTCGCCGTGCCCGGCACGACCGTGACGCGGCAGCCGACTTGCGTCAGGCAGCGCAGGATGTTCCACTTCATGCCGTAATCGACCGCGACGACGTGCCGGTCGGCCGCCCGCGCCGGCAGGACGTGTTTGGCTAACGCCCCGAACCCGGTCGCCCACTCGAACGCCGCTTTGGGCACGACTTCGCTCACGAGGTCGCGCCCCGCCATGCCGCCGGCCGCCTTCGCCTTGGCGACGAGCGACGCATCGACGAGGTCGAGACTCGACAGCACGCCCATCATCGACCCGGAGCTGCGCAGCCGGCGGACGAGGGCCCGCGTGTCGATGCCCTCGATGCCGACCACGCCGGCGGCCTTGAGGTAGTCGTCGAGGGTCGCGTCGGAGCGGTAGTTGCTCGGCACCCGCGTCAGTTCGCGCACCGCGAAGCCGCTGACCTGGACCCCGGCCGACTCCTGGTCGTCCACCGTCGTGCCGTAGTTGCCGATCATGGGGTTGGTCATCACCACGATTTGGCCGCGGTACGACGGGTCGGTCAAGACTTCCTGATACCCCGTCAGCGACGTGTTGAACACGACCTCGCCGACGCGCTCGGCGCTCGCCCCGAAGCCGCGGCCGGTGAAGATGGTGCCGTCCGCGAGGGCCAATTTCGCCGTCATACTCAGTATCGTCCGTCGGGGAAGCGGTCGCGTCAGGGCAAACTCCCTCTAGCGTAGGGAAGACGCATCCGAACGGGAACCCGCCGCCGGGAATCTCCCGGCGTCCGCGGGGCGGCCCGACGGCAATCACTTCGCCGCCCACTCTTTACGCTGCCGGCTCGACGGGATTTTCAACGCCTCGCGGTACTTCGTCACCGTACGCCGCGCCACGTCGAGGCCGTTGAGCTTGAACTTCTCGACGATCTCCTCGTCCGAGTACGGCTTCGCCTTGTTCTCCTCGCCGATGATCTCGACGAGCTTCTGCTTGATCGTCTCCCAGGCGACGTTCTCGCCGGTCGTCTTGTTCAGCGTGCCGCCGCCGAAGAAGCGCTTCAAGGGGAAGATGCCGCGCGGCGTCTCGACCCACTTGTCGTCCACCGCCCGGCTGATCGTCGTGACGTGGACCCCCACGATCTTGGCGATGTCCTCCATCTTCAAGGGCTGGATGAAGTCGGCCCCCTTGTCGAGGAAGGCCCGCTGGTGCGTGATGATCGCCCGCGTCACCTTCGTCAAGGTCTCGCGGCGCTGCAAGATCGCATCAATGAGCCACGAGGCACTTTGGTGCTTACGCTGCAAGTACTCGCGCGTCTTGGGGTCGTAGGACTTGTCCTTGACGAGGCTGTTGTACTTGCTCGACAGCCGCACGTTCGGCGTCCAGTCGTTGGTCAACTTGATGGCGAAGTCGCCGTCGTCAGTGTACGTCACGACCACGTCCGGCACGACGTACTTGGGCGTCACCGAGACGAAGCGTGCCCCCGGCTTGGGGTCGAGTGACTTGAGGCCCGCAATCGCCTCGTGAATCGTTTCGAGGTCGGCCCCGGTGCGCTTCTGGATCAGCGGCAGGCGGTTCAGCGCCACGTCTTCGAGGTGGTGTTGGATCAAAGTCGCCACGAGTTCGGGGTGTTCGATCTCGCCATCGACCTGGTTGAGCAGGCACTCCTTCACGTCCCGCGCCGCGACCCCCGCCGGCTCGAGGTCCTGCACAATGACTAACGCCTCCTCGACCTCCGCAACGGTCACAGGGTGCGGGTAGCCGCGGGCCAGGTCGTCGAGCGTGATCGGCAGCGGCTTGTTGGTGTCGGGGTGGTGGCCGAGCAAGTAGCCGTTCTCGTCGAGGTGCGAGATGACGTACTCGCATAGCTCCAACGTCTCGGGGTCGAGTTCGAGGTACGGCAACTGCTGGGCGAGGTGGTCCTGCAAGGTTTGCGGGGCCTGGGCGATGTTCATCATCGCCTCCATCTTCTTGTCCGACTGCTCGACCAATGCCGCGCGGCTGGGCCGGTGCTCCTCGTTGAAGTGGTCGCCCCAGTCGCGGTTGATCTCGTCCATGCGGGCGAACTCGGTCTCGCCGGTCTGGTCGCTCTTGATCGGCGCGTCGGGGTTGAACTCCGTCGGCGACGGGGCTTCGGTTTCCTTGGCGTGCGACTCTTTGAGTTCGAGGAACGGGTTCTCCTGCAACTCGGCCTGGATCTTTTCCTGCAAGGCCATGATCGGCAGTTGCAAGATCTCCATCGACTGAATCATCTTCGGCGCAATAGTCTGCGTCTGCCGCATCGACAGGTCGAAGTTCATCCCCATCCGACTCATACCGACTCCTCGTCCGCCGTCATGTGATATTAGGCGAGGGGTTAGGGGGCGAAGTTACAGGTCGCGGCGGCCGTCGAGGGCGTCGGCGAGCATCTGCGGGTTGGCGAGTTCCAGCGACGACCCCGTCGGCAAGCCGCGCGCGAGCTTCGTGACGTGGACGTTGGTCCCCGCGAGGAGGTTGTTGGCAAACAGGGCCGTGCCGTCGCCCTCCAGCGTCGGGCTGGTGGCGAGGATGACTTCGCGCACGCCGCCGCGCCGCACCCGCTGGGCGAGGGCCGCGAGCGTCAGGCGGTCCGGCCCCAGGCCCTCCAAGGGGGCGAGCCGGCCGCCGAGGACGTGGTAGAGGCCGCGGTAGCCGCCGGAGCGCTCGAACAGGCCGACATCGCGCGGCGTCTCCACCACACAGATCAGCCCGGCGTCGCGGCGCGGGTCGCGGCAGATCGCGCAGAGTTCGCCCTCGGTGAGGTTGTAGCACTGCACGCAGGGCTGGACATTTTCGACGATGTCGCGGAGCGCCTCGGCGAGCAGCACGGCGGGCTTGCGGTCGCCGTTGAGCAGGAAGTGGGCGATCCGCTCGGCACTCTTGGGGCCGATGCCGGGCAGCTTCGCCAGTTCGGCGTGCAGTCGCGTGATTGGCCCCGAGGCGTCGGACATGGCGTGTCAATCCGTGGGTGTGGGGCGGCCGGAACTCGTCAACTGAGGCCGGGCAGGCCGCCGAGTTGCTTCATCAGCGCCGGCGGGATGTCGAGGCCGCCCGCAACCTTCTGGGCCTCGTCGGCGACCAGAACGCGGGCCTTCGCCAAGGCCACGTTGGTCGCCGCGACGACCAACGCCGCCAGCGCCGCGGGGTCGCCGCCGACCGGGGCACCGTCGCGCAGCAGGCAGCTCACGACCTCCATGCGGCCGTTGGCCCGAACCGTCACCAGCCCGCCGCCCGCGTCGCCGTCGGCGGTGATCGTGCCGAGGGAGTCCTTGAACTTCGCGAACGCGGCCAAAATCTTGTCGCGGTTGCCGAGCATCTTGAGGATCGCGCCCATGTCGCCGAACATCGTGTCACACCTCGTCGGGGTCGGAGAGCGGGGCCAGTTCATCCGGCCCGTCGGCCGGGATCGCGACCGCCACCGGCGCGGTGGCAAGGTACGGGTTGAATCCGTCATCGACCTTGATCAGTTGGGCACCCAACGCCGCGGCCGCCTTGACGAAGATCGGCAACTGCATCAAGTCCTTCTTACGGTCGGGGGCGACGGCCGCGGTGTATGCGGGGCGCTCGGCGGTCGCGGCCAGCAGCGTCACTTTGAGCTGCACGTCGCGGCCGGTCTTCATTTTGAGCGTGCGGCGGATGACCTCCTGACTCGTGTCGTGTTGGATCGCGTCGTACTGCGAAGTATAGCCGGCCGGGAAGCGGACTTCCAGGGCGTTCGGCCCGAGAATTGCAGGCAGCCCGGCCGGTTCCAGGTTGCGGCCCCGGATCATCCCCACCTCCGCGACGACATTCGCCCACAGCGCCGGCAACGCTGCCGCCGTCATTTCGCCCGAAAACCCCGCCCCACTGACAGTTGCGACGGGCGGGCTAGTCACCGGCCCGTTTTTTTTTACGTCCTCCGCTTGCCGCGTCGCGGCCGGTGCCACGGCGACGGCCGCCCGCGGGGCGGCAACTTTGACCGCCGCCCCCCCCTGCCCCGCCGCCATTTGCAGCAGCGACGCGACCGAGAGCAATTCATCGAGCCTGCTGAGGCGCACGACGGCGACTTCGATCAGCACCTGGACGTGGGCCGTCGTGCGGGCCTTGCCCTTGGCGGCAGTGAGGATGTCGAGGCCGGCGAGGACCGTGTCGAGGCCGGTCGTCGCGGCGTGGTCGCGGATGCGCACATGCAGCGACGGCGTGCCGGGCAGGTCGCGCGCGGCCGCCCCGGCGACGTGGACGAGCATCAGCCCGCGCCAGTAGTCGATGAGCTGGTCGAGCAGTTCGCCGAGTTGCAGCCCCGCCTCGGCCGCCTGGGCGACCGTGTCCAGCGCGAGCGCCGCGTCCTTGGCGAGGATGGCCCCCGCGAGTTGCCCGACGCGGTCGTCGCCGGCGGTGCCGAGCAGCGCGTGCAGCTTGTCGGCGGTGAGCTTGCCGTCGCTGAAGCCGAGCAGTTGGTCGAGCAGCGTCTGGGCGTCGCGCATCGAACCGGCGGCGCGGCGGGCGATGATGTGCAGCGCGTCCTCGTCGGCTTCGAGGCCCTCCTTCTTGACGATGTACTTCAGCGTCTCGAAGACCTTGGCCGGGCCGATCGCCGCGAAGTCGAAGCGTTGGCAGCGCGACAAGATCGTGATCGGGATCTTCTGCACTTCGGTCGTGGCGAACAGGAACTTGACGTGCGGCGGCGGCTCCTCGAGCGTTTTGAGCAGCGCGTTGAACGCCGAGTTCGACAGCATGTGGACTTCGTCGATGATGTAGATCTTGAAGCGCGCCCGCTGCGGCCGGAAGCCGACGTTACTCTTCAGGTCGCGGATCTCGTCAACCTTGTTGTTGCTCGCCCCGTCGATCTCGAGCACATCCACGTCGTCGCCGTTGGCGACGCTTCTGCAAATGTCGCACACGTCGCAGGGCGTCGGCGTCGGCCCCTGAACGCAGTTCAGCGCCTTGGCCAGGATGCGCGCGGTCGAAGTCTTGCCGGTGCCGCGCGCCCCGGTGAACAGGAACGCGTGCGCGATTCGGCCGGACGTAATCGCGTTGGTGAGGGCCTTGGCGACGTGCTCCTGGCCGATCAGGTCGATGAACTGTTGGGGCCGGTAGCGGCGCGCGACCACCGTGTAGCCGGCGGTCGGGTCGGTGGGGGTCATCGGTGCGGGTCCTGTGCGCGGCGTGGCCATGCCGTGATCCTACCCCGCGCCGGGGCCGTCGGGAATGTCTGGTGCGGAATGCGGGGCGGGTGTGTATGCTGAGCGGGTAAACGCCTGTCCAGTCCTGGCACGGGATGCCGCCATGCTCCGCGAACTCGCCGTCCAGAACCT
>JAYTUC010000042.1:0-2786 GCA_043744775.1 Fimbriiglobus sp. | reverse complement strand
GTCAGCGCCCGGAGTCCTTCGCGTCGGTCCCAGCGGCGAGAACTCCGGGCGCTGACGCTTCCGGCTCGCCGGATGCTCGCCGATCGGGCTAACAGGGGCCGCCGGGGGCCATAAGCTAGGGTCGCCCCCGACCCCGCGAGTGAACCCCCTGTGAGCGAGCCGGCCCCCGCCCCGAAGCGCCCCCGCGCCGGCCTCATCGGCCCGCTCTTCGGCTGGGAACTGATCCGCCTCGCCCGCCGCGGCCACGACATGCGTGGCCGCTTCATCCTCGCCACAGTCCTGCTGTTCGTGTTGACCGGCTTCACGCAACTCTGGTTCTGGAACGTCAGCCCGGCGGACATCTTCCTCGGCACCAGCCGGTCGCTCTCGATCGACGACTCGGCCCGCTTCGGCCGCAGCTTCGCGCTGACCTTCGTCGTCACGCAACTGGGCGTGATGATGCTCTTGACGCCGGCCTACGCGGCGGGCGGCATCTCCGAGGAGAAGGAGAAGAAGACCCTCGTCTACCTGCTCGTGAGCGACCTGACCAGCCGCGAAATCCTGCTGGGCAAGTTCGCCGGGCGGCTCGTGTTCCTGCTGGGGGTGATGTTCGCCGGCCTGCCGATTCTGGCCCTCACCACGCTCTACGGCGGGGTGAGCATCCAGTTCCTCGTCCTCGGATACCTGCTCACGGCCGCGACGGTGACGATGTTCGCGGCGGTGAGCGCGGCCTGCGCGATGGCGACGGACACCTACCGCGGGGCGCTGTTCCGCGCTTACGGGCTGACGGCGATCTTCGCCTTCGTCGGCTGCGGCGCGGGGCCGCACTTCGGCCCGCTCGGCGTGATCGGCGTGCTGTTCACGGCCCAGGACAGCCCCGCCCTCTTCTACACCGTCGGCCTCGGCTACCCGCTGCTGGAGCTGTCCGTCGCCGCGGTTGCCGTGGTCCTCGGCGTCCTATCGACGCGCCGCCTCCGGGGCCGCGACCGCCGCGACCGCCGCGACAACCGCGACGACCGCCGCCTACGCCGGCGGGAACTTCGCCCCGGCCGCACGGGGGCGCTGCCGGCGACCGACCTCGCGGTACTCGACGCGGTGCTGGACTTCCCGCCGCCCGCCGCGGGGCTGGCGATCGCCCGCCGCGTGGAAGGCCCGCCGCGGGCCGCCGTCGCGCCGCGGATGCGCCAGCGGCTGCGGCCGCCGCCCCTGCGCACCCCGCCGGCCCACGCCGCGCGTGGCCTGCCGCGGATCGGCGACGGCGACCCGTTCGCCTGGAAGGAGCGCTACACGACCGGCCACAAGTTCACCTCCGACGACGAATCGATCCGCGGCGTCCTGATCGCGATGGGCATCGCCGCCGGGCTGCTCGCCGGCTTCATAACGCTCGTCGTCGCGGCGGCCTTGGCGATTCGCAACTTCGACGAGCGCGGGCGGGGTGCCGCGGCGGGGTTCTTCCTGCTCGCGGGGTCGGCCGGCTCCTTCGTCTACCTGATCGTGATCGGCCTGAACGCGAGTGGGTCGGTCGTCCGGGAGCGGCAGCGGAACACGCTGGAGTCGCTCCTGATGATCCCCGTCGAGCGCCGCCGCATCCTCGCGCCGAAGTACCGCGGGGCGATCCGCCGGGCGCTCTGGTGGGGCGTGCCGGCCGGGCTGTTCCTGCCGCTGGGCTGCCTGTTCACCCGCGTGCCGGCGGTCGCCCTGCCGGTGCTGGTGACCGCCGTCGCCGCCGTGCCGATGGTCGTCGGCTACGGCGTCCTCCTGTCGGTGCGCTGCCGCACGGCGACGAAGGCGGCGTTGTGGCTGCTGCCGGCCGTGGCCGTGCTGACCGTCTACCCGCTGGTCCTGTGCGCCAACCTCGACGAGCGGCAGTGGGCCTTCTGGACGGCGATGGCCTGCGCCCCGGCGGCGCTGGTCGTGCCGCTGGCGTGGTACTTCTGGCACCGCGCCGTCGCCGAGTTCGAGCGCGACGGCCGGGAATAACGCCGCCGGCCGGCGAACCCTCGCGGGTCGGCCGGCCGGCGGCGTCGCACTCTTGCGAGCCGTTAGTACCGCAGGATCAGGTCGATCGAGGCGGTGACGAGGTTCTGCTTGCCCTCGAAGGGGCTGTTGCGGTTGTTGTTCATGTACAACACGCTCGGCCGGATGATGACCGCGTCGCTCGGCTTGTAGGTGATGCCGTAGGTCACGCCGGTGTACAAACCGGCGCTGCCGGTGCGGAAACCCTTCGAGTCCTCGAACAGTTCAAAGCGGAAGTTGCTGGCGACCTTGTCAGTGTGCTGGTAGTTCAGGTATTGAGCGGCACCGTACCAGTTGGCCGAGCCGACATCCGGGATGTTGTCCTCGTGGGAAAACGCGGTGTCGAAGACGTAGGTGAGCTTATCGGTAAGCTTCTGAATGACTTGCAAGTTGTAGACGTTGTACTGGTTGAAGTTGAGGCGCTGATTGAATCGCGGGCTGGTGACCACCGCGTTAAGCAAGACTTGGGTTTTGCCGTCCTTGGGAGCGTACTTGAGTTGCCCAAGGTACTGGGGCTGCATGGCCTGGTCGATGAAGATGTCGTTGCCGCCGGCGATACCGTTACCGACCGACCAATCGTCGCTCAGTTGGGTCGTCGCCCAGACGCCGGTGTGCGTGAAGGGGTTGTATTGGAACAGCAGCGAGCGAGTGATAAACGGCGTGTCCGGGGCCTGGACTACTTCGTACTCGCAGTGAGTGGCGAAGCGGCCGACCTTGACCACAGTGCCCTGGGGGCCGGCGTTCGGTAGGAAGATCGAGCCGTAGATTTGGTACGGGTCGATCGGGTAGAG
>JAYTUC010000041.1:0-37047 GCA_043744775.1 Fimbriiglobus sp. | reverse complement strand
GAGCGCCTGGAGTTCTTGACGCGCGAAGAACTCCGGGCGCTCACGCTTCCGGCTCGCCTCAGTCGCCCGCCGGCGCTTTCACTGCGGCCGGGGGGTTCAGCAGGCTGCGGGTCAGCACCTCGCGGGCCTTATCGAACTCCGGCTGCCAGTGGATCTCCGGCGTGCCGTCCCGCATGCAGTCGCGGATGCGCTCTAGCGTGTTCAGCGCCATGTGCGGGCACTTGTTGCAACTGCACGTGATCCCCGGCACCGGCAAGTAAGTGTGCTGCGGGAAGCGGCTCTGCAACTGCCAGAGCATGTTCGGCTCGGTCGCCACGATGAACGTCGTCGGCGTCTTTTGCTTGGCAACGAACTGGATCATCGCCTCGGTCCCGGCGATCACGTCGGTGTTCTCGAGCACGTTCGCCGGGCACTCCGGGTGCGCCATCACGATCGCGCCGGGGTGCTGCCGCTTCTGCTTCAACAGGTCGTGGACGCTGAAGATCTCGTGGACCATGCACGAGCCGTTCCACAAGATCATCGCCCGGCCGGTCGTCTGCTGCAAGTAGCGGCCCAGGTGTTGGTCGGGCACGAACAGGATTTCGTGGTCCGCCGGGACGCGGTTGCGCACCACGTCCTCGGCGTTGCCGCTCGTCACGACCCAGTCGGACAGGGCCTTCACTTTGGCGCTGCTGTTGATGTACGTCACCGTCTGGAACTTGCGGCCGTTCTCGCGGAGCATTTCCTGGTAGCGAAACAGCTTGTCCGGCGGGCAGCTATCGACGAGGCTACAGCCGGCACGCAGGTCGGGCAGCAGCACCTTCTTCGCGGGGTTGAGCATCTTCGCCGTCTCGGCCATGAACAAGACGCCGCAGAAGACGATGACCGGCGTATCGACCTTGGTGGCTTCGCGGGCGAGCTTGAGGCTGTCGCCGGTGATGTCGGCGAGTTCCTGGACCTCGCCCTCCTGGTAGTAGTGCGCCAGAATCGTCGCGCCGATCGACTTCTTGAGGTCGAGGATCTCGGCGGCGACATCGTCCAGTACCGCGGGCATGTTGAAACTCCCTTGTTTTTCGCGTGGCGGAGGGGGAACCCACACTCGTCTCGTGCGGGGCATTCTACGGGCGCGGCGGGCTACCCCGCAACCGCGCGGCGTCGCATAATGGCCGGATGGACCCTCCCGAGTCGCCGAACCCCGCCCCGCCACCGGTCGCCCCCGCCGACGTACTACGCTGGTGCGCCGCGTCGGCCCCGGAGCTGTGGTTCCCGTCGGCGGCGGCGGTGGCGCACGGCGTGCCGCGCGACGCCTTCCAGGAGCCGCTGCGGCTGCTGCGCCTGGCCGAACTCGTGGCCGTCGCGGACTGGGTGGCCGGGCGCGGGCAGGGCTACCGGCTGACCGCGGCCGGCGAGGAGGTCGCCCGCGCCGGCCGCGCGGTGCCGATCGACGCCCCGCCGCCGGACCCCGCACCGGCCGGACCCCCGCCGCTCTCGGGCCTGAGCCTCAACGACCGCAGCTTGATGACGGCCGAGGCGTTCCTGAACCCCCGCGCGGCCGTCATCTCGCCGGTGCTGATCCTCGTCGGCCTCGCCTGGTACGTCGCCGGGGTGGTCGTCGCCCGCCGACTCGGCGTGCCGGCGCTGACGTACCTGCGCGACGGCGACGCGCGGGTGCTGCTGGGCCTCGGCGCGCTGCGCGGCCAGGAACTCTTAGACGGCGAGTGGTGGCGGCTGCTCACGGCGGGGTTCGTCCACGTCGGGGCCGTCCACCTGCTGGTGAACCTGTTCTCGCTGGGCGTGCTGGGGCCTCTCGCCGAGGGGCTGTGGGGCCGCAAGCGCTTCGTGGTGCTGTACCTGCTCTCGGGCCTCGGCGCGGCGTGCGTGGCGGTCCTGGTCAACCCGGACGCGGTGACCGCCGCGGCGGCGGGGTCGGTCTGGGGCACGCAGGCGGCGGTGCTGCTGTGGCTGGCGCGCTTCCGCGAGTCCCTGCCGCCGGCGCTCCTGGGCGAGTGGCTGCGCTGGATGTTGCTGGTCGCCGGCGTGAACGCGGTCGTGAGCCTGACGCCCTCGGTGAGCTGGCAGGGCCACGCCGCCGGGGCGGTCGTCGGCCTCGCGGCGGCGGTGCTGCTCGACTGGGCGCGCTGGGGGGCCGGCCGCCTCCGCTACGCCGCCGGCGTCGTGGGGCTGGTGGCGCTGACCGCCGGGTTGGTGGGCGGCCTGTGGCTGGGTAGCCAGTCGCTGGGCGAGTGGAAGGCGCTGCGCGGGCAAGCGGCGCGCCACGTGGGGTAACGAACTCCCCGGCGAGCCGTCGGCGTCAGCCGGGGGTTTCTCGACCCGCGAGCGCCCGGAAACCCCCCGCTCACGCGGACGGCTCGCCAAGACCCGCCGGGGGATTACCGCGTGGCGTTGACGTAATACTTGTCGAAGAAGGTCTTCACGAAGCGGTGGTCGCCGGCGATGAACGTCCCCTCGACGGCCAGGTAGTGCGCCTGCCGGCCGACGCGCACGACGCGGGCCAGCCGGGTCGTCGCGCCGTCGGGCATCGTCAGGGTGTAGTCGCGCGCCGGGTAGGCCTGCTGGGCCACGACCGCCTCGGCCGTCACCTCGCCGCCGGTACTCTCGACCAGCGCGAGCCGGGCCGCGGCGAACCAGTCGTCGTCGGGCGTGGCGCGGGGCCTCACGGCGTCCTGGGCGGGGCCGTGCGCGACCTCGTAGGCGACGCCCAGCACCGGGTCGTTCTTCGGCCCCGCGGCCAGGCGGAAGCTCTTCAGCGGCCAGCCGGGCAGGGGGCTGCCCTCGCGCGGCACCGGCTTGCCCGGCATCGGCACCCGGTACGCGCCGTCCGGCGGCTCGTGGTCCTCCCACTTCACGGCGGGGTCGAACTGCTTGCGGACCCCCTGCACCCACTCCTTCTTGAGGAAGTACAGGAACGCCGCGGAGCCGTAGCCCAGCGCGACGAGCATCACGATCGCCCGCAGCCGCGTCGCCGTCGTCCAGTGGGCGGCGTAAGCGACCCCGAGGCACAGCCCACTCACGCCGACCGCGATGGCCGTCGGCAGGGCGAACGAGAAAACCGGCCGCGCGGCGATCACCACCGGCAGCAGGAGCCAGACCAGCGGGATGGCGAACGGCACTAGCGACAGGCCGATCAGTACCGGCCGCGCGGCGTGGTCGGTGGCGACGCCGTCGTCGTGGCGTGGGAAGACGGTCGGGACGGCGGGCCGGGCGCTCGCCGGCGGGGGGGCGGGATCGACGCGGGCGGTGAAGGGGCGCGAGCAGTGGGGGCAGGCGACCGTCGCGCCGACCGCGAAGTCGCCGACGCGGGACCAGCCGTTACACCGCGGACACTGGACCGCCTGCGCCATTGTCGCCCCCACCCGCCGCGGAGTTGCCCCACGGGCCTAGTGTAGGCGGCCCCCGGCGAGCCGTCCGCGCGGGCGGAGGGTTTCTGGGCGACGCGCTTCGCGGCCGCTACCGCTTCGTCGGCAGCCCGAGCAGTGCCCGCAACGCCTGCTGGTGCGCCGGGTCCATCCCCTGGCGGGCCGCGGCGGGCCTCGCGGCGGCCACGGGGCGCGGTGCCCGGACGGGCGCAGACCGCGGCGCGGCCGGCGAGTCGGCGCACACGATGTCGCCCCGGAAGTGGCCCGCCCGGCGGCGTGAGCCGCCGAAGTCGGTTTCGGCGTACCCCGCGAAGGGTCGCGGCGTGAACTCGACCGCGGCGACCAACGGCGTCGGTGCCGGCGGCCGGGGCACTGGCACCGGGGCAGCGACGACCACCGGGGCGGCGACGACCACCGGGGCGGGCACGGGGGCGGGGGCGACAACCGCCGGCGGGACGCGGACCGGCTCCGCAACTGACTCGGGCGCGGCCGGGACCCTGCGGGGGGTCAGGCTCACGCTCCAGTTCCGCGGCGGCTTCCCCTTGCGCCGCGCCAGTTGGAAGAACGCCAGCGACATGCCGTCGATCTCGACCGGGGCCGCCCGCGGCGGCACCACCCGCGTGCCCAGCAACACGAACGCGTCGTCCGGGACGTAGGCGCGGCTGTGATCGACCTCTGGCCCGAACAGGCCGTCGGACTCCGGCGCGAGGGAGTTGCCGCGGGCGCGGGGGGCGAGGAGTGTCTGGGGCATCGGCGTCCGCTCCGCTTCAAGTTACGAGGTTCCGGCCCCGAGGCGGGCCGCGTGAGGTATGGTGGAGCCGGCGCGCCCCGCGCCCCCGCCCCCCTTGAAGGCCCGCCCCATGACGCAACCCCCGGCCGCCGGCGAGGACTACCTGTACCTCCTCACCCGCGACTCGCTCGCCGACCACCTGGCGTTCACGGCCGAGTACCCCGTCGGGGCCGCGACCCGCGACCGCCGGCGCGTCGCCGAGGTCTGGATGGCCGCCCAGCGCCGCATGGCCGAGCTCCGCGAGTCCGAGCCGGGCCGCGCCGACGGGGCCGACCCCCGCCCCCTCGCGGCGGACTTGCGGCCGCTGGTCGGGCGCGTCGAGGCCGACCCCGTCTTCCGCCAGGCCTTCGCCGACGCCACCTACGAGGTCGTCACGATCGACCTGGCCCAGGTCGTCGCGTCGCAGAAGCTCGTCAGCCTGCGGCACGTCCGCTCGCTGCAAGCCCGGCTCGGCCCGGACCCGACGCCGGAGGCCGTCTTCCGCTTCTGCCTGCCGTTCGACCGGGTCGCCCCGGCGCACCACGCGAGCCGCACCGCCGACGAGGAGTTCGTCTTCCGCTCGCTGTCGAACGACTTACGCTTCCTGGAGGCGGTGCTGCTGCGGCCGGACCAACTCGTCGGCTACCAGCCGGCGGGGCTGGCGGCCGGCGTCGTCGCGCTGGTCGTCGGCTACGGGGCCAACTACCTGCACGCGCTGTCGATGAACGGGCGGCTGGTGCTGAACAACGGCCACCACCGCGCCTGCGCCCTGTACGATTTGGGCGTGCGTCAGGTGCCGTGCGTCGTGCAGTCGGTCGCCCACCCCGACGAGGTGCAGGTCCACGCCCCGCGGGCGGTCCGCCGCAACCTCGACTTCTACGTCTCTGAGCCGAGGCCGCCCGTCGTGGCGGACTACTTCGACCCGGTGCTGTCCGACACGGTTCGGCTCGACCTCTCGACGAAGCAAGTCCGCGTGCGGTACTCCGTCGAGGAGAAGGACGTGCCCTGAGCGGCGCGGGCCGCTTAGTGCTTGCCGCCGAGGCTCGCCTTCGGGGCGTGGACCGCGACCGGCGCGGGGCACGGCTTGCTGTCGCCCTTGCCGTGGCTGCCCTTGCCCTTGTCGCCCTTGTCGCCCTTGGCGGCGCTGCCCTTGCTGTGGTCGGCCTTCGCGCCGCTGCCCTTGGCGGCGTGGTCGCCCTTGCCGCCGCTGCCCTTCGTGTCGCAAACGGCGTGGCTGCCCTTGCCCTTCTCGCCCTTGCCGGCGCTGGCCTTGGCGTGCTCGCCCTTGCCGCCGCTGCCCTTCGTGTCACACACTGGGGGCGTGACCGGCGGGGGGCAGACCGGGGGGGGCGTCGGCGTGGGGCAGATCGGCGGAGGCGTCGGCGTGTCACACACCGGGGGCGTGACCGGCGGGGGGCAGACCGGGGGGGGCGTCGGCGTCGGCGTCGGCGTGTTGCAGACCCCGTTGCTGCCCTTGCCGGCGCTGGCCTTGTTCGCGCTGCCCTTGCCGGCGCTGGCCTTGTTCGCGCTGCCCTTGGCGTTGCACACGCCGTTGCTGCCCTTGCCGCCCTTACCGTTGCTGGCCTTGGCGTGGCTGCCCTTGCCCGCGCTGGCCTTGGCGTGGCTGCCCTTGGCGTCGCAGTGCGAGTAGGTCACCTCGGTGTGGTCGTGCTCGGTGTCCGGGTGCTCGCAGCCGCTGGGGGCCGGGTGCGACGGGTGACACAAGACGCTCGACGGCAGGAAGCGGCCGTCGAGGGCCTCCATCGTCAGGCGCGACAGGCCCTGGGCGGGCTTCTTGGCGGCCGGGGTTTGGCCCCACTGCTTGGACAGGGTGGTGAACCAGCTCATCGCGTAGACCTCAGTGAGAGGATAAAGGGTGGGCGTCGCGGTGTGGCTTCGGCGTCAGCCTGGGCCGCAAGTCTCTTCCGCGGTCATCAAAGGTAACGGCGACGCCTCGGCCGAACCGCCACAAGGTTTGCGGGGAATGGAGGTAATCTTTGAGGCCGTCAGATATTCCGACACCTTGATGTTGAGCCGCTGCCGCAAATACCGCGAGCGGCTCCGGATTTGGGTTCGTGGCTCCGCCACAGGCGACCGGGGCGAGTGAGATGGTCGTGGAGGCCGCACTGGGGGTTGCCGTCGGCTCCGCGGGTCGGGGCGCAGGCCGGGTGTCCACGAGGGGCACCCCTACAGTTGGCCTGCGGCGGAGCCGAAAACCACTCGCCGGCAGCGCGGTCGATGCGGCGGAATTCTTGTAGGGGCATCCCCTTGTGGGTGCCCGGCCTGCGCTCCCCGTCGCGGGGCTGCGACGGCCCCCTGCATGAAGACCGCTCTCGCGGTTCACGCCGAGTTGGGACTATTTTGTAGCCCGCGCGAAAAGGTTGGCGGAGATCGCAACCTCAATTCGGGATTCCGAGTCGGGTACTGTTTGCCGCAGTTGAACCTTCGATTCCTGAGATATAGGTACTTCAAACTCCGAACGGAGTTGTCTGCTCTCCTCGACCGTTGCGAAGCGTCGGGGAGGGCGAGTGCCCGCCCGCCGGAACAACCCATGCCGACGCTCGACCCCGTCGCCCCGAGTGACCACACCCTCGTCGAGTCCGTCCGCTCAGGGGACGACGCGGCGGCCGAGGAACTGTACCGCCGCTACGCCGACCGGCTGCGCCGCGCCGTGGCCGTGCGCCACTCGCGCGACTACGCCGCGCGGTTCGACACGGAGGACATCTTGCAGTCGGTGTTCCTGCGCTTCTTCACGGGGGTGAAGGCCGACGCGCTCGCCGTCCCCGCGGAGGGCGAGTTGTGGGGCCTGCTGTTCGTCCTGGCGCTGAACAAGGTCGAGGACCTGCGGACCCACCACCGCGCGTCGAAGCGGAGCGTCTACCGCACGACCGGCGTCGAGGCGGGCGAGGCGGAGGCGGGCCGCGGGGGGGGGGCGGCCCCGCTGACGCGGCTGATCGTCGAGGAGTTCCTCGCCACCCTGCCGGGGCCGGACCGCGAAGTCGTGACCCTCCGCCTCGCGGGCCACCCGGTCGCCGAGATCGCGACCCGCACCGGTCGGGCGCTGCGCACCGTCGAGCGCGTGCTGCACGCCACCCGCGACCGACTGGCGGACGCGCTGCGCCGCGACTGACGGCCGACGACTCGACCCCGACCCCGACGGAGCCTGCCGCGATGAGTCACCCCGAGAGCCGCACGGCCGTCGAGGCCCCCGCCCCTTCCCGCGTCGGGCGGGCGGCCCTGGCCGTGGCCGCCGTGGTCGTCGGCGTGGCGGGCGGCCTGGGGCGGCCGGAGACGGCCGCCTGGGTCGGCCTCGTGGGGCTGGTCGTGGCGGCGTGGGGCCGCCAGTGGGGCCGCGACCGCGCCGGCGTCGAGGGCCTCGTCCGGGGGCGCACCCGCGAACTCGTCGAGAGCGAGGAGCGCCTGCGCGGGGCGCTCGACGCCGCGGCGATCGGCATGGCGCTGGTCAGCCTCGACGGCCGCTGGCTGCGCGTCAACCGGTCGCTGTGTCAGCTCGTCGGCTACGGCGAGGAGGAGCTGCTCGCGCTGACGTTCCAGGAGTTGACCGACCCCGCCGACCTGGCCGCCGACCTCGGGCAGGTCGGCCGGCTACTGGCCGGCGAGATCGCCGAGTACCACATGGAGAAGCGCTACGTCCACAAGAGCGGCCGGCCGGTGTGGGCCTTGCTCAGCGTGTCGCTGGTGCGCGACGCCGGCGGTGCCCCGGCCTACTTCGTCTCGCAAATTCAGGACATCGGCGACCGGCGTCGGGCCGAGCGCGAGTTGTACGCCGCCAAGACCGCGGCCGAGGACGCCAGCCGCGCCAAGGGCGAGTTCCTGGCCAACATGAGCCACGAAATTCGCACGCCGCTGAACGGCATTTTGGGCCTCACCGAGTCGGTGCTGGGCGGCGAACTGACCGCCGACCAGCGCGAGTCCCTCGGCATGGTGCGCTCCTCGGCCGACGCGCTGATGGCGGTCATCAACGACATCCTCGACTTCTCGAAGATCGAGGCCGGCAAGCTCGACCTCGACCCGACGCCGTTCGCCCCGGCCGACGCCGTGGCCGACGCGCTAAAGCTCCTCGCGCTGCGGGCGCGGGCCAAGGGGCTGCGGCTGGTCGCCGATGTCCGGCCGGGGGTGCCCGCCGTGGCCGTCGGCGACGCCGGCCGGCTGCGGCAGGTGCTCACGAACCTCGTCGGCAACGCGGTCAAGTTCACGGCGCAGGGCGAGGTCGCGGTGCGGGTCGAACTGGTCGCCGACGGGGCGAGCGGGCCGCGGCTGCGCTTCCGCGTGTCGGACACCGGGGTCGGCATCCCGCGGGCGAAGCAGGCCACGATCTTCGACGCGTTCACGCAGGCCGACGGCTCGACGACGCGGCGCTACGGCGGCACCGGGCTGGGCCTGACGATCTCGTCGCGGCTGGTGACGCTGATGGGCGGCCGCATCTGGGTCGAGAGCGAGCCGGGCCGCGGGAGTTGCTTCACCTTCGAGGTCGCCCTGGGCCGGGCCGGCAGTGCGGCGCTGCAAGCCCCGGCGTCGGGCCGCGCCCCCGCCTCGGTCGTCGCCGCGCCCGCGCCCCCCAGTGCCGAGCGTGCCGAGCGCCCCGCCCCGCCCCGGCCCGCGCGGCACTGGGGGGCGACGGCGTCCCGGCCGCTGCGCATCCTGCTGGCCGAGGACAACGCCGTCAACCAGCGCGTGGCCGTGCGACTCCTCGAAGCCCTGGGGCACGCGGTCGCCGTCGCCGGCCACGGCGGCGAGGCGCTCGCGGCGCTCGACCGCGCCGCCTTCGACCTGGTGCTGATGGACGTGCAGATGCCCGAGGTGGACGGCTTCGAGGCGACCGCAGAGATTCGCCGCCGCGAGGAGGGGACCGGCCGGCGCACGCCGGTCGTGGCGATGACCGCCCACGCGATGAAGGGCGACCGCGAGCGCTGCCTGGCCGCCGGCATGGACGACTACCTCTCGAAGCCGGTGGCCCGCGCCGAGATGGTCCGGGTGCTGGCCTGGGCGGACGCGCGCAAGGCCCGCCCGGCCGCCGGCCCGCCGCCGCTCGACCGCGCGGCCGCCGTGGAGCGGCTCGAGGGCGACGAGGGGCTTTGGGCCGAGGTCGCCGCGCTGTTCCGCGCCGACGCCCCGCGGCTGCTCGCCGAATTGCGCGAGGCCATCGGGGCCGCCGACCCGGCCGCGGTGCAGCGGGCCGCGCACGGCCTTAAGGGCGCGGCCGGCTACGTCGGGGCCGGCCCCACCGCCGACGCCGCGCACCGCCTCGAACGCCTCGGCGCGGCCGGCGACCTGGCCGCGGCGGCGGGGGCGCTGGCGGACCTCGACCGCGAAGTATCTCGCCTGCTGGCCGACCTCGACGCTGGCCCCGGCGCGCCCGCCGCCGCCTATCATGGAGTGTCCCCGCGCCTGGCCGCCCCGCCCGAGACATCCGACCGATGGAAATCCTGATCGCCGACGACGACGCCGTGTCCCGCCTCGCCCTGAAGGGCACCCTGACGCGCTGGGGCCACCGGGTCACCGCGGTCGCCGACGGGCTGGCCGCCTGGGAGGCGCTGCAACGCCACGACGCCGCCGACCTGGCGATCCTCGACTGGGTGATGCCCGGCCTCGAAGGCCCGGAGGTCTGCCGGCGCGCCAAGGCCCTCGGCCGCGCCGCCCCGACTTACGCCATCCTGCTGACGGCCAACGACCGGCCGGACCACGTCGTCGCCGGCCTGGAGAGCGGCGCGGACGACTACGTGACGAAGCCGTTCGACCGCGCCGAGCTGAAGGCCCGCGTCCGGGTCGGCGAGCGCATCGTCGCGCTGCAGCGCGGCCTGGCCGACCGCGTGCGCGACCTCGAAGACGCGCTCGCCCAGGTGACGAAGTTGCGCGGGCTGCTGCCGATCTGCGCGTGGTGCAAGAGCGTGCGCAGCGACGGCGACTACTGGCAGTCGGTCGAGGGCTACCTGGCGGAGTTCGGCGACGTGCGCGTGAGCCACGGCATCTGCCCCGGCTGCGCCGCCCGCGAGGCCGCCGTCTGACGCCCGAAGTTCCGGGCGACGCGCCTCGCGGCACGCCTCTTGGCGAGCCGCTTGCGTGAGCGGGCGGGTTCTAGCGCACGCGAGGCGGAGTCTGCCCGGCTAAGGGAGCGCCCGACCCGAGAAGGCCCGGAACCCGCCCGCTCACGCAAGCGGCTCGCCAAGAGGAGCGTCGCCCGGCTCCGAGGCCGCTCACGCCGGCGGCTCGCCGGGCGGCGCGTCGAGGACCTCGCGCACCTTGAACGCCAGGGCCACGGGCGTGAACGGCTTCTGCAGGAAGTTCACGCCGTCGCGCAGTACGCCGTGCCGCAGCACGGCGTCGTCGGTGTACCCCGAGACGAACAGCACCCGCGCCGCGGGGTGCCGCGCGACGACCCGCTCCGCGACGGCCCGGCCGCCCGCGCCGGGCATCACCACGTCGGTCACGATGAGGTGGATCGGCCCGCCGTGGCGCGCGGCGACGCGCAGCGCCTCGTCGCCGCCGGCCGCCTCCAGCACGTCGTAGCCGCAGCCGGCCAGGACGTGGCAGGCGAGCGCGCGCACGCCGGCGTCGTCCTCGACGAGCAGGACCGTCTCGGCCCCGCGCGGGGGCGTCCTGAGGCCGGCCCGCCCCCGCGACCCGCCGGCCGGACCCTCGACGCGCGGCAGGTAGACCTCGAACGCCGTCCCGACCCCGACCTCGCTGGCCACCGCGACGTGCCCGCCGCTCTGGCGGACGATGCCGTACACGGTCGCCAGGCCCAACCCGGTGCCCTGGCCCGGCCCCTTGGTCGTGAAGAACGGCTCGAAGATGCGCGCCCGCACCTCGGGCGGGATGCCGGCCCCCGTGTCGGCGACGCCCAGCAGCACGTGCGGGCCGGGCCGGGCGTCCGGGTGCGCCAGGGCGTACGCCTCGTCCAGCACGACGTTGCGCGTCGCGAGGGTCAGCCGGCCGCCGCGCGGCATGGCGTCGCGCGCGTTGACCGCCAGGTTCATCAGCACCTGCTCGACCTGACCGGGGTCGGCGCGCACCTCCCACAGGCCGGCGGCCAGGGCCGTGACGACCGCGACGTCCTCCCCGACCAGCCGGCGCAGCATCCGCTCGGTGTCGGCGACCAGCGCGTTCAGGTCGAGGACGCGTGGCGCGAGCACCTGCTGGCGGCTGAAGGCGAGCAGTTGCCGCGTCAGCCCGGCCGACCGCTCGCCCGCCTTGGCGATCTCCTCCACCGGCTCGCGCGACGGGTCGCCCGCCGGCAGGTCTTGCAGCAACAGTTCGCTGTAGCCGTTGATGATGGTGAGCAGGTTGTTGAAGTCGTGGGCGATGCCCGCGGCCAGCCGGCCGACCGCCTCCATCTTCTGGGCCTGGCGGAACTGCGACTCGAGGCCGCGCCGGGCGGTCACGTCGGCCTGGACGCCGACGTAGTTCGTCAGGCGGCCGGCCGGGTCGCGCACCGGCGACAGCGACAACTCGCACCAGAACGGCGTGCCGTCCTTGCGCCGGTTCAGCAGCTCGACGGTGCAGGGCACCCCGGCCCGGATCGCCGCGCGGACCTGGGCGACCGCCGCCGCGTCGGTGTCCGGGCCTTGCAGGAACCGGCAGTCGCGGCCGAGGACCTCCGCCGCGGGGTAGCCGGTCATGCGCTCGAAGCCGGGGCTGGTGTAGACGATCGGGTTGTCGGCCCCGCCGGCCTCGGTGATGATCACCCCCTGCGTCACGGCCTGGACGGCGCGGTCGCGCAGGCGGGCGGCCCCCGCGGCGCGGCGGCGGTCGGTCACGTCCCAGGCCATGCCGCCGACCTGCCGGACGCCGCCGCTCACCAGCGGGAAGCGCGTCACCTCCCAGGTCCGCTCGTCGCCGGCGGCGGTGCGGGCCGTCTGCTCGGCCCGCACGGCGGCGTCGGTCGCCAGGCACTCGACGCGGCTGGCCTCGAAGAGTTCGGCGGCCGCGCGGGGCCAGAAGTCGGCGTCGGTCTTGCCCAGCCACTCGGCCGGCTCCGGGTCGAACTGCCGCCGCCAGGTCGCGTTCACGTACAGGTAGCGCCCGGCCTCGTCCTGGATCGTCGCCGCCGCCGGGCTGTAGTCCATGAACGCCCGGAAGCGCTCCTCGCTGGCCCGCAGGGTCCGCTGGGTCGCGCTCCGCTCGACGGCGTAGCGGACGGCCCGCCGCAGCGACCCGCCCTGGAGTTCCCCCTTCACGAGGTAGTCTTGCGCCCCCTCCTGGATGGCCCGCAGCGCCAGCTCCTCGTCGTCGCGCCCCGTCAGCACCAGGATGACCGGCACCTGCGGGTTGCCCGCGCGCAGCGCCTGCAGCGTGGCCAAGCCCTGGCTGTCCGGCAGGCCGAGGTCGAGCAGGATCACGTCGAACGGGCGACCCCTCGAGAGCCGCACGGCGTCCTCGAGGCGGCGACTGACCTGGAGGCAGAAGCGGTCGCCTTGCAGCGCCTCCTCAGCCAGTAGCGCGTCGGTCGGGTCGTCCTCGACGAGCAGAATGTGGATGGCGGGCGTCATGGCGTTGGGGTTCGGTGGGGGGAGATATCGGGATTGTCGAGCGGCCAACGAGCCGGAAGCGTTAGCGCCCGGAGTTCTTCGCGCGGTCAGACTCCGGGCGCTAACGCTTCCGGCTCGCCGGCCGGGGGGTCCCCCGGCTCACTGGGCACCGGCGAGGGTCACCACGACGAACCAGAAGTTCTCGATCTTCTGGATGACCTCGGAGAACTGGTCGTAATCGACCGGCTTCACGACGTAGCAGTTGGCGTGCAGGCCGTAAGCCGTCGCCACGTCGCCCTCGCTGCGCGAGGTCGTCAGCACGACCACGGGGATGCGCTTCAGCGCCTCGTCGGTCTTGATGTCGCCCAACACCTCGCGGCCGTCGCGCCGCGGCAGGTTCAGGTCGAGCAGGATCAGGCTGGGCCGGGGGGCGTCGCGGTGCCGGCCCTCGCGGCGCAAGAACGCCATCGCCTCGACGCCGTCCGGGACGGTGTACAGCCCGCCGACGAGGCGCGAGCCTTCGAGGGCCTCCTGCAAGAGGAGCACGTCGGTCGCGCTGTCCTCGACGAGCAGGATGTCGATCGGTTAGTGCGGTTCGCTCATGGTCCCTCTCCTCGGTCGGGCAGGGTGAAGGTGAAGGTGGAGCCGAGGCCCGGCGTGGATTCGACGCTCAAGGCCCCGCCGCGGCGCTCGACGATCTTCTGGCACAGCGCCAGGCCGATGCCGGTGCCGGGGTACTCGGCGCGCGCGTGGAGCCGCTGGAAGATCACGAAGATGCGGTGGAAGTACGCGGGGTCGATGCCGATGCCGTTGTCGCGCACCCAGAAGGCCCAGCCGCCCGCCTCGCGCCGCACGCCGACGTGGACCGCCGGCGACTCCGGGCCGCGGAACTTGACCGCGTTGCCGACGAGGTTCTGGAAGAGTTGCACCATCTGGGCGGCATCGACCGCCGCCGTCGGCATCCGGTCGTGGGTGACCGCGACGCCGGCCTCGGTGATGGCGACCTGTAGGTTCGCCAACGCCTCGGCCAGCGCGGCCCCGCAGTCGGCCGCGGCGAAGGTCTTGCCCGACGACCCGACGCGCGAGAAGGCCAGCAGGTCGTCGATGAGCGTGCGCATCCGGCCGACGCCCTCGACGGCGTGGTCGATCAGCTGGTCGGCCCGCGCGTCGAGCTGGCCGCGGTAGCGCCTGCGGATCACCTGCACGCAGCCGGTCACCGCCCGCAGCGGCTCCTGCAAGTCGTGCGACGCGACGTAGGCGAACTGCTCCAGGTCGCGGTTGGAGCGCGAGAGTTCCTCGACCGCCCGGCGCAGCTCCTCGCCGGCGCGCTTGCGCTCGGAGATGTCGCGGACCAGGCCGGTGAAGTAGCGCCGCCGGCCGAGTTGAAATGCACTCACCGCCAGGTCCATCGGGAAGACCGAGCCGTCCTTGCGCCGCATGACGAGTTCGCGGGGCACGCCGTCGCCGGAGCGCAGGTAGTCGGCCAGGTCGCCGCCGCCGGCGGGGTCAGCGTCGGCCATCAGCGCGCGGACGTTCTTGCCCAGGACCTCGGCCGCGGGGTAGCCGAAGATGCGCTCGGCCGCGGGGTTGTACGTCTCGACGGTGCCGTGCTCATCGACCGTGACGATGCCGTCGATCAGGTGATCGACGATGGAGTGCATGCGCAACTCCGACTCGGGCAGCGGCGGGCTCGACTTGGGACTCGCCATCGTAATCGCGTGCCTCGTGGCGGAAACGGGGCGGTTGAGCGGTAACGTACAGTGTAACTCACTCCCGTGCGTGCGGCTCACCCGATCGAGACATTTTCCACGCGGCGAGCCGGAAAGCGTGTGCGCCCGGAGTTCGTAGTCAAACGCTCCGGGCGCTCACGCTTTCCGGCTCGCCGTCACTCGCGCTCCACGAGCCACTCGACGCGCGTCACCGCCAGCCCGCACTCCGGGTGCGCGGCCTCGAAGCGGGCGTCGGTCGGGGCGTCGTTCACGAAGAAGCTCGACGACTGCTCGCCGCGGCGCGGGTGCGGGTAGACGGCCGCCGAGCGCACGCCGGCCGGCCCGGTCCAGGTGACGGTCAACTGCTGCCAGGTCACGTCGCGCTGCGTCTCGTAGGTGACGCGGACCCCGACGACCCGGCGGCCGCCCGGCAGGACCGCCAGCGCGAACCCCGGCGGCGCGCCGACGGCGACCGGGACCGCGGTCGTCGGCGGCTCCGGGCGCAGGTCGCGGAAGGTGGCGAACCCCAGGTCGCGGAACGCCTCGACCCGCCCGCGGAAGTGCTCGTTGCCCAGCGGCCCCCGGAAGCGGTCGGCGACGAACGACGGCGGCAGGCCGGCCCGGACGGCGTCCTCGAGTTCGCGGTAGTACATGCGGTGGACCTGGGCGAAGCGCTCCCCCGAGTCGGCGTTGAGCCAGACCAGGCCCGCCGCCGCGGCGACGCCCAGGGCGTCCGCCACGCGGGGCAGCGGCAGCCACCGCGCCGCGGCGACCCAGGCGACCGCCAGGCCGACCGCCGCGGGCGAGGTGTAGCGCTCGATCAGCCCGCAGCCGCGCCCCCAGGCGACCCCGCCGGCCATGCCGACCACCCCCAGCAAGAGCGCGCCGACGCCGAGCGCCACGCCCCGGTCGGCGGGCCGGCGGGCGAAGGCCGCCGCGAGGGCCAGCCCGGCGGCGGCGTAGCCGAGGCCCACCAGCCGGCCGAGGGTGCCCCAGTCGGCGTCGATGACCCAGTTGCCGAGGCCCATGCTGAGGAACTGCGCCGCGGCCACGGCCCGGACCCCCCAGTCCGGCAGCCGGGTCGAGGGGTCGGCGGAGCGCTCCATCCCGGCGGCCGACCCCAGCCCGTAGGCGGCCACCGCGGCGAGCGGCAGCCAGGCGGTCGCCGCGCGCCCCCACAAGGCCCGCGGACTGCGGCAGCCCGCGCGCCACGCCGCCCAGGCGCTCAGCGGGGCGGCGAGCAGCAGGCCCGGCATGCCGTTGAGCGCCAGCGCGACCAGCGCGGCGCTGGCGGCGAGGTCGCCGCGCCGGCCGGGCCGGTCGATGACGACGACCCAGGCCGCGAAGGCCGCCGCCAGGACGAACAGGCTGAACGCGACCTGGTAGCCCATCAGGACGTTGAACGACGCCCCGAAGTTGAGCAGCAACGCGGGGGCGACCAGGTCGGCCCACGCCGGCCGGCCGCGCGCCACGGCCGCCGCGCGGGCGAAGGCGTGCGCCGCCGCGCCGAGCAGCAGCGCCGAGGCGACCATGCCGGAGCGGAAGTCGTACCCCGTCGCCGCCATCAGGGCCGCGTAGAGCAGCCGCGCGGCCGGGTAGCGGTGCTCGTTGTGCCGCCGCAGGACCCACTCGACGGGCCGCCCCTCCCGCAGGTGCTGCCGCAGCTCCGGGGCCACGTCCCACTCGTCCATCACCGGGGCGTTGGAGCCGTAGCGCAGCGCGTACCAGACCAGCGCCGCCGTGAGCAACGCGGTCCAGAACGGCACCCCGAACCCCGGCGACAGCCACTTCCGCCACGGCATCCGACACCCCCCGTTGAGGCGGAGTTGTATGGCCCCGTCGCCGCCGCGGCGAACTGCCCTTGGCACGGCGGGGCGGGTTGGGGTAGCCTGCCGCCGCTTCGGGCCGTCTGGGGTGGGGGTCGGCATGGACGTTCTCGCGGTCGGGTTGGCTCTCGCTCTGCTGCCGGCGTCCGCCGCGGCGCTCTACTACTTCGCGCTGACGCTCGCCGGCTGGACCACGCCGCGGCCGACCGCCGACGCGCCGCCGCGGCTCCACGTCACCGTGCTGGTCCCGGCCCACGACGAGGAGCGCACCGTCGCCGACACCCTGCACTCCGTCGCCGCGTGCGACTACCCGGCCCACCTGCTGGGCGTCGTCGTGGTCGCGGACAACTGCGCCGACGCCACGGCCGGCGTCGCCCGCGGCCTGGGGGCTGTGGCGCTGGAGCGCTTCGACGCCACCCGTCGCGGCAAAGGCTTCGCCTTGGCGTTCGGCCTCGAACGCGTGCTGAGGACACCCACCGACGTGGTACTCGTCGTGGACGCCGACTGCGAACTCGGCCCGCTCGCGGTGCGGCGGCTGGTCGCGGCGCTTGAAGCCGGGGCCGACGTGGCGCAGGCGGCGGTGGTCACGCGCAACCCCAAGGTGATGCCGGCGGGGCTGATCGCCGGCGTCGGCGGGCAACTCGAGAACGCCGTCGCCGCCGGCCTCGACCGCCTCGGCTACCGCACCGGCCTGCGCGGCACCGGCATGGCCTTCCGCCGTGCCGTGCTGGAGGCCCACCCCTGGGACGCCTTCGGCCTCACCGAGGACGCCGAGTACGCCGGGCGCTTGAGGCGCGCGGGCGTCGGTGTCCGGTTCGTCCTCGACGCCGAGGTGCGCAGCGAGGCCCCGCCGACGGCCGCCGCCTTCGGCACGCAGCGCCAGCGCTGGCGCGCGGCCCTGTTCACGCCCGGCTTCGGTGTCCTGCACAAGCTTCTGAGCAGCAAGCCGCTCGTCCTCGCGCAACTGGCGCTGACCTGCGCCGCCGTCGCGCTCGCGCTGCCGTGGCTTCCGCCGTTGACCGGCGCAGCCGTCGCGTCCTGGGCCGGCGTGTTGCTGGTGCTGACGGCGCTGCCGTACCTGTACGCCATCCGCCGCGGCAACTACGACACCGGCGGCGTCGTCGGCGTGGCCCGCTCGGCACTGCTGACGGTGCGACTGGTCGCGGTCACGGTCGGCGGGCTGGGCCGGCGCGACCGCGGCTGGCAGCGTACCCTGCGCGTCGCCGAGAGTCCGGCGCGGAGCCGGGCGTGAGGTTCGCCGCCCGGCCGGGGCCGCTGCGCCGACTGCTTCCCGAGTCGCTCGTCCGCCGGCACAGCCTGACGGGCCGCGTCGAGTTGACCTTCGACGACGGCCCGGACCCGACGCACACCCCCGCGATCCTCGACCGGCTCCGCGACTACGGCGTCACGGCGACCTTCTTCGTCCTGGGCACGCGCGTCAACAAGTACCCCGAGATCGTCGAGCGCATCGTCGCCGAGGGGCACGCCGTCGGCAACCACACGACGACGCACCCCGCCTGGGGGCCGGCCGCCGGGGTCGCCGCAGTGACGCGGGAGTTGCGTGGCTGCCAGGACGCCGTGCGGAGTGTCACTGGGGTGTCACCGCGACTGGTGCGGCCGCCGCTCGGCCGCGTGCCGCCGGGGTTTTTGCTGGCGGCCCGACGCCTGTCGCTCGAAGTGCTGAACTGGTCGCTCGACAGCGGCGACTGGCGTTGCCGGAGTGCGCCGGACGCCGAAGCGTGTGCCGGCGAAACCTTGCGGCTGCTGCGGCCGGGCGACGTGGTGCTGCTGCACGACGGCCCCGCGGCGCTCGCGGTCCTGGGTCAACTGCTGCCGGTGCTGGCGGTGCCGTCGCCGTCGGCGGCGGTCGAGGCGTCGCGCGGCGGGGCGGCGTCGGCGATCTTGTAGTCCTCGTTGAGCCAGCGGCCGAGGTCGATGAGCTTGCAGCGCTTCGTGCAGAACGGGTACGTCGGGTACTCCGTCCACTCGCCGGGCATCGGCGTCGAGCAGATCGGGCAAACGGTCTTGGCCATCACGCCCCCTTCTCGGTCTTCGCTTTGCCCTTCGCCTTGCCGCCGCCAGACTCCTTCGGTGTCTCCTTGGCCGGGGCGCTCTCGGCCTTCGGGGCGTCCACCTTGGGCGCGTCGGCCTTGGCGTCGCCCTTCACCTCAGCCTTCGCGTCCCCCGCCGGCTCAGCCTTGGTTTCACCGGTGTCGGCGGCCGGCTTGCCGTTCTTGCGCTCGGTCTTGGCCTTCTCGTCGGCCTGGCGGTAGTCGGTGTCGTAGAAGCCGGACCCCTTGAAGACGATCGCGGCCCCGCTGCCGAAGAGCCGCACCAGCTTGTTCTTCTTGCACGCCGGGCACTTCGTGAGCTTCTCGGCCGTGAACGACTGCCACTCCTCGAACTCGTGCTCGCAGGCGTCGCAGCGGTAGTCGTAAGTCGGCATGGAGGCTTTCCGGCGGAGTGGGCGGGCGGTGGAAGCATTTTACAGGTTCGCGGTCCCGCCGCCGGCGAATCCCGGCGACCCCGGTGCGAATCGACTCCAAGGCTCCGCCGCAGGCGAATCTTGGCGAGCCACCTGCGTAAGCGGGTGGGTTCCAGACCTCCCAGGGTCGGCAGACTCCCGGTCGAGCGTACAGTTCGCGTGGGAGGGTTCCGACCCGCGAGCGCTAGAACCCGCCCGCTTACGCAAGCGGCTCGCCTAGCCGTGCCGCGAAACGCGTCGCCCGGAACTCCGCGGCCGCCGAAGTCGCTCGTCACCTCGGCCGGCCAAGTTCACGACACCTGATCTGCCGCTTGGTCTGTTCTCATCGCCCTAAATCACTGTAGCCGATCCATACCCGGCGGGGGCATCAGGACATGCTCGACCAGTGCGAAATACTTGGGGTCTTGCCCTGCGAACAACTCCCGACCACCGCCCATGTAGGCCCGCGCCAACTCGTCCGCCGCCCGCCGCTCGTCGCCCACCTCGAACTGGCACTGACCGATCCGTAAGTGGAGTCCTGGGTCGCCCAACCCACCTGGGCACTGGACGGCCCTAAGGAACAGGTTGAGCGCCTCCGCCCACCGACGGAGGCCGAATTGCACTTCGCCCACGGACCGGAGGATGCGGGTGGACACAGGCCGCAGGGCCTTGTCCTCGGGGACCAACTCCCACGCCTCGATGAACTTAGCATAGCCACCCAAAGCATCGCCTTCGGCTACGAGTGCGTCCGCCTCGTCGCAGAGACGGCCAACCGCTTTGGGCGTGCGAATCGGTCGCTTACTCGGCCTGCCCATGATCTTATTGCCCACGACAAGCGCCCACACTCACCCACACCGGAACTCCGGGCGCTGACGCTTCCGGCTCGCCGGGTCACTGGTTGAACAGGAACGCCTTGCTGTTCAGCAGCGCCCACAGGATGTTCTCGTAGGCGACCTTCTTCGCCTTCTCGTGCTTCGCCAGGTGCTCCAGCGCCAGCGTGCGTTGCTCGGGTGACGGGGTCTTGCCGACGGCCAGCAGGAACAACTCGTCGAGCTTCACCGCGTCGGGCCGCGGGTCGCGGCTCAGGCGGTCGGCGCGGCCGGCGGCGCGGCCGATCTTGTCCTGCACCTCCTGGCTATTGAGCAGGTGCAAGGTCATCGCCAGGCTCGCCTCGTTGACGCGCTCGCACTCGCAGGCGCTGATCCGCTGCGGCCGGCCCAGCACGTCCAGGAAGTACGACGTGAACGACTCGTCCGGCAGCATGATCGCCCGGCTCGGCGCGTTCTTGTCCTTCGGCAGCCCGCTGAAGTCCGACGGGCTTTGCGTCACCTGACACACCGCGTCGAACACCACCTCGGCCGCCAAACGCTTCGGGTAGTAGCGGGCGTAACTCTGCTTGTCGCTCTGGTTGAACTCGTTGGGGGCCGAACTCAACTGGTACGTCTGGCTCTTACAGATCGTGCGGATCAGCGATTTCAAGCTGTACTTGTTGGCGACCAGGTCGGCGGCCAAGGCGTCGAGCAGCGCCGGGTTCGACGGCGGGTTCGTCACGCGCATGTCGTCGAGGGGATCGACGACGCCGCGGCCGAAGAAGTGCGCCCAATAGCGGTTCGCGACCGCCTTGGCGAAGTACGGGTTCTTCGGGTCGGTCATCCAGTCGGCCAGCAGTTCGCGCGGGTCGTCGTCGCCGCCGATCACCTTGGCCTCGGCGTCGAGCGGCTTCGTCACGGCGACCTTGCCCGTCTTCTTGTTCGACACACTCCCGCTCGTCTTGGTGAAGATCACGACCGGCTTCGACTGCTGGTTGTTCGTCTGGCGGCCGGGCGTCGGCACGTCCTTCTTGCCGACGCGGCCGAAGAACGCCGCGAGGCCCCAGTAGTCGTCCTGCGTCCACTTCTCGTAGGGGTGGTGGTGGCACTGCGCGCACGCCAGACGCTGGCCCAAAAACACCTGGCTCACGTCATCGACGAACTGCTCCGGCGTCGTCACCTCCTTGAACCAGACCGTCGGCGGGGACTTGGCCTCGTCGCCGATGGCGCAGACGATCTCGCGGGCGAAGTCGCTGTACGGCTTGTCGGCCGCGACCGACTCGCGGATCCAACTGTGGAAGCTGAACGTCCCGGAGGCACGCTGCGGCTCGCCGCGGCGCTTGACGCGCAGCACGTCGGCCCACTTGTTGGCGAAAAAGTAGGCGTACTCCGGGGTTTCGAGCAGCTTATCGACGAACTTGTCGCGCTTGGCCGGGTCCTTGTCCGCGGCGAACGCCATGACGACCTCGGCCGCGGGTAGGGTCCCGGTGATGTCGAGCGCGGCGCGGCGGGCGAACTGCTCGTCGGTGCAGACGCCCGACGGCGCGATGTTCAACTCGCGCCACTTCTTGGCGGTGAACTGATCGACCACGGTCTTGGGCGTGAAGGCGAAATCGACGGCGGCACCGGGCCGCGGCACGACCGCCTGGAAGACGTTGACCAGCCCCGAGAAGCGCACCATCACCGCGGCCTGTCCGGTGGTCGTCAGCGTGTTGACCAAACCGGCCTCGTTGACCGTGGCGACCTCGGTCTCGTTGCTCTCGTACTGCGCCCGGCGGGTCACGTCCTCGACGCGGCCGTCGGAGTAGTGGGCGTGGACGGCGAGCTGCTGCCGGGCGCTGCGGTCGATGACGCGCGTCTCGGGCGACACGGTGACCTTGACGATCGTCGGGTCGGTCGGCCGGCCGAAGGGGGTGCCGGAGGCGATCCAGCGGCGCAGCACCTTGTACTCCTCGCTGCCGACTTCGGTCTTCTTGCCGCCGCCGTGCGGGACTTGCCCCGTCGTCTTGAGCAGGAACAGCGACTGGTCCGGGGCCGAGGGCAGCATCCGCCGGCCGCGCGACTCCTTCGTCAAGGTGGCGAAGTCGAGTTCGGGGTCGTAGCCGAGCAGCGACAGGCGGAAGTTGTTCTGCCCCTGAATCTTGCCGTGGCAGCCGCCGCTGTTGCAGCTCAGTTTGGTGAGGATCGGCTCGATCGTGTTGGTGAAGTTGATCGGCTCGAACGTCTCCAGCCCGGCGACGGTAACAGGCACCTTGGTGGACTTGCCCTGGAAGGTCGCGGTGATGTCGGCCGCGCCGTTGGCGAGCGGGAAGACCCGGCCGGCGGCATCGACGCGGGCGACCTTGGGGTCGGACACGGCGTAGGCGACGACCGCGGTCAGGTCGCGCTCCCGCGGCCCGTCGGTGCCGGTGACGAGGAGTTGCGGCGCGTCGTCGCTGCCGCGGATGGCGAGCTTGGCGGGGAACGGCGTGAGGGCGGTCACGTCGGCCCGGAGGGGCGTCGTGAGGGCGACCGCCGCGAGGGCAGCCACGAGGGCGCGAACTGGCATCACTAATCCCCAGAGAAGAGGGGGCACGGCGGGTAGGTGAGGCATTCTAACGCAAGACCCGGCCGTTGTCGAAGGGAAATCCGCGAGCCGCCCCGGCGAGCCAGAAGCGTCAGCGCTTGGAAGTCCGAAGGCGAGCCGGAAGCGTGAGCGCCCGGAGTCCGCGCGTCAGCACGCAAACAGGTCGGGCCAGCGGACCGACTGCCGCACGTCGTTGAGGTGGGCGCTAACGGTCGAGTGGACGGCGTACCCCGTCCGGTCGCAGAAGCCCCGCAGGTAGGCCATGCTCTTCCGCTTGGTCTTCGCCGGCACCTCGCGGTTGACCGACGCCAGCCCGCCCAGCTCGATGTCACCGGTCATCGCCACGCCGCGGAACACGGTCACGACGTCGGTCGCGGAGTGCTTCGGGGCCTTGACGAGCCACAGGGCTTCGCCGCCGACGCGGAGGAGGTGGTCGCCCTCGACTTCGGCCGGGCCGAGGAATTCCGCGTCCGGGAAGGCTTCGATGAGTGCGTCCCACGCCTCGGGGTCGAGGTGGTCTTCGTGGTCGTGCGACGCCGTGACGAAGCGGAGGGTCGCCCCGACGCGGCTCAGGCCCGCCCGCACAACCCCGGCCGTCAGCCCCGGCGGGAGTTCGAGCAGCAAAGCGTCACCGTTGTGGGCGAGCAGCCAACTGCCCACGTCGTCGGGCGCGCCGTCGGGGAACGCGCCGAGCAGCGTCCAGCCCTCGAAGTGCGGCAGGTCCATGGGCGGCTCCGGGGGCGGGGGATTACGGCGTCGCCGCGGAGGCCAGCGGGTCGATGGCCGTGAGGCCGGGGTAGCGGGTGAAGTCGCGGCCGTTGAGGGTGACGAGGTGCGTGACGCCGTGGCTGAGCATCAGCGCGGCCAGCCGGGCGTCGTGGACCTGCTTGCCCAGCACCGCGTGCGCGACGACCAGGCCCCGCCAGATGGCGTAGGTGGTGGGCAACTCGGGGAGCAGGGCGAAGTCACGTTCGAGACGTTGCAGACGGAGTTCAGTCTCGACAAGGCTCAGGCCGAAACCGCCGCGGGCGGTGTCCGGGCGCGTGCAGACGTTCCAAAACTCGGCGATGTTCTGGGCGGCGGTGACGAGTTCGTGGCCTTGGATCAGGAGCGCGCGGACGGCCCCTTGGGCCGCCGCGTGTCGAGGGTCAGTCAGGTCGAACAGTCGCAGCAGGATGCCGGAGTCGGCGAGGATTCGCATTTGTCATGGTCGTCGTAGATGTCGGCGGTCGAGAAGTCGATCGGGAGCGACTTGCCACTCGACATCGCCGCCATCGCGTCGAGGTTCCGAAGCGACTCCTCAAGTGTCGGTCGTGGCCGGGAGATGAACCAGGGCGCTGGGTCAATCGGCGGCGGCCCGCCAGCGCGGGCCGCCTCGACGATTTGCACGATGTGCCGCACCACCGGCTCGGGTAGGCCGGTCAAGTCGAGTGTCAGCGGCGGGGGGAGGTTAGCGTCCATGACGACATCCTACCACGGCGGGCCGGTCGTGTCTGTAGGCTTCGGCCGCGCGGCGTCGCTCAGTCGTTGGCGGTCGCGACCGCCGCGAGGACCAAGCCGCCCGCCTCCGCCCGCAACTGCACCGACACCACCTTGCCGACCGACTCCTTCAGCCGGTCCATCGTGAACGGGAAGTTGTTCGCGAAGCTAATCACCTCGAACCATTGGCGGATGCCGACCTCCTTGGCGAGCGGCAGGCCCGCCAGCTTGACGCGGGCGTCCGCCGGGCCGAAGCTCAGTGCGACCGTCCGCTTGTCGCCATCGACCGCGTCGAGCGTGACGTTCTTGAGCTTGAACACCGCCGCCTTCTCGCCAGCGAAGTGGACTTTCGGCTTGTCGTCCGCCGCCGCCGCGGACGCCGCACACGTCACGACGCCTCCGACACCGATCGCCGCGAGGGCTTGCCTGCGATTCATCGCCGTCTCCTGGTCGGGAGGACGTGTCGCGTCCCCGTGACGCCGGGTCGGCCCACACTCGGTTGGCGCGTCGGGGCGTCGGTGCGTCGCGGGCGGGACAATTTCATCGACAATCGGTAGCGACCGCCGAGTTGGACGCTGGACCAGTTCGCAACCGGGCCGGCGGGCTCACTCCCAATCCCACAACACGATCTGCCCCTTGTCGCCGCCTGCGGCGGCCAAAGTCCCGTCAGGAGAGACCGCTACGGAGAAGAGTTTGCCGACGCCCCAGTCGTACACGCGCGCGACTTGCCAGGTCGCGGTGTCATAGAAAGTCACGCTCTGATCGACCGAAGAGACCAGGAGGTATCGGCCGGACGGGTGGAACGCGTGCCCGGTGAACGCTTTCTTGGCGGGGGACCGGAGCCAGGCCACGGACGCGCCGAACTCCATCGCGGAGTACACCGACAAGTTGCGTCCCTCTCGGACAGCCCAGATTGATCCGTCGGGGGAAACTGTCGGGCCTTGCGGCCGGCTGACGATGTCACGCACCTCGTCCCGGATTTTTCCCGTGGCCAGGTCGCGGAGTACGCAGGCACTGCCTGTTCCGTCGTCTTCAAATGTCACGACCACGTCACCCTTTAAGAAGATAGGCGTGCCGACCGCCACTCGTCCCGATACCTGTCTCCAAACGTCCTCGTCGGGGGTTGCCAGCGAGCGGCAAAAGAACGAGCCTCCGATACCCTCTTGGCTCGTTTGCGCGGCAACGATTAGGCGGCCGTCGGGGCAGACCCCCGCGTGGTAGGCGTAGCCGGATTCGACTTTCCTGGCGGTGTGTGTGATCGGGTCATGCAGCAGGAAATACGCATGCCCTCCCTGAATGAGCAGCTGTCCCGATACGGTGAAAACTACCTCGGTAGCACCGAACTTGTCGGGCACTGTCGTGACCGCGTCTGCCCCGTAGTGCGGGTGCCAGATCTGGACCCCCTTCTTCCAGACGGGGACAGCCAGCAGGTTGCCCTCGCGCGAAAAGGCGAGTTGGGCCAGCTTGTACTTCGCGCCTTGGAGGAGCAGCATCGGGGGTCCCTACGCCGGCAGCATGCCGACCTTTTGCGCGTAGGCGAAGATGCCGCCGGCCTCGATGATCGGCACGACTTCGCCGAGGCCCTTGAGCGCCCACGAGTCGCCGGTGGTCGTGTTCGTCAGCGTGCTGGCCACCAGATCGACGCGCAACTCGTCGCCGGTGCAGACCTGGTCGATCAGCCGCTTCTCGCTCTCGATCGGCACCAGATACGCGCCGTTGATGCTGTTGCGGTAGAAGATGCGCGCATAGAACTCGGCGATCACGCAGGTGATCCCCGCGGCGGCCAGGGCGATCGGGGCGTGCTCGCGGCTCGAGCCGCAGCCGAAGTTGCGCCCCGCCACGATGATCTGGTAGGGCGAGACGTACTCGTTGCCGAAGGGCGTGTGGAACGGGACGTGGCCCTTCGGCAGGCCGCCCTGGGCTTTGGGCACGCCGCTGAGCGCGAACTTGCCGAACATCTTGAACTCGGCGGGGATCGCCGGGTTGTACGTCAGGTACTCGGCCGGGATGATCTGGTCCGTATCGACGTTGTCGCCCAGGACGTAGGCGCGGCCGGTGAGGATCGTCTGCATGGCGGGTCGCCTCAGTAAGGGGGAGTCGGTGGCGGTCAGGATACGCCGCCGGCGCGGCCGCGGCACCCGGCCCGGCGGGGGTTTCCGGTTGCGAGCGTCGTGCCGGGGATTCGCGTGCTAGGGTTCGGCGGGGCCGGGGCCGCGCGGGGGCGGGCCGGGCCGGTCGGCACCTTGGCGAGGCGTTCGGGCATGAATGCGCGGTTGCTACTCGAGGCCGGGGAGTGCGTGCCGGCCGCGCTCGAACTGGTGCCCAGTTCCACGGCGACCATCGGCCGCAGCCGCGACAGCGCGCTCTTCGTCCCCAACGACCTCGTCTCGAGGCTCCACGCCAAGGTCTACTTCGACGCCGGCCGCTGGTTCGTCCGCGACTTCGGCCTCAACGGCACCCGCATCGACGGCACGCGCATTACCGGGGTGACCCACCTCGCCGACGGCAACACCATTCAACTCGGCGACGTGAAGCTCCGCTTCCACCTCAACCCCGGCTCGGCCGGCCACGCCGCGCTCAACACGCCGATCACGCACCAGACGCCGCCGCCGACCAACAGCGTCTTGACGCCGAGCGCCTTCCGCCGCACCCCGGCCGCCAACCGCCTCGCCACCGACGCCCAGGGCACGAAGGTCCACGGCTTCCCGACGCGGGAGCGGCCCGAGGGCGACTTGGACGGCCTCGACACGCAGTTGAAGGCCGACGAGCTGACCGCGCTGTGCCGCTACATGACCGAGGCCGTGACCACCGCCGACCCCATCGAGCTGATCGCCCAGACGCTCCGCACGGTCATCTGCCAGACCGCCGCGAGCCTCGCCGGCTACCTGAGCCTCGACCCCGCCGACCCGACGCCGAAGCTCGTGCTGCCCGAGAAGGCCGCCGTCGATATGCGGCTGTCGCGCCGACTGACCGAGCGCGTCCGCACCACGCGCAAGAAAGCCTGGCTGTTCGGCGACGAGACGAGCAACCCCGGCGAGAGCTTGCAGTCGCTCACGGACGCGGTCTGCCTGCCGCTGACCGCGGCGTCCGGCGAGCCGTTCGCGGCGCTCCACGTCTACCGCGTCGGCCGCGGCTTCACCGACCGCGAGGTCCGCTTTCTCGAGGTGATCGCCGGATACCTCGGGCCGACGCTCGAGGTCCACCGCCACCGCCGCAAGTTGCTCGCCGAGAACACCCGCCTGCGCAGCGCCGCCCCCGTCGCCGACGAGCTGATCGGCGACAGCAGCGCCATCATGAACCTGCGGATGCAGATCGGCCGGGCCGCCCCGCAGCCGTTCACGGTCCTCATTCAAGGCGAGAGCGGCTCGGGCAAGGAACTCGTCGCCCAGGCGCTGCACCGCAACAGCCCCCGCGCCGACGGCCCGATGGTGATCGTCAACTGCGCCGCCATCGCCCCGACGCTGCTCGAAGCGGAACTGTTCGGCTACCGCAAGGGGGCGTTCAGCGGGGCCGACCGCGACCACCCCGGCCTCTTCGAGCAGGCCGACGAGGGCACGATGGTTTTGGACGAGGTCGGCGAACTGTCCCTCGATTGCCAGGCGAAGCTGTTGCGCGTGATCGAGGGCAAGGCCTTCCGCGCCGTCGGCGGGACGCGCGACTTGAAGGTGGACGTGCGGCTCGTCGCGGCGACCCACCGCGACCTCGAGAGCGAGGTCCGCGCCGGCCGCTTCCGCCAGGACCTGTACTTCCGCTTGAAGGTGATCTCGCTGCAAGTCCCCGCCCTGCGCGAGCACCCCGAGGACGTGCCCGAGTTGGCGCACTTCTTCCTCGAGCGCCTCTCGGTGCAGTGCCGCCGCTCGTTCCGGCTCACCCCCGCGGCCGTGGCGAAGTTGCAAGCCTTCCCCTGGCCGGGTAACGTCCGGCAACTGCGGGCGGTGCTCGAAAGTGCCGCGGTGATGGCCGACGGCGACACGATCGACGCCGACGCCCTGCCGCTGGGCCACAGCGAGCCAGTCGCCGCGGTCGTCAGCGTGGCCCCCGCTTCCGACCTGCCGCCGAGCCTGGACGTGGACGATTTGGAGACGTGGGCGATCCGCAAGGCGATGATCCAGACCGGCGGCAACGTCAGCCAGTCGGCGAAGCTGCTGGGCATGTCCCGCGACACGCTGCACACGAAGCTCAAAAAGAAGGGCCTCGACCGCGGCACGATCCTCAGCGAGTCGGTGTAGGGCGAAGGCTTGTGCGGCGCGAAGTTCTGCGTTGGGTGTTGCGTTCGTCATCTGATTGGGTTAAGATGCAGTTTCGCAGGTGGCAATTTGGGGCACGATGGGTCGCGCTCACGCCGCCTAACAAAAAGTTAGGCGGTAGAAGAGAGTCTGTCTAAATTATTGGTTCTGTAAAAGGTGATTATCAAGCACGTCAACACCTACGAGGCATCTATATGAGCAGCACTCCTGTGGACATCCGGTGGCGTGGTAGCACATACCATGTGCGGTATAGTGTTTTCGATAACGAGATCGCGGTGGAAGTAAAACCGGAGAATATCGAACTTCAAGAATTGGTTCTTGGCGATGTAAAACAATCCAACTTGAAGCTACTGAGTGTCTACAAAGCTTTTGCCGGCGACTGCTTAACTTGTGACCCGCGACGCGGCGATTGAATACAGTTTACAACACTCGACCCGACTCTAAGTGGGCACTAATGGGGGTGACCGGTGGACTCGGGTGTCTTATCAGCTCTGATCGCGTTTGCTGGTGCCGTTATTACGGCAGTAGTGACGGTCGCCGTAGCCTTGATCTCCCACAAGCATCAACGGACTCCATCGCATGACTCTACCATAGTACGGGGAGATCGACAGCCATTTGTATCAAATCATAACGAGCCTACGTCAACTGATAACAGAGCAAGTGCATCTACCAAACAAGCTCATAAGCACCAGATTTCGCCCGAACAGGTTGCTTATGCCATCCTGGGTGAATTTAGAGATTGCGCTCTGCAGTCAGGTGGAGGCGTCATCCAAGTTCCTGGTAGGGGAATTTCATGTCCTCATTGCCAAGCAAAATTAGGTGTACCATTGGACTGGGGTGGGCAAACTTTGCCCTGCCCTTTGTGTACTGGTATGTTCGCGCTCCCGAAGTCACTTAATTGACTGGCTGGTGGAATGCCTAACCAGGCGCTACGGCTAACTGTATGGGCTGAAGTGATCGCGTGGATCGACGGCTTCTGTGACCTCAGGCAAGGCTCGGCTGGTTCGTTCGGCGGCACTCGCGATTCTTGCTGGCCGGCGATCACTGATATTATCCCGACGGGTAGCGTTCCTTCAGGAGGGTTACCGATTCAGCCGCAGCCGGCCAACACGCCTGAGCCGATCCGCCCCGAGCCGATCCCGCCGGAACTGCTCGCTTGGGCGCGGCAGACGTTCGACAAGCGGGAGTACCTGGACGGCGTCCGCGAGATCGAGGCGACCGGGGGGCGGTCGTTCGACGCACTCGTCAAGGCGGTGGAATCCCGAATCCATGGGTCGTGACGCCGAACCAGATGCGGTAGCAGACGGCGGGGCGTGACGGCACTCTCCGTTTACTGTCGGCGATGTCTTTTCATCCCCCCGACGGCACCGTATCCTAAGTACGGAGAAACCGCTGTCGAAGTTGGAGGCCGATCATGAACCGAGAGTCGTTCACGGCAACAATCGAAGCCCTGCAAAACAGGCGGCCGTTCAAGCCGTTCACGGTGGCTTTGGTGGACGGGGACCGGTACGAAGTCGATCGTCCCAACATCCTCGCGGTGGGTGAGGGGATCGCCATCCTGATCGCGCCGGGTGCCGTACCGGTGTTTTTCGACCACGAGGGCGTGAGTCAGGTCATCGGCGACCTGTCCGCCGCGTGACGGATGCGTCCTGACAAAATGCCGAACTAGCCGCGGCAAAGGAGTGGGTCGTCCGCTATCACTTCTCGACAAGCCCGTCCGGAGACTCGTCATGCCGCTGACCCTTGCCATCGACCCGCCCGCCGACCTCGCCCGGTTCCAGTTGCCGGCCGCCGTCGCCGCCCGGCTCCACTCGTTACTCGACCGCCAGGACACCGGCCAGCCCCTGTCCACCGACGAGCGAGCCGAGGCCGAGGGGTTGGTGGACTTGGCCGACCTGCTGACTTTGCTGCGATTGCGGGCCGAGCGGGGGGCGGCGTGAGCATCATCGGGGCTGCCCTCCGCGAGGAGGTGGCGCTGCGGGCCGGCGGTCGGTGCGAGTACTGCAGGCTGTCGCAAGCCGGGCAGGAGGCCACATTTCACATCGACCACGTCGTGCCGCGCGCTGCGAATGGCCCTACCGAGGCTGACAATTTGGCGTTGGCCTGCGTGTCGTGCTCGTTGAGGAAATGGGCACGGCAGGCGGCCCCAGACCCGGAGACGGGTGAGGACGCCCCGATGTTCAGCCCCCGCGCGCAACGGTGGGCGGACCACTTCCGGTGGGACGGTGCGGTGGTCGTGCCGCTCACCCCGACCGGCCGCGCCACAACCGCGGCACTGGCGATGAACCGTCCGCTGGTCGTGGCGATCCGGTGGGAGGAGGCGGAGCGAGGCCGACACCCGCCCCCGTCGGGCTAACAAGAGTCCCCCAACACCTACCCCAGAATGTCTTCGACCAGCCGCGCTGTGACCTCGTGCGTCAGGGCGAAGCCGATCGCCTCGCGCGGGGTGCCGGCGTCGCGGTCGGCCTGGTAGCGCTGCACGCTCGCGGTGCCGTCGCCGCCGAGTTGCACCTCGTAGTAGCGCCGCACGCCGCCGGCCGGGCCGGACACCGCCGGCTCGCTGCTGCGGAGCACCGCCGCGTCGCGGGTCGCGTCCACCTCAATGACCTTCAAGCCTTCGAGCAAGCCCCGCACGCGGCCGGCGACGCCGTCGGCCCACGCGCCGACGCTCTCCACTGGCGGGCCGGCGACGGTGACGCCGCGGTAGACGCCTGCGATCGTGTCGAGGCGCTCGGCGTCGAGGGTCACGGCCGCGCCGCCGGCGGTCGTGAGGGCGCGCGGGCCGGGGCCGGGGGGGAGGTCGCTAAGCCTTTGCAGCAGGGTTTCGGCGGGGGTCATTCTCGGCTCCGATGGGATTGTGCGTGTGGTCCGTGCCGTCGAAGCCCAAAACCGCCGGCTTGTCGTCGGTGACGGTCTCGAGGTGGACCGGCCGGCCCCAGAGGAAGTACAGGTTCGCTAGGGTATCTTTGGCCTCGCCGCGGTTCAGTTCAACCCCCTGGTACTCGTGCCGCAAAAGTAACTCGCCCCGGTTGCGGTGGTTGCCGTTCACGACTGTGATCCACGGCTTGCCGAAGTTCGTCAGGCTCGCCAGTAGCCGGTTCTTGACCTTCTGGAACTCCCGCGACTCGATCACGTAGTTCTTCGTCTGCGCCTGGTAGTTGAACGAGAACAATTTGTTCTCGACGCAAAACTCGGGCGTCAAGAAGGTGTCGATGAAGGTGATGTCGTTGTGGACCTTGCGGACCTCGTAAATCTTCTGCCGGCCGAGGCCCGTGTGTTTGTTCCACGCCCGGCGGGTGTCGAGGTCGTCGCAGGCGTCGTACTCCGCGCCGTAGCGGCCGGCGTCCCAGCGCGTCTCGATGTCGCGCAAGAGTTCGATGCCCAGCTTGTAGGGGTTGAGCCGCCCGGAGGTCGCCATCGTGCCGGAGTGGTGGTCGGCGTAGTCGATCAACTCTTCGGGGGCGAGGGCCTTCTGCGTCATCATGGTCGAGTGCCAGTAGCTGGCCCAGCCCTCGTTCATGATCTTAGTCTGGCCCTGGGGGTAGAAGTAGTACGCCTCGTCGCGGATGATCGACAGGATGTCGCGCTGCCAGTTCTTCAACGGCGCGTGCTCGATCAGAAACAAGAGCACGTCTTTTTCGGGACGCTCCGGGAAGTGGGCGACGGCCGGGCGCTTGACCTCGGTCGGCGCGGCGGGGTCGGCCTGCGGGTTGACGAAGCGGTCCATGTACGGCTTGCTGCGGAAGCGCAGCGGCTCCGCCGCCTCGTCCGGCGCGTCGAGGCCGGTCACCTCGCCCTGGGTCGATTCGCCGCGGCGGCGGATGGCCACCGAGTGGATGTCGATGAGGTCGTCCACCGACATGCAGCGGTCGAGGAATGCCTCGACCTGGTCGGTGCCGAAGCGCTCGGCGTAGCCGCGGATGCGGGCGGCGTGGTTGGCGATCTCGTTCATCATCTTGCGGGTGGTGTGCCCGAAGTAGGCGTTGTTCTTGAAGAAGTCGCTGTGCCCGTACACATGCGCCATCACAAGCTTCTGATCGACGACGTGGTTGCAGCGCATCAGGTACGCGTAGCACGGGTCGTTGTTGATGACCATCTCGTAGATCTTCGACAGGCCGTAGCTGTAGCTCTTGTTGAGCTCTTCGTACTGCATCCCGAAGGACCAGTGCGGGTAGCGGGTTGGGAAGCCGCCGTAGGCCGCGATCTCGTTGAGGTCGTCGGCGTCCACCATCTCGAAGACGGTCTCGTAGAAGTCGAGGCCGTAGCCGCGCGCGTAGCCCTCGATCTCGTCCTTGAGGACGCGGAGGTTGGCGGGCAAGTTGGTGTGGTAGAAGGCGCTATTGGTCATGGCATGTTACTTCCTGATGAACGCGGTCACGATGGCGATAACAACTCCCGCCAGTAAGCCCCACCAACGTTGGTCCCAAACTTTGACGTGGGCGGCTTGGTCGTCGAGCCGACAGTTTAAGTCATCGACCTTTTGCTTCAGCACAGCGGTTTCAGTAACTTGAGTCGCGGACTTCTCGGCCTCGGTCGCGGAGCGGTCGGCAATCGCCTTGCGAGTTTCCGCCAACTGCGCGGCTTGGGACTCGACCGCAGACTGTAGCGAAGTGATCGCGCTCTCAAGGCTACGAAGCCCGAGTTCCAGAACGCGCAGGCGTTCGGCAGGTGAGGGCATCGCCACGGCTACGACTCCGCCGACACGAGGTCGGCTCTCAAGGTTTCGACGACCTCCCTGACGACGGCCCTCAAAATCGAGATGTAGATGCTCTGGATGGCCCAATGAATTCGGGACAGGTCGAACGAATCTTTCCCCCCAGGAACCGGGAGGAATGTCCAACCCGTCGGGAGGCCCTCGCTCGCTAAGATCAGGATAATACTAGGCGGCGTCATTAAGCCTGCGCCGCCCGATGTGCCTTTAATGCCGTCCAAATACGGAGGGACGACATCGACTCCGGGCAGGATGTCCCTGCGAACGATCTCCTCGAGTTGTTGGACCGTCGCCCCTGGCAAGTCGGGATCGTGCCAGTGAACCCGGATCGGTTCCTTTTCCCGCCGGACGACTTCCTCCACCAACGGCATCACGACGCCCTCGACCCACGCACGCCTCTCGGGGTGCTTCTCGAAGCCGGTGTACGTCACGGACTGGAACATCGCGGTCTCCCTCCAGTTACCGGCCCGTGCTCAGGAACGCCTTGATGCTGCCCAGAATCGCGTCGCGGTTCGGCACCCGCGTCGTCACGATCTCGGGGTGCGTCGCCGTCAGCTCGTCGATGTGGTCGAAGAACTCGCCACTGCCGTAGGGGCTCTCGACCTGGCCGTAGCCGAACAGGTTCAGCTTCGGCAGGAGGCGTTGGGTGAGGGTGTCGAGGCACTTGGGGATGTCCTCGCCGAGGTTGTCGCCGTCGGAGAAGTGGAAGGCGTACAGGTTCCACTCGCTCGACGGGTAGCGAGCCGTGAGAATCTTGTCGGCCAGGTCGTAGGCGGTACTGATGCGGGTGCCGCCGCTCTCGCGCGTGTGGAAGAAGGTGTGCTCATCGACCTCCTTGGCCTGGGCGTCGTGGATGATGAAGACCCGATCGACCCCCTGGTAGTGGGCCTTGATCCAGGTGTCGATCCAGAACGCCTCGATGCGGACGATCTGCTTCTGCTCGTCGGTCATCGACCCCGACACGTCCATCATGTACACGACACACGCCACCGCCTCGGGCTTCTGCGTGTCCTTCGAGCTGCGGTAGCGCTTGTCCTCGCGCTCGGGCACCACGAGTGGGTTCGTCGGGTCGTAGCCGCCGGCGGAGATCTGACGGCGAAGCGCCTGGCGGTAGGTGCGCTTGAAATGCCGCAGGCTTTCCGGGCCGACGTTGCGAATACTCGAGTAGCGGCTGCGAGTCGTGGTGACGTTCTTTTTCCCCTTCGGCTCGATGCGCGGCAGGGCCAACTCCTCGCCTAAAATGGCGGCGAGTTCCTCCATCGTCAGCTCGACTTCGAGGATGTGGCCGCCGGGGTCGCCGCCGGCCTGGCCCTTGCCGTCGCCGTCCTGCTGGGGCGCGCTGAGCGGCTGGCCGGGGTCGCCGGGGCCGACGCCGACGCCGCCGGAGCCCTTGGTGCCGAAGCGGAACTGCGGCAGGTTGATGGCCGGCACGGGGATCGACACGAGGTCGTTGCCCTTCTTGCCGATCATCTCGCCCTGGCTGATGTACTTCGAGAGGTTGGACTTGATCTTGCCGCGGACGATCTTGCGGAAGCGCTGGAGGTCCTTTTCGATCTTCTGTCCCACGGTGGGCCGCCCTCTGGTCGCGGGGTTGCAAGCGGGGAATCGGTGCCACCCCATCATACCCGACGCGGCCCGCCCTTGCGAACGGTGCGCCGCGTCCGTCCGGCCGGGCGGCGACTATTTCCGCCATTCCGACGGGACCGCTGCGCAAGGGCGCGTAGCGTGCTAAGTAAAGCTACTGCAACCGAACCGACCCGCGCACGTCGCGGGACCGAGACTTCCGCCCCAGGCGTAACCCCCGATGGCCCCCGACACCCCCACCGCCGACTTCCCCGCGCTGGGCCTCCGGCTGCCGCCGCCGCCCGCGCCGGGGCCGGCACCGGGGGGGCCGCACATCCTGACGGTCGCGCTTGAGGACTATTTCCAGGTCGGCGCGTTCAACCGCTTCGTGCAGAAGGACCAGTGGTACCGCTTCGAGTCGCGGCTCGAAGAGGGCACCGAGAAGACCCTCGCCTTGCTCGACGCGCACGGGGCCAAGGCGACGTTCTTCGTGCTGGGCTGGGTCGCCCGGCGCTTCCCGCACCTCGTACACCAAGTCGCCGACGCCGGCCACGAGGTCGCCGTCAAGGGCTACTACCACCGCAGCATCCGCGGCATGACGCCCGCGGAGTTCGCCGACGACTGCCGGCGGGCGCGCGACGAGGTCGAGCGCGCCAGCGGCCGGGCGGTCGTCGGCTACCGCGTCGCCGACGGCTGGTTCGGCCCCGAGGACCTGTGGGCGCTCGACGTGCTCGCCGAGCTGGGCTTCGCCTACGACTCGAGCGTCGCCCCGATGGGCCGCGACTTCGCCGGGCAGCCGCACCGCCGCCACCTGCACCGCCACGAGGCCGCCGGCCGCACTCTCTGGGAAGTCCCCGTCTCGACGGCGACGGTCCTGGGGGTACGCGTGCCGGTCGCCGGCGGCAACTACCTGCGGCAACTGCCGCCGGCGCTGAGCCGCCGGGCCGCGGCCAAGTGGGACGCCGAGGAGCCGTCGCCGCTGGTGGCGTACTTCCACGTCTGGGAACTCGACCACGGCCAGCCGCGGCTGGCCATCGGCTCGTGGCTCACGCAGAAGCGGCACTACCGCAACCTCGACGAGATGCCGGCCCGCCTCGGGGCGCTGCTGGCGAAGTACCGCTTCACGAGCGTGGCCGGCCACCTCAAGCTCTCGACCGAGCTGCCCGACGACTCGCCAACCCGCGCCCCGGCCGCCCCCGAGACCGCCGGCCACGCCTGGGCCGTCCAGGACACGCTCCCCGCCAGCGCCACGCCGCCGATTGGGGTGCCGCGGGCCGACGGCAAGCCGGCCACGCCGCTCACGATCGTCGTGCCGGTCTTCAACGAGGAGGAGTCGATCCGCTTCCTGAGCAACACCCTCGGCCACGTCCGCGACCGCCTCGCCGCCGACTACGACGTGCGCTACGTCTTGGTGGACGACGGCAGCACCGACGACACCTGGGCGCGGCTGCTCGGGGCCTTCGACGGCCGGCCCGGCTACGCGTTGACCCAGCACCCGCGCAACCAGGGCGTCGCCGCCGCGATCGGCACCGGCCTGCGCCGCGCCGACACCGAACTCGTCGCCTCGATGGACTGCGACTGCTCCTACGACCCGCTCGAACTCCGCCACATGGTGCCGCTGCTGAAGCCCGGCGTCGATGTCGTCACCGCCTCGCCGTACCACCGCCTCGGGGCCGTGCGCAACGTGCCGCGCTGGCGCTTGGGCCTGTCGAAAGGGGCGACCTGGATGTACCGGCGCATCCTGCGGCAAAAGCTCGCGACGTACACCAGTTGCTTCCGCGTCTACCGGCGCTCCAGCGTCGCGGGGATCAACCTGACCCACGGCCGCTACCTGGGGGTCGCGGAACTCCTCGGCCGCGTGGACTTGAGCGGCGGGACAATTGTCGAGTACCCGACGACGCTGGAAGTCCGCGTGCTGGGGCGGTCGAAGATGAAAACCGCGCGCACGGTCGTCGGCCACTTGGGGCTGATGGCGAAGCTGGCCCGCGCCCGCCTCATGGGGACCTGGGTCCGCGCTCACCGCGACGCGGTGATCAAGGACGTGATCGTGTCGCACACCGCGAGTAACGCCGTGCTGATCCGGCAGCACCCGACCCGACCGACCGGCCCCCGCGACCCCGCCGACGTGCGGCGGATGGTCGTCAACCCGTACCGCCCGCCGACTTGACCCGTGACTCCGGCCGCCCCTCCCGCGGTTGGACCCCCTTCACCCCGAACGACGCCCGCGTCGCTGCCCCCCGGCGGCCTGGGCCGGACACCGACCATGACCCCCACCAGGACGCCGACGATGACGCCGACCGAAGACGACCTGTTACCCCTGCCGTCCGACCAGGACGCCACCGGCCGCACCCTTGGCGACGAGGAGATCGCCGCGGTCACCGAGGCCCTCCGCAGCGGCACTTTGACCGTGACCAAGGGCGCGCAGGGCAAGGCCCTCGAAGCCCGCTTCGCCGAAATGGTCGGGGCCAAGTTCGCCACCGCGTGCAGCTCCGGCAGTGCGGCGATTCACTGCGCCGTGGCCGCGCTCGACCCCGAGCCGGGCGACGAGATCATCACGACCTCGATCACCGACATGGGGGCACTCACGCCGATCCTCTACCAGGGCGCGATCCCCGTGTTCGCCGACGTTGACCCGGCGACCGGCAACGTCACGGCGAAGAGCCTCGCGCAGCGACTCAGCCCGCGGACCAGGGCGATCGTTGTGACGCACCTCTTCGGCAACCCCTGCAACATGACGGCGATCATGGCGCTCGCCCGCAGCCGCAACGTCAAGGTCATCGAGGACTGCGCCCAAGCCTTCCTCGCCACGCACCGCGGCCGGCCGGTCGGCACCTTCGGCGACCTCGGCTGCTTCAGTCTGCAGCAGGGCAAGCACGTCACCACCGGCGAGGGCGGCCTGGTCGTGAGCAACGACGCGGCGCTCGCCCGCCGGGTCTACCTGTTCGCCAACAAGGCGTGGGGCTACGGCGACGCCAACGCCGACCACTACTTCCTGGCCCTCAACTACCGCTTCACCGAGCTGCAAGCGGCCGTCGCCAACGCCCAGATGGGCAAGCTCG
>JAYTUC010000040.1:0-10998 GCA_043744775.1 Fimbriiglobus sp. | reverse complement strand
TCGACCCGCTCGACGACTGACGGCTCCGCCGCAGGCGCGGCGAGCGGCGGACGTGAGTCCGCTGTTTCCCCCCGACGTGGGGAATCCAAGTCCGCTAGAAGTTTCGGCGTTCGCCCGCGGCTGACTTTCCCACGTCGAGGGGAAACAGCGGACTCACGTCCGCCGCTCGCCGCGCCTGCGGCGAAATCACTCCTCGCCGCGGATGCAGACGCCGAAGCCGTTCAGGTCCACGTCCTCGCCCTTCTCGGGCTCGCCGGGGCTGCCGCGGTCGAGCGACAGGCGGACGAAGGCCCAGAAGCAGGTCTTCTCGTTCTGGCTGTCGTAGCCGTTGGCGTCGGTGTCGGCTTCGAGCAGCCAGCGCCAGCTGCGCTTGTCGGTGCCGGCCTCGGTCCCCTCTTCCTGCCAGCCCTTGAGCACGCGGGCCATGTTGGTCACGGCTTGCTTCCAGGCGCGGGCGTCCTCGATGTGGATTTGCAGCTCGTCGGGGGCCTGCTCGAACTCCGCGCCCGGCAGGGTGCGTACCGCGTCGAAGAGGCGGTGCTCTACGGCGGAGCAGCGCCAGGGCGACCAGAGGTAGAACGTCACGCCCGGCGTCTCCATCGTCAGCCCGTACAAATCGACCTGCATCTCTTCGGCCCCCGCGAGTTCGGTCCCGGCGATCGGCCTATAACACACCGAAGCCCGAAGGGACCATTATGACGCTGGCTACGACGCTCGACTACCCCATCATCGCCATCGGCGACCTGCACGGCCGCGCCGCCTGGCTGGCGAGGCTGGTCGCGCGGCTCGAACGCCTGCCCGAGTGGCCGGCCGCGCGGCTCGTCTTCCTCGGCGACCTCGGCGACCGCTGCTCGACGGTGCAGGATGCCGTCGAACTCGTCCGGCGACTGATCCTGGCGAAGCCGGGCAGCACCTGCGTGGCCGGCAACCACGACCTCGCCCTCACCCGCGCCGCCGGCCTCGACGGCCTGCCGCCGTCGCCGTACTGGGTCGAGCGCTACGGCTCGTCCTACGACCACCGCTACACCTTCGAGAGCTACCTGGGCCGCCCGCCGGTCGCCACGCACGGCCCGGAGTGGGTCGAGGAGTTGGCGGCGCTCAAGGCGGCGATGCCGATGGCCCACAAGGAACTCTTCACGGCGATGCCGTGGTGCGCGGAGGCCGAGGGGCACCTGTTCCTGCACTGCGGGCTCTCACCCGAGTTCGACTGCCCGGCGGTCGTGCAGGTCGAGTGCCTGCGGCGCAAGCTGTGGGAGCGCGGCATCGTCCACCCCAAGATGGGCACTAAGTCCGACCGCATGTTCGCGCCGGACTACCCGGTCTGGCTGGGGGCCGACCGCAAGGCGTCGAAGTTCCCCCTGCCCTACCCCGGCAAGGTGCAGGTGACCGGCCACGAGTTCACCCGCCGCCCCGACGCCAACAGCGTGCGCATCCGCATCGACACCAGCGGCGGCACGACGGAGCCACTCACCGCGTGCGTGCTGCGAAGCCCGACCGCCGCCCCGACCTTCGAGTTCAGCAACGACGCACTCTGACCGGCGTTCGCCGCGTCAGTCGCTGACGCCGCTGTTGAACGTGCGGCCGGCGATGCGCGAGACGAAGCGGGCCTTCTGCGCCGCCGACAGGTCCTTGGCGTAGCGCTTGCGCACGGCGTCGATCCAGCGGATCTTCCGCTGGCCGTAGTCGGTCGCCACGCGCACCAGGACCGGCCCCGGCGTGTCGAGGGCGCACTTGACGGCGGCGTCGAGGTCGTCGGCCGGGGTCACCTCGCGGTAGCCGACGCCGAAGCCGGTCGCGAGCGCCCGGTAGTCGAGGCGGGCCAGCTTCGTCGCCGTCGTCCGGCGGTAGGCGGCGTCTTGCAGCATCTGCATGTAGTGGTAGGCGTGGTCGTCGAGCAGGAAGATTTTCACCGGCAAACTCTCACGGGCGGCCGTGGCGAGTTCCTGCATCGACATTAGGAAGCAGCCGTCGCCCATCAGCGTCACGACCAGCCGCGACGGGCAGGCGCGTTGCGCCCCCAGCGCCGCCGGCAGCGACCAGCCCATCGACTGGTTGTCCACCGGGTTGAAGTAACTGCGCGGGCCGGTGACGCGCAGGTACTCCGCGGCGAGGTGTTCGCTAGCGGTCACGTCAGTGAAGACCGCCGCGGCGGTCGGCAGTTGCCGGCGCAAGGCCCCGATCAGCGCGAGCGGGTCGAGGCCGCAGGCGTTCGGCGCGATGCCCGTCAGCTCGCGCTCCTGCTCCGCCTTCTCGCGGCAAATTCGGGTCGTGAGCAGCGCGTCGGCGGGTCGGCGCAGGCGGTCGGCGCAGGCGAGCAACTTCGCGAGGAACATCCCGGCGTCGGCGGCGACACAGACGTCGGCCGGCATGACCTTGCCGAGGTTGGCGGGGTTGATGTCCACGTGGACGACGTGGGCCGGGCGCGGGTTGCCGTAGAAGCCGGTGCTGACCTCGCTGAACTTCACGCCGACGGCCAGTAACGTCGTCACGCCGCTCTTGAGCGGGTGCAGCGGGTCGCGCTCGAAGGCCCGCTGGGCGACCTCGCTGCCGTGGTGGCCGTAGCCCCAGCCGACGGCGAGCGGGTGCCGCTCGTCGATCACGCCCTTGCCGCTGACGCTCGTAGCGACCGGGGCTTGCAGTAACTCCGCGACGGCGGTGAGCGCGGCGGCGGCTTCGACGCAGCCGACCCCGGCGTAGATGCCGACGCGCTGCCGGGGGTCGGCGAGCAGTTGCAGTGCTCTCTCGAAGGCGGCCTCGTCCCACGGCGGCGGCACGTCGGCCGGCGGCGGCACGCGGAAGTCGGCCGCCTCGATGAGCAGGTGGAACGGCACGACGACGGCCACCGGCCCCGGCTCGCCGCCGGCCGCGACGCGGAAGGCCCGCCGCACCGCCTCGGGGAGTTGCCGCACGTCGGTGACCGCGATGACGCACTTCGTCACGGGCTTGAGGAGTGCTACGGTGTCGAGGGAGTGGACCTGGAACGGCCGGGCCTTCTCGCCGCTGGCCACGTCGCCGACGAGCGCGACGACCGGCGACGAGTCGAGCAGGGCTTCGCCCAGCCCAGTGAGAGCATTCGTGACGCCCGGCCCCGGCACGACGCACAGCACTCCCGGCCGGCCGGTGACGCGGGCGTAGCCGTCGGCCATGCAGGCCGCGCCGTACTCGTGGGCGGCGAGCAGGTACGGCACGCCGCGCGCCTTGAACTCGTCCCACAACTCGTTTTCCTGCGCCCCCGGAATGCCGTAGACGCAGCCGACGCCTTCGAGCCGCAGGGCCTCGGCGATCGCCTGCGCGCCGGTGAGGTGGCCGACGACCCAGCCCTCCTCGCCGGCCCGCCGCAGCGGCCCCGCTTGGGCCTCGCCGGACGCGGCGAGTTGGGCGGCGACGACCGCGCCGCCGAGGGCCGACACTTGCGCGAAGCCGCGCCGAGAGAGGGGCCAATCCATGGCGCGAAACTCCAAAAGCGAGCGAAGATCGAAGGCGAACCGGAAGCGTCAGCGCCCGGAGTCCTGAAACCGCGACACTACTTGGCGAAGCGGAAGTCGGTCGGGGCGGCGGACTGGTAGCCGACGGGCGTGACCGCCGGCCCGGCGGAGTAACTGCTGTCGTTGCCGGCGAACAGGCCCAACAGGCGGTCCATCGCGCCGCGCCCGACGGTCGCCTCCGACGGCCCCGCGCTCACCGGCGGCAGCGGGATCACGAGGGCGAGTTGGCTGGGCACCGCCGCGGCGACCGCCGGCCGGGTGGCGACGCCGAAGCCGCTCACAAGGCGCGCCTTGCAGAAGCCGTCGGCGCACCCGCCCACCGGGGCCGCGGCCCGCGTCGAGCAGGCCGCGGGGTAGCCGGGGTTCTTGAGCGGGGTGCAGCCGAAGTAGGCGTACAGCGGGGCCTGGTACGGCGTCGGCGTGAAGACCGGCAGCACACTCGGGCCGGGGTGCCACGTCAGCCAATTCACCGTGCGCTCGAGGCACGGCCGCGACTTGCCGGCCCCGTCTCGCGCCACCGTCGAGAAGAGCGGCGCGCCACAAGCCGGGGCGCACGACCCGGTCGCGCAAGTGCCGGACGCGCACGCCCCGGCGGCAACCGTCGGGGCGGTCGGCAGCGGCATCGCTAGCAGGCCGGCGAGCGGTTGCAGGGGGTCGGCCCGGCCCGCTTGAACCGGCGTAGGGGCGACCGGCGTCGGGGCAACCGGCGGGGCGGGCACGACCGGCGGGGCGGGCACGACCGGCGGGGCCGCTACCGCCTTAGGGGCCGGGGTCGTGGCGGGCGGCGCGGGGACCGCCGGCGGCGCGGCGTCCTGGGCGGCGGGCAAGCGGACCGTCGTGCCGGGGTAGACCGACACCGGCGACGGGGCCGGCGGCTGGGCGAACGCCGCGGACCCGAACACGACGCCGAAGCCCAAGACCATCGCGCGTTTCATCGCAAACTCCTCAACGGGCGGCGTGGCGGCCGCGGAAGCGGAAGAACCGTCCCGGTGAGTTTCGGCCACGCCACCGGCACGACCGCTGCAACAGTGGCCTGGACGTGGCGACTCCCCACATTGCTCGCGGGAGTAACCGGCACACCCGGCACAACCGGCCGCCACGGCGTGCGCGTCAAGCGTCGTCCGACAAGCCCGGCAGCGGCGGCTGGACCCGCGGCGAAGTTGCCGGCAAAAACTTCGCCACGTCGGCAGACGTGAGGGGTCGGGGCGCGACTTCGATCGGAACCGTCGCGGCGTGTTGGGTCGCCGTGGTGACGCCCGCGGGCGAGCCGAGGCGGTCGAGCGTCGATTGGGCCGACTCCCGCGCCAGGGCGACCGTGTTGCAGTCCTTACTCAAGTGCAACTGCACGAGGTGCCGCAGCCGGCCCGGCGCGGCCCGCCCGACAAGCGTCTCGACGAGACCGCTCGCTTGGGCGTTCGACAGGTGCCCGTTCGGCCCGAGGACCCGCTGCAACAGCACGGGGTGCCGGCCACTCGCCCGCTGCAACGCCTCGTCGTGGTTGTACTCGATGGCCAGCACGTCCACGCCCGCGAAGGCGTCGAGCAGCGCCGGCGTGACGTGGCCCACGTCCGAGGAGTAGGCGAGGCTCCAGCCCAGGCCGTCGGCCGTGAGGTCGAAGCGGAAGCCGAAGGTCGGGTCGGCGTCGTGCGGCACGCGGATCGCCCTCACCTCGAGTCCGGGCGCGAGCGTGAGCGGCACCCCCTCGGCGTACTCCGCGACGAGTCCGGCGCGGGCCAGCGGCGTGTAGCTGCTTTGGGACGAGAGCGTGACGTGGTGGCGGGCGTGAGCGATCAGCGGGACGTTGAGTCGGCGGAGGTGTTCGAGGGCGTCGCGGTTCCAGTGGTCGCCGTGGGTGTGCGTCAGCAGCACGGCCCGCACGACTTTCCACGACCGCCCCGCGGCCGCCATCCGCTCGCCCAGGAGGTGGGGCGGTAGCCCGCAGTCGATGAGCCAAGCGTCCGCCCCGACTTCGAGCAACGTGGCGTTGCCGGAACTGCCGCTCGCGAGGACCGTAACTCGACCGCCCATGACCCCTTTGTACACCGTCGCCGCCCGGAAGTACAGCGTCAGGCCATGGGGCGTCGGGGCGTGGTCGCGGAGAAAGCGGAATCGTGGCTTGTGCGGGGCGGGGCGGGGCAGTAAATTTCGATCAACCTGGAGAGGTGGCAGAGTGGTCGAATGCGTTAGTCTCGAAAACTAATTTACCCGCAAGGGTAACGAGGGTTCGAATCCCTCCCTCTCCGCTTTCGAAGAGCGACCCGCGCAAAGGCCCTGGTTTTCCAGGGTTTTTTCGTTCCTCCACCCGATTCCCGACGCGCTTGTCCCGGTTTTGTCCAGGACGGGCCAAGCCCCGAAGTCGCCAGGCACGAACAGCACCACCGCCGCCACGAGTCCGATTCTCATCGCATCCCCCAACCAGGCCAAGCCCGGCAAATCGTGATCGAACCGCACACACGCCGGGGCGGCGGGCGACCGCTATCGCCCCGGCGACACAGTCACTCCGCCGCCGGGGGGGGCGAGTCCGCCCCGCCGGCCGGGCGTGTCTCGGGGTCGAGCCACCCCGGCCCGAACGGCAACCCGGCCATGAACCGCTGCGAGTCGGCGTCGAGGAGCCGGTAGTACACTGCCGCCATGCTCGTGTCCGAACTGTGCCCGAGCCAGGTGTCGATCACCCGCTGGGGGACGCCGGCGTTGACCGTGTACGTCTCGAAGAAGTGCCGCAGGCTGTGGACCACGAAGCCCGACTCCCGGCCCGCCGTCATCCCGAGCGACCGGACCACGCGGCCGAACTGGTTGTTGACCCGCTTCGGGTCGATCCCGCGACCCCCCCGCGGGTCCTTCCGGCTCGGCCCGGCCGTGAAGAGCCACGCGCCGGCCGACTTCGGCAGCGCGACAAGGGCGGCCCGCAGCCGCGGGTGGATCGGCACCTTGCGCGACCGCCTCGTCTTGGTCTCCGCCCCGGCCCGCGACCGGACGTGCAGCCAGTTCCCGGCCAGGTCGAGGTCCTCGGGCTTGAGCCGCTGCAACTCGCCGACGCGCATCCCGGTCATGGCCAGCACCGCCAGCCAATCCTTGAGCGGCCCGTCGGCGGCGGCCAAGATCGCCTCGACCTGGTCGATGCCCGGGCCGGCCTTCGGCACCATCGGCGGCTTGTTGAGCCGGATCCCGGCGAGCGGGTCGTCGGTGACGAGTTTGCGCGTCTTGGCCCACTTGAAGAGCTGCTTGACGACGACGCTCTCCGTGTAGACCGTCTTCGCGTGCCGGGCGGCGCGACGCTCGGCCCGCCAGGCGTCGAAGTGGCTCGCGGTCACCTGACCCAAGTTCGCCACCCGCTTGCGGCCGAGGAAGGCGACGAACACCTTGAAGACCCCGGCGTACTTGACCAGAGTCTTGGGTGCCCGGCCGTCGGTCGCCAGGGACACGACGTAGTCGTCCGCCGCCCGGCGGACCTCGACCGCCGCCGGTGCCCGGCGGAAAATCCCCTGGTGGAGGGCGGCGGCGATCTCGGTCGCCCGCTCGGTCGCCACCCGCCGGTTGGCCGTCTTGAGCGAGACCTTGCGGTGGACGCCGTCCTGCCAGAAGTCCGCGACGTACGTCCGCTTCTTGCCGCGGGGGTAGATCGCGACGCGCCCCCCGACGCGCTCCGGTTCGGTGTCGCCGGTCATGTCCACTCCTTGCCGTTGAAAAGGATGTCCAGCGCGCGGTCGCGCCAGATGAGGCAGTGCTTGCCCCGCTTGCGGTACGAGCCGTCTAGTCGCCCCTTGGCGATCCAGTCGTAGACGGTCTTGACGCTCAGGTTGAGGATGTCGGCGAGGCCCTGCGGCGAAAGCACGGCGGGGTGTCGCCCGGCCAGCTCCCCGCGGAACGGCGCGGCGATCTCGTCGCCGGTCAGTTGCAGCTTCTTGCTCGCCATCCCGCGACCCGCCCCCCGACACGCTCTTCCCGTGCGGGCAGCTTCGCAGAACGTTCGGTCGGTGTCGGGGACACAGAAGTGAATTGTTGTGACCCACTCGAAACGGAGCCGGGCTCAGTCGCGGAGCCGGGGGATGACGTCGCGCCGGCCCGCCCGGCAGGAGGCGATCCAATTGCGGAGCCGACGGACGGCTTCGCCGCTCAACTCGAGTTCCTCGGCCGCCGCGCCGGTGAGCGCCGTGACGAACCCCTTCGGGCACTTGCCGGCGAACCGGCACCGGAGGACCAGTTCGAGGTGGGCCAGGCGGAACATCTGGGCGTGCTGCTGGTGGTGCTGGACCGGCCCCACCCCGGCGGGCAAGCCGCTCTCGAGGGCGGCGGCGGACTGCGCGGCCGCGATCGCGCGCAGCAGGTTATCGTCGCCTTGGAGGGGGTAGTGGAGCGGCAGAAAGATGCGCACGCCGTGCGACGGTTCCGCCAGCGCTCCGGCCGGCAACAGCGACGGTATCAGGGGGCCCTGCGGCACCGGCAAGTGCCAGCCGGCCAGTGACGCCAGCCCCCACCGGTCGAGGAAGGGGTTGACCCTCCGACGCCAGGCGGCGGCGGATCCCGGTGCCCACTCCCCCGTCGACAGTTCGGTGGCGGTCTCGACGTAACGGTCGATCGATAACGGCGGTCGTTCGGCGATCGGGAGTGCCCCCCACGCCTCCTTCAGTTCGCCGACTTCGCTCAGGAAAAGCGGCTCGGTCACGAGTCGCCCCGCGACCCCGAGCAGTCGCTCGTTCGCGCGTCCCACTTCGGCTTCTAACCGCGTGATCGCCGCCAGTTGTCGGCCCGACCACCCCATCACCCGGGCCGTTTCGACATCGACCGCGGGCGGCCCCGGCGTCAGCAACGGGTACGCGATGGCGTGGCCCGACTGCACGCCGATCGCGGACATCAGCCGGCAGAGGCGAGCGAACTCTCGCTCGGCCGCCAGGTCCCCCTGACTGAACAAGTTCACCAGCGAAAGCGACCGCACGGCCCGCTCCGGAATCGCGTAGAGGGCCTCGGAGTTCTGGTGCCTCCCCCACCAGGCCGGGTGGTCCCGCTTGAGAGCGGCCAGGTGCTCTCGTGCGTACTGAAGCCCTGAGGTGGCGAGCGTCGCTACGAATTCAGGCGTCGACATCGCGCGGTCACCGTTGGGAGTGCAGGTTGAGACCGGGGTACGGCCTGACAATGAGTTTACCGGGCTGGAGACGGATCCGGGTGCCGGACTTCGGACGGGTGCCCCTTCGGCTTGTGTTCGGTTTGGTCGCGGACCCACGCCTCCGCGAGCAACCTGCCCACGATCTCGACGACCCGCCGCCGGACCTCGTCGCGCTGTTCGTGCGCCTCGGCATCTGCCATGAACGCTCCTCACGAACGGAGTATGGCGTGACCGACATCCCGATGGGGTCGGCTACGCCTTGTACAAGAGTGGGACCACCGCGGTCCCGACCTCAAGGACGTAGCCCAAGAGTTAACGGGGCGTCATTGTATTATGACGTAAAAGCAGCCAGAGTTAAGGCTTGGGGAATGCGACTGCAAACGACGTGGACGTTTGTTTGCGGTGGGGTGGAGTCGGCCAGCACGCGGCAAACAAACGGACGAGGGGAGTTAACCAATGGGTTTGTGGTTCGACTCCTGCTCGGGGAGCTGAACATTTCCGCCTCGAACTCGACTCTCGCAACGAGTTAACGCCCCACGCCGCCCGAGACACGGGCGGAGTTTTCGCGTTTCTCCCTATAATATGCAGCGTTTCGGCGTCGCTCGCCTGGGTGCCGTTGAGTCTCGAGTTTGCAGCGTCGGCTCGCCACCCCCAGGCGGACGGCACCGAAACCGCGCGGAAGTTGCCCAAAGTCTCAGAGTCTCGCCGAGGGGCGGTGCCGGGGGGTTAACAGAATTGACGGCACATGACACCCTCGCACGCCCCATGTGAACGGCTAGTATCTGACTGAGAAGGGGTTTGACTGAACCCCAGCAGAGCTAAAGGACGCCGTCCGTACTTGTAGACACTCACGCACTCGGAGGCGCGGTCGTGAGGACTAGCTACAGCAGGCCGGTAGACCGCGCGGAGTCGCGTTACGACCGGTTGTGGCGAGCGGACATGCGTTTAGACGCGGGGTGGGTCCTCCAAAAGATAACATCCGCGCGGCACAAACACTGACAGGGCGATGCTAGACTAGCGATCCCGGTTAGACCGCCCCGGTGGCAGCGCGCATTTTAAAGGAGAGTCTCGGGACGTGGGGCAAAGGGGAAAAGCTCCCGACCACACTTGACATCGGCGGTAAGTTTCAGTTCGGTAACATCGCGATCTGTCCCATTCTACTTCTGTTGAGCCAAGTTCCCCTACATCCGATCGCGAGAACTCGCCCCGTGACGACTGAACAAGCACTGGCCACCGTCGGGGCAGTCACGGCCTCGGTCACGTTCTTCGTGGGCGGCATCGACTGGCTCATCCGCCGGTGGCTCCAGCGGCACCGCGACGAACTGATCCTCTCGCTGAATAACCACATCGCCAGTCTCCACACCGAAGTCAAGGCGCGTGCGTCGGAGCGCGACGCGGCCCGCGCGGACTTGGCAGCGACCGCCCTCACCTTGTCCCACACGTCGGCCTCGCTGGCGACGACGAGCCTAGAAAACACCGGCCTGATCCAGAGTGGAGGTGACCTGGCCGCCAAGCTCGCTGCCGCGGCCCACCGGCTCGACGACGACGCCCAGACCCGGCACGCCCACGACGCCCGCGTCCGGCGGGCGCTCGCCCTCGAGGGTGCCCTCTGGACCCAGAAGACGATGGCGAACACGCCGAAGTTCGTCCCCATCGGCGAGCGGCGCACGCCGATCGTCTCCGTCCTGAACCTCAAGGGGGGTGTCGGGAAGACGACCGTGACCGCGTACCTCGCCCGGGCGTTGTCCGCCCGCGGCTATCGGGTCCTGCTGATCGACCTGGACCTTCAGGGGTCGCTCTCCAGCCTGTTCGTCCCGACCCTCGAACTGGCCCGGCTGTCCAAGTCCGGCGGGAAGTTCCTCCAGCACCTGCTCGCCCCAGCCCCCGGGACGAAGCCGGGCAGCCTGCTCGACTACACCCTGCCGGTCCCCCAACTCGGGCCGCACGCCCGGATCGTTCCCACGACCGACAAGCTGGCCTATGCCGAGCTATCGCAGACGGTGCAGTGGCTGCTCCGCGTTGGCGGCAAGGCTCACACGTGGGACGGCCGCCGGGACGGGCGGATGATCCTCCGCCGCGCGCTGCACCGGGGGCCGGTGTACCGGAGATTCGACATCGTGCTCATGGACTGCCCGCCGCTCATCAACCTCTGTTGCGCCAACGCGCTGGCCGCGAGCGACTACGTGCTGGCCCCGGTCACGCCCAGCCTGAAGGCGATCGAGCGGGTCCCGCCGCTGCTGCAGCGGGTCCTGGAGTGATCTTCCCCACGGATTGTGGACAGGTTAAGTGCGGTGGCTCGGGTTGTGCGCCCGTTCGTACTCGGCCGGGGAGACGTACCCCAGGGTCGAGTGCCGGCGGACGCGGTTGTAGAACACCTCGACGTAATCGAAGATCGACGCCCTGGCCTCGTCG
>JAYTUC010000039.1:0-11004 GCA_043744775.1 Fimbriiglobus sp. | reverse complement strand
GGTCGCGGACGGTGTTGTTGTACTCGGCCCGGTTGAGCCGCCGCAGGGTGACGCGGCCGGGGTCCTTGGGGCCGACGCAGTTGACCTTGATGAAGCTGGCATCGACAAGGGTGAGGAACTCGGCCTTCTCAACAGAGGTCGGCAGCGTCTTTGCCTTCTTCTTGGGCGGCATCTCGCCGTTGGAGACGACGCGCACGACCGTCTCCCACGTCGCGCGGTCCTTGCGGGCCGCCGCGCCGGTGGCGTAGATGTCGAGCGGCACGCCGCCGGCCTGCTTCTCGGAGTTGTGGCAGCCGTTGCAGTGCGTCGCCAGGAACGGGTTGATCTTGTCCGCGAGCGCCTTGTCGGCGGCGCTCGGTGGCGCGGCAACTTTGGCGGGGGCCGGGTCGGCGGCGGTGGCGTGGAAGACCACGCCCACTGTTAGGAGTGTCGCGGCGGAAACGGCGATGCGTGCAAACCGCGTCATGAAGACCGGCTCCGACACCGAGAAGGGGGGCAGGCGGGGGCGAACAGCGGGCAGGCGGGATTCAGCACGGGCATTATTCGCCACGCCTCGCGCCGCGGCAACAGCAAATTTGATGAGAGTCGTCGGCCGTTACGATGCGGCCGCCTCGACGATCGGCTCCAGGTGCGTGATGTGCCGCATCGCCACGAAGATCGGTAGGTCGAAGAACTCGCTGGCGGGGTCGTGTTTCTCGCCGATGAACAGCACCGTCTGGCCGACGAGCGTCGTCGCCGGCTCGCGAATCGTGTACTCGACGTTGCCGGTGACATGGACTTTGAACGGCATGAAGGGCCGACGCTTCAACAGCGAACTGATCTCTTCGGGCGACATTGCGGCTCCTTGAAATGGGTTGCGCGGCATTGTATCACCGCGTTGCGTCCTGATGCGCGAGTACGAGCTTGATCTCGTCGTAGGTCACCTGCTCGTCGAGGGCGTCGAAAATCGCCTTCAGCGTCTCGCGGCCGTGGGTCTGCGCCGCAGCCGCGACCTCGACGTAGTCCTCGTCGCGCACCCACCGGCTGATGTCCCTGGGCTTCTCGGCCTCGATGAACTCGACGAGGTAGCCGACGGCGGTACTCCGGGCCACGTCGAGTTGCTGCACCACGTCCTCGATGTAAGTGGCGTCGCGGTACATCGAGAACGCCAGCTTGCGGCGAGCGGTTGCGTCGCGCGGGCTACTCGACGCCCGGTTGCGCGCGGTCACCACCGCCAGCGCCGCCGGCGGCGAGTGGTCGAGGATCAGCTTCAAAAACGTCAACCCGTAGGCCTTGAGCTTCACGTCGCCCACACCCGTGACTTGCCGCATCGCGTCGAGGGTCTTGGGCGGGCTGGCGGCGAACGCGAGCAAGACACTGTCGGGCAGCACGCGGTACGCCGGCACCTTCTCGGTGTTCGCCAGGTCGCGGCGCAGTTGCCGCAGCTTCTCGAAGAGTTCCGCGTCGTAGTTCGCCCCCAGCAACGGCGTCGTGGCACTCGGCCGGCCGGCGGTCGTCGTGGCCCCGCGGCGGGCGGGGCGCTCCTTGTCGTGGCGCACCAGTTCGATCAGCCGCACGGCGTGGCGGCCGTGCATGACTTCCCACGACACCTTCGTCAGCTTCAAGACCGGGTACTCGCCTTCGGACTGTGCTAGCGCCCCCTGCCCTAGCAGTTGGTACACCCAGTCGCGCAGCGTGTTCAGCGAGATCTCGCGCAACAGGCCGTGGGTGCTGAGTTGGTCGTGGCGGCGCGACACGACCGCCTCGGAGCGGTCGCCGTGCAGCACCGCCACGACGTGGCCAACGCCGAACGCCTGGTTGACCCGCGCCACGCACGAGAGGATTTTCTGCGCGATCGTCGCCGCGTCCGGGACTTCCGTCACGTCGCCGAGGCACAGGTCGCACGCCCCACACGTCGGGGATTCGAGCGTCTGGCCGAAGTGCTGAACGAGGGCTTTGTGCCGGCAGACGGCCCCGCGGGCGTAGCGGTCCATGTCTTCGAGGTGGCCCAAACAGGCCGGGACGTACTCCGCGGCAACGACTTCGCCGCGCCCGGCCGCCTCGTGGGCCGACTTCTCGATCATGCTGCGCAGCTGAATCTTGTCCGCCCCGGAGTACAGCAGTACGCACTCCGACGGCAGCCCGTCGCGCCCCGCCCGCCCGGCCTCCTGCTGGTAGTTCTCGATCGACTTGGGCATGCCGACGTGGACGACCGCGCGCACGTCCGGCCGGTCGATGCCCATGCCGAACGCGACCGTCGCCACAACGATCGGGGCCTCAGCGTTCGTGAACGTCTCCTGCGCGCGACGCCGGTCGTCGTTGTTCATCCCCGCGTGGTAGGCCAGCGCGTGGTAGCCCGAGCCGCGCAACTGCGTCGCCAGGGCATCGACGTTGGCGCGGCTCAGGCAGTAGACGATCGCCGCGTGGCCGCGGTGCCGGTCGAGGACTTCGCGCACCTGCTTGGTCTTGTCGAGCCGCGGCAACACGCGGTAAATCAGGTTGGGCCGGTCGAAGTTGCCGACGAGGATTTCGGGGTCGTCGAGTTGCAGTTGCCGGGCGATGTCGAGCCGCACCGTCTCGGTCGCCGTCGCCGTGTAGGCGTGGATGCTGGCCCCCGGAAACACCTCACGCAGGCGGCCGAGCTTGCGGTACTCCGGCCGGAAGTCGTGGCCCCACTGCGAGATGCAGTGCGCCTCGTCGATCGCCACCGCCGACACGCCGAAGCCGTTCAGGTACCCCGTAAAGCCTTCGAGGGTCAGCCGCTCCGGCGAGGCGAAGACGATCGGCGACGTGCCGTGCTTGAGCGACTGCACCGCGTCGGCCTTCTCCGCGGCCGTCTGCGAACTGTTGAACCCGATCGCGTTGACGCCGATGCGCTGCAGCGAATCGACCTGGTCTTTCATCAAGGCGATCAGCGGCGAGACGATCAGCGTCACGCCCCTGGCCCCCCCGGCGTGCCGGTAGACCGCGGGGGCCTGGTAACAGAGGGACTTGCCGCCGCCGGTCGGGAGTACGACGAGCGAGTCCCGCTTCGCCAGGACGGCGGCGATGGCGCGCTCTTGCATGGGCCGCAGTTGGCGGAACCCCCAGTGCTCTTGCACGACCGCCATGAGCCGATCCGGCAACCCCGCCATCCCAGTGCCCCTCCTGGACCCACCCGGCTACGATGCCCCCACCGGGCGAACACCGCAAGGTCGGTTGCGAAACTCGGGGGCGATCTCGCCGCGGCCGGGGCCGGCTCGTCGAGGTGGGTAGCATCACTCAGGCGAATATTCCGACGCCGGACGCTGCCGGCACCGTGTTGCTCTGTGTTACGGCTCCTGAAACATTCGCAGTCCACTGAGGAGCGCCGCCATCGCGGAGAAGTGGGCGTCGTAAGCCCACAATTCTAGTCCGGTGACGATCGCCACTGAGGCGACGATCGCGTCGATCAGCGGCACGTTCAGGCCGTTCGTGGCGAGCAACGCCTGATTGCGGCCGGCCAAGTCCCAGACGGCTTCGGGCGTGGCAATGGTGCCGAACAGCGTTAGAACCCTGTCGCCGTTCAGGACTTGAGCCGGCGTCCGACCACCCGACCGAAATTCCGAGATAACGATCCCCGGAACGACGGCTTGCTCGCTGGCGATGAGTGTTGCCCGCGCGGCCGTCGGGTTACGAAAATGGGTAATGAGGACCGACGTGTCAGCGAGAAGCATCCCAGGCCTCGGCTTGAAGCCCGCGGGCGCGGATGACGGCCTCAACGTCGTAGTCCTGACTCTCGACCGCCTCCAGAAAGGCCGCCATCGTCGGGTCGGTCTTGGCCATCTCGCGCAGCGCGGCGATATTCGCCTCCCGCTCTTCCGGGGTCGGTTTGGGGGCCAGGGCCAGGAAAGTCGCCTCGGTTTCCAACATCACGAACCGCGGCGACTCCTCCAGCACGATGATCTCGACCTCGCGGCCGATCAGGCCGCGGAGTTCCGGGATCGTCAGCGTCTCCGAATCGATCGTGCGGCGGATGCGAATCGCGTTCATGACAGGTCCCTCGGTTGGAAACGCAGACACACCCCACGACGACCGGGTTCGCGTTAAGCTTCTTCGAGGTACGTGTAGCCGTCGAGGCCGTGCTCGTAGAAGCCCAGGAACTCGCGGCTCTCCTGGATCGACAGTGTCCCGGCCCGCACCGCCCGCTCGACATCCTTGCGGATGCGGTTCATCAAGATTTCGCTACTGTACTGTACATAGTGTAACACTTCAGACACCGTGTCGCCTTTGATCACCGTATCGACGTTCGGTGTGCCGTCCGGCTCCATGTGGACGTGCACAGCATTGGTGTCGCCGAACAGGTTGTGCAAGTCGCCGAGGATTTCCTGGTACGCGCCCAACAAGAACGCGCCGAGGTAGTACGGCTCGCCGGGGGTCACCGGGTGCAGTTCGAGCGTCGATTTCACGTCGCGCAGGTCGATGAACTGGTCGATCTTGCCGTCCGAGTCGCAGGTAATGTCACCCAGCACCGCCCGCCGGGTCGGCTTCTCGATCAACCGGTGGATCGGCATCACGGGGAAGAGCTGCTTGATGGCCCACGAGTCGGGCATACTCTGGAACACACTGAAGTTACAGAAGTACGTGTCCGACAACAACGTGTCGAGGTTTTGAAAATCTTCGGGGACGTAATCGAGTTCCTTGACGATGCGCTGCAACTTGCGGCCAATCGACCAGAACATGCGCTCAGCGCTCGCCCGCTGCTCGATGCACAAATACCCGAGGCTGAACAGGTTCAGCGTCTCCTCCATCGCCTGCGTGGCGTCGTGGTAGCACTCGGCGTAGTTCTTCTTGTTCAAGTCTCTGTGGACGGCGAATAGGTCCTTGATCGGCTGCGGGGCGTCGTCGGGCACCGAGGCGGGGGCGTCGCAGCGGTCGAAATTCGACGTGCCAAGTACGTCGAAAACCAGCACCGAGTGGTACGCCACGACCGCCCGACCGCTCTCGGAGATGATCGTCGGGTGCGGCACGCCGGCCTCGTCGCACACGCTCTTGATGCGGAACACCACGTCGTTGGCGTACTCTTGCAGCGTGTAGTTGGTGCTTGACTCGAAGTCGGTTTGCGAGCCGTCGTAATCCACACCGAGGCCGCCGCCCACGTCAATGATCTTCAACCCGGCACCCAGGCGGTGTAACTCGACGTAGATGCGGGCCGCCTCGTTGAGGGCGTCCTTGACCTTGCGGATGTTCGAGACCTGGCTGCCCATGTGGAAGTGCGTCATCTGCAAGCAGTCGGCCATGCCCTTCGACTTCAAGTAGTCGAGCGCCTCGATGACCTCGGTGAGCGTCAGGCCGAACTTGGAGCGGTAGCCGGCGGAGCTTCGCCAGCGGCCGGCCCCGCGACTCGCCAGCTTGACGCGGATACCGATCGGCTGCCGCACGCCGAGGGCCTCGGAGTGGCGCACGATCGCCTCGAGTTCGGAAAACTTTTCCACCACGGGGATGACGTTCTTGCCGAGCTTGCGGGCGAGCACCACCATCTTGATGAATTCGTCGTCCTTGAAGCCGTTGCAAATGATCGGCGTCGCGTCGGCCCCGTTGGTGACGGCCAGCACCGCCAACAGCTCCGGCTTACTGCCGGCCTCCAGGCCGAAGCCGTGCGGCTTGCCGAAGTTCAACACCTCCTCGACGACGTGTCGTTGCTGATTGACCTTGATGGGGTAGACGCACGAGTAGTTGGCCGTGTAGCCGTACTCGTCGATCGACTTCTTGAAGGCCTCGGCGATTTCACCAATGCGGTGCTTGAGGATGTCGGTGAATCGCAACAGGATCGGCAGTTGGATGCCGCGGCTTTGCAGGGAGTCGATGAGGAGCTTGAGGTCGATGCCCTTGGCGGGGTCCTTGTCGGCGTGGACCACGACGTTGCCGTGGTCGTTGATGCCGAAGTAGCCCTTGCCCCAGTTGCGGACGCCGTAGGTCTCGTGGGCTTCCGAGAGGCTCCAGCCTTGGCCCACGTCGGCCGTCTCGGCGGCGGGTCGCCGCTCCACAAGTTTGCCCATCAGAACTGGCCTCGTCCCGGCGCGGCCGGTGTCGGAAAAGGGTCGGTGCGGAAATCGCAGTCCTATCATAAGCGGCACCCCCCGGCCAACAACAGCGACTTCCGATCTTCCCCCACGCCGGACGCCCCGCCCCCATGCGATTCGCCCTCGACGCGCTGTACCTCGCGGCCCTGACGCTCCTCTCGCCGTGGCTGCTATGGCGCGGCCTGCGCACCGGCCGCTACCGCCGCGACCTGCGGGCCAAACTCTTAGGCGACGTGCCAACTCTGCCGCCGGGCGAGCCGGTCGTCTGGTTCCACGGGGTGAGCGTCGGCGAGGTCCACCTGCTCGTGACGGTCATAGACGGCTACCGCCGTCGCCACCCGTTGCGTCGCGTCGCTATCAGTTCCACGACGGACACTGGACTGGCTGAGGCCCGCGCCCGCTTCGCCGACTGCACCGTCGTGCCGCTCCCCCTCGACTTCTCGTGGGCCGTCGGCCGGGCGACGGCGCGGTTGAAGCCGAGCCTGATCGTGCTGGCGGAGAGCGAGCTGTGGCCGAACTTCCTGGGGGCCGCCGCCCGGCAGGGCGTGCCCGTGGCGGTCATCAATGGCCGCATGAGTCCTCGCAGTTACGCCCGGCTGTCGCGCGTCGCTGGGGCGGCGCGGTGGCTGCTCTACCGGCACGTCACGTTGCTGGCGGTGCAGTCGGAGGAGTACGCGGCGCGGCTCAAACTCCTCGGCGTGGGGGCGGCCAAGGTCGTCGTAACGGGGTCGGTCAAGTACGACGGCGCGGCCGCCGACCGCGACGCGCCGAAGGCCCGCGAACTGCGCCGGCTGCTGGCCCTGCCCGACGGCGTCCCGGTGCTGGTGGCCGGCAGCACGCACGCGCCCGAGGAGTCGCTGCTGCTGGGCGTGTTCCGCCAGTTACGCGAGCGCTTCCCGACGCTGCGCCTGGTGCTGGTGCCGCGGCACCCCGACCGCTTCGAGGCGGTCGCCGCGCTCGTCGCCGCGAGTGGCCTCGACTGGCGACGCCGCAGCCGGGTCGTCACGCCCCTGGAGGTCACGCCGGCGGTGGTGGTACTCGACACGGTCGGCGAACTCGGCGCGGCGTGGGGTTTGGCGACGGTCGGCTTCACCGGCGGCAGTTTGGACGGCCGGCGCGGCGGCCAGAGCATGATCGAGCCGGCCGGGTACGGCGTGCCGGTGGCGTTCGGCCCGCACGTCTGGAACTTCCGCGACGCCGCCCGCAGCCTGGTCGAAGTCGGCGGCGCGGTCACGGTGCGCGAGGCCGGCGAACTCGTAGGCGTCTTCGAGCGCTGGCTGGGCGACGAGGCGGCGCGGCGCGCGGCCGGGGCGGCGGCGCGGGCGTTCGTTGTCGCGCAACAGGGGGCGACGGCGCGGACGCTCGACGAACTCGACCGCCTGTTGCCCTGACTCACTTCGCCGGCGGCGATTCCGCGGGCTTCTGCGCCGCCCGGATCACGAGCACCCGCTGGCGGACGCGGTCGCCGGACGCGCTCAGGAAGAAGCCGCCGCCGAGGGTCTCGGCGGGGTCGGGCGTCGGGCCGATGACCAGCGTGTCCTTGGGGCCGAGGGTCACGTCGAAGGCGAGGGTGGGGTAGGCCTTGAGCGCCTTGCGGTCCTCGCGCGCGAACGCCGTGCCGTCGGCGGTCGGCTTCACGAAGAGCTGCTTGTCGCCGTGCTGGATTTGCGGCTCGACGGTGAGCTTGACCAGGCCGCCGGGGGCCGCAGCGGCGGTGACGCGGAAGCCGCACTCGGCCGCGGCCAGGTCCCACGGCGACGGCTCGGCACCGAGGTCGAGGCGGTCGCGGAAGGTGAGTCGCGGGAGCGGGCCGTGGACCGGCACGACCTTCGGCTTGCCGGGGCCGAAGCTGCGGTCGGTCGCGTCGAGGGTGGCACTCGGGGCGTGCGACAGCCGCTCGAATTCGCCGGGCATCACGCCTGTGAAGGTGCCGACGCGCAGGCCGTTGTGGGCCAGCAGTGTGGCGAGTTCGTGGCGCAGTGGCCGGCCGGCGGTGGCCCAGAGGTCGTCGCCCAGCGCGGTGCCGCCGACGGGGGCCTCGACGAGCGCGGTGCGGACAACGATCGCGTCCGGGTTAGCCCCGCGCATCCGGTCCCAGACGGCGGCCGGCCTCAAGCGCTCCGTCTTGGGGAAGCACCCGACGCAGGCCGCGAGCAGCGCGACGCCGAGGACGAGGCCGACGCGGGGCATTCGGGGGCACCATGCGGAGGTTGACGGAGTACCGCCGGATACCCCCGCGGCTCGGGGGTGTCAAACCCACCTGAGACGCAAACGATTCACCGCAGAGGGCGCAGAGGGCGCGGAGAAAGGCCATGACCCGGAGAGCTAAAACCGGAGTGGGTCTTGCGTGCGCTCTCTCGCCTCCGGGGGCGACTCGTCGTGGAAATGTCTAACACGTGTTTGTGCCTTTCTCATGTGCCCTCTTGTGCCCTCTGCGGTGAATCGGTTTCGGTTTATTACCGCGCGAAGGTGTCGCGCAGGAACGCCTGCGTCTCACCCCACAGGTCGGCCGCCGCGTCGAAATCCACCTGCATCCGCACGCCCTCCGGCGTCGCCCGCAACACGGTCGCCCGCAGGGGTTGCAGGTCCAGGCGCAGCGGCAGTTGGTGGCCGCCGCCCTCGGCCAACCTCTGCTCGACCCCCTTCGACAACAGCCGGTCGATGAGCCGGCGGCCGGCCGCGGGGTTGGGGCCGTTTCTCACGAGCGCGAGCGTGTTCGGCAGGTAGAGCGTGCCGAAGCGCGGGCGCGTCGTGGCGGCGTCCGGCAGCACGATGGCCACGTCGCGGCCGGCGAGGAGTTCGAGCATCGCGTCGTCGGAGTCGGTCAGACCGGCGACGAAGTCGCCCTTCGCCACGCCCACGGCCACCGCCTTGTTGCCGGCGACGACGTTGACGCCGTTGGCCTGGAGCGCGCGGAAGAACCCCTTCGCGTCGTCGCGGCCGAGGACCTCGAACAGGCACGCGGCGTGCGTCGCCGTCGTGCCGAACTGCGGCTTCGCCACCGCGACCACGCCCTTGAAGCGTGGGTGCGTCAGGTCGAACAGGCTCGTCGGCCGCTGGTCCGCGGGGACGCGCCTGGTGTTGACGATCAGCACCCGCGCCCGCTCCGCGAAGGCGGCGTACGCGCGGCCGGAGGCGGCGGGGTAGTGCGCGGCCTCGGGGCTGGTGTACGGCTCGTAAAGCCCCTGACGCGCGAGGCGAATCGTGCCCAGCGGCTCGTTATTCCAGTGGACGTCGCAGCGCGGGCGGCCGGCCTCGGCTTGCAGCTCCGCGACGAGGCCGACCGACTTGTTGGCCTCCGTGTCGAACTTCGCCTCGACCTTGACGCCGACATCGAGGCCGTCGAAGACGCGCACCGCGTAGTCTTCGTCCTGGGCCGAGTAGACAACGACGCGGTCGGCCGACTTCGTACACCCGGCGACAAGTAGTAGTGACAGGGCGATGACAGCGGCGCGCGTCTCAGACATCGAAAATCTCCCGGACGTTGTCGCGCAACAGGCGCTGCCCCAAGGCGACGGCCTCGGCCTCGGTCGCGCGGCCGGGGCGGACGAACTCGTCGGCGAGCACCCCGGCGAGGATGCGGCGGTACATGCCGAACTTCGGCAGCACGAATTCGAGCTTGTAGGCGTCGGAGTAGTAGCCGACTTGCTTGGTCTTCGGCACCGCTTGCAGCCGCTCCGTGAGGTCGCGGCCGATGTACGCGGGGATGTTCGAGTACCACCAGTGGCCGCTCGTGATGACGTTGGGGAAGATCCACGAGTACGCGACCAGCTCCTGATTCTGGGCACTAGTGAGCACCGAGACGGGGAACTTGACCTCGGGGAACTCGTTGAAGAGCTGGCGGTATTGCACCAGCGAGCCGCCGCGGTCGAAGAGGTCGCGGCCCTGGTGGACGCCGCCGGGGTACACGTCGCGCGTCACGCCGATCATCAGGTCGAACGGCAACCCGAACTCGCGGCAGTGCTCGGCGAGCGTCAGGAAAGTGGCCGACGCCGCCGGGTCGAAGTCGTGCGGCAGGCTGATCGCGCAGGCCTTCGCGCCCTTCGACACGAAGTGCTCGAACAGCCGTCGCACGGCCGCCCGCAGGCTCGCCGCGTCGCCGACCTCGACGCCCGTCGCCTTGGCCAGGCGCTCGCGGACGGCCGGCTCGTGCAGCTTGAACACCAGGGCGTCGGTCCGCAGGCACGGCACGTAACGCGCCGTGTCGAAGCCGGTCAGCGGGTCGTCGAACTCGTTGGTCAGGAAGATTTTCTCGAGGTTCGTCTGCGCGAAGACTTGCGCCTCCCAGTCGGGTCGCGCGAAGGTCTTGGCGGCTGTGTCGAAAAGCGTGTCCGCGTCGGCAGCGGCGATTCGGTCGCCGGTGAAACCCAGGAAGGTGCGGGCGATCTCGACGAACCAGGCGTGCTGCGCCGTGTTGTCGAAGCGTTCGAGGAACTGGACGATCTCGCGGCAGCGCACCCGCGGGTCGGCGTCCTTGGCGAGCACGTCGTGCGGCATCCCGGCGGAGTGCGCCAGTTCCGTGTAGTAGTGGTAGCCGAGGATGTCGTCGAGCGACTTCGCGGTTGGGGCGAGCGGGTCGATGTGGCTGTGCGGGTCGATCAGCGGGATGGCGTCGAGCGCCGCGGTCAGGTCACGCACCAAGCCATCGGGCATCGTCATCGAAGTCACTCCGCGGGGTCGGGCACCGGTGAACGTCTTACACGAAAACCGATTAGCCGCAGAGACGCGGAGGTCGCAAAGAAGACCAAATTCAAGTTTTGATTCTCTTTGCGTGCTCTGCGTCTCTGCGGCTAATCCTGCTTCGCTTTTGGCCCGCCCCATTCTCCCCTTGCGTTCGAGTGAAGGTGTGGCTATCGCGGGCAACGTGGGGTGGTCGGGGGACCGCCTCCGGGGGAGGGCTACGCATGGCGGACAAGAAGTCGGGGATGGTCGTCGAGACGGCCCACCTCACCAAGATCTACCAGAACCGCCAGATCGCGCTCAA
>JAYTUC010000038.1:0-11023 GCA_043744775.1 Fimbriiglobus sp. | reverse complement strand
ACCCGTTCCCATTCCGAACACGGCCGTTAAGCACTTGGGGCCGATGGTAGTGCTTTCAGCGCGAGAGTAGGTCATTGCCGGCTTTATACAAAACCCCGCCACACTTCACTGTGTGGCGGGGTTTTTTCGTTTCGTAAACCGACTTCGATAGTTCGCCGAAATCCCCTCACACGGCGGTTCGCAGTTGACGCCGTCGCGCCTTGACGGACAGAATAGAATCTCGGTAGACACGACGTATCCTGCCCCGTTTCACTTCGGCCCGTGCGGATACGCCCATCGATGGAAAGGACTGCTGTCTGATGACTCCGCGTCGCTTGTTGACTCTCCTGGGGTTGGCCATCGCGCTAGCCAGTTCCCCGCCAATCCAGGCCCAGGACGCGCCCGTCGCCCCAAAGGGTTCCTATGTGGTGATCGTCGGCGTCGGCGAGTTTACAGACGCCGCCATCACCGCGCGCCCAACGGCTGAAGCGGACGCGCGGGCTTTTTACGACCTCTTCGTCGATCCCGCCTTCCACGACGGCCCGGATCGCGTCAAGCTGCTGACCGCCAAGCCGGACGAGAAGCGGAAATCTCAGCCGGCCACCCGCGAGAATATCGTCAAGGCTTTGCATGAGGCCGTGGCGAAGACCTCGAAAGACGAGACCATCGTGGTGGCGATGTTCGGACGCGGCGCGTCGAGTGGCGACCAGACTTGCTTTTTCACCTCCGAGACGCAGTTCAAGGAGCGGGCGAAGACCGGGCTGCTAGGCTCAGACCTCGATGTCGAGTTCAAATTGGCCAAGGACCGCAAGATTTGCTTGATGCTCGACATCGCGTTCAAGGGGGGCTTCGACGCGGGCAAGGAGACGATTGCGGAGCCGACACTGCGCGATGTCCTCGGGGCCGTGTTTGGTGGCGAGGACAAAGGGGAACAGCCGCCGCCACAGAACAAGATCGTGATTCTGGCCACCGTGCCGAGTAGTCCGCCGCTGTCCGTCGGCGAAAGTGGGTTGTTCGCCAAGACAGTCCTCGCGGCGTTCCAGGGCGAAGCCGACACCGACGGCTACGAGCCGGACGGCCTGGTCGTCGTGGACGAGTTGGTGAAGTACCTCGAAAAGAAGATGCCGGAGCAGTCCCGCGCGATCGGTAAGACGACTGCTGAGAAGGAGTCGATCCCGTTCATTGTCGGCGAGGAGACGAGCCACTTCGCGCTAACGAAGAACCCGAAGGTCACGCCGAAGGTCGTTGAGCGTTTGTCCTCCCTGGAGACACTCGGGAGGGCGAGCAAGTTGACGCCGGAAATGTTGACCGAAGGGCGGACGCTTTTGGCTCAGATGCCGAAGCTCAAGGCGCGTCAAGAGCTTCGTAAGCAATATCAACAACTCGCCGACCAAGCTGTGACACCCGACGCTTTCATCGCGGCTCGGAATACGATCCTCGAGAGTATGGTGTTGCCGACCGCCGACGCCGACAAGTTCGCCGCGACCATGGTGCGGGCGATCGACGCGGTTAAGACGGAGTACGTCAAGCCGCTCGATGCCGGGGAGTGGGCGGCCCTTTCGGTCAAGGGGCTGTACCGTCGGCTCGAACAAGTCGTGCCGGAGGACATTCAAGAACTGATTAAGACTCCGAAAGGTATGGAGCGTTCTGCGATCACGGCGTTATTGAAAGATGTCCGCAAGCGGATCGGGAAGCGGGAAGACCTCGACGGGTTGAAGGACGCGGACACGGCGATCTTGATGATGTTCGCCGAGTTGAAGGACCCGTACACGACGTACTACGACGCCGCCATGATCGCCAAAGTCGATTCGTCGCTCCGCGGAGAGTTCCGCGGCGTCGGCATCCAGATTCGCCGTGACTTGGTTCGCGACGGCTTGCTGGTCGTCAGCCCGATCAAGGGCAGCCCGGCTTATGTGGCCGGCATTCAGGCGGGCGACCTCATCACGAAGATCAAGCGGGAGACCGACCCCAAGGGCGACCCTCTGGCGGAGGGGGTCGCGAAAGTCGTCTCGACCCAGGGGATGAAGACCGAGGCGGCACTCGAACTGATCCTCGGCAAGGTCGGCGTGCCGATTACGCTCGAAGTCGAGCGCGACGGCGTCGCCAAGGATTACGTGTTGAAGCGGGGCGTGATCTCGGTCGAGACGGTATTGGGTGTCAAGCGTGACGCCAAGGACGACTGGGAATTCCTCCTCGACCCCGAGAGCAAGATCGGCTACGTCTGCCTGACGCAGTTCTCGCCGGGCACGGCCAAGGACTTGGCGGTCGCGGTCGGCAAGTTGCGGGCGGCGGGGATGAAGGGCTTGGTGCTCGACCTGCGCTTCAATCCGGGCGGCTTCCTGACATCGGCCGTGGCGATTTGCAACATGTTCCTCGACGAGTCGGAGGGCGTGATCGTCTCGGTGAAGTACCGGGCGCGCGAGCCGGAAGTTTGGCGGAGCCAGTCGGAGGCCAAGTCGAAGAAGTTCGTCAACTTCCCGATGGCGGTGCTGGTGAACGGGCAGAGCGCGAGTGCTTCGGAGATCGTCTCGGCGTGCCTCCAAGACTACAACCGGGCGGTTGTCGTCGGGGAGCGGTCGTACGGCAAGGGAAGCGTGCAGAACGTCAAGGACTTCGCGCCGACCGGCGGGCAGATCAAGTTCACGACGGCGCGGTACTTCCCGCCGACGGACCGCAACATCGACAAGAATAGTACGCCGGGCAAGCCGGAGGACATTTGGGGGGTGACGCCGGACAAGGGCTACCTCGTAAAGTTGAGCCGCGAGCAGGCCCAAGATCTGGCGGAGGCGTTCCGCGACCGCGAGGTCATCAAGCCGCACGACGGGACGGCCAAGCCCTCGAAGGCGTTCAAGGACGTGCAACTCGAAAAGGCCATCGATTACTTACGCGAGCAAGTCAAAGCAGTCGCCGACAAGCCGACGCGGAAGGCCGGTTAGCCGGGTTCGGCCGGTCGGTTCGCGGGTGCCGCGGGGTTTGGTGAAGCCAGCGAGGCTACCCGGATGAGTCCGGGTGGCCTTTTTTTTCCGCACTTGGATTGGCCCGCCCGCCAATTCCGGGGGAAATTACCCGAAGATCGTCCGTCGCCCGGCCGGGGTTGTTCCATGCGCTTGCTCGCCTTGCTAATTGTCGCGATGCCTTTCGTCGCCGGGTCGTCGGGTTGTCAGACTTGCGGCGACCGGCCGCGGCTCATCGACCGCCTCTTCCACCGCGACCGCGACGATTGCCCGTCGAAATCGCGCCGCGACGGGGCGAGCGCCGTCAAGCCTTGCGCCGATGTCGCGACTCGCGGCGGTTGTGCGAACTCGATGGGCGCACCGATGGTGCCGAGTGGATATGGCCAACTGCACTCGACGCCGGTGTCCAGCACAATGCCGATCTACAGTTCGGCCCCGTTCACCGCGTACCCCTCGGCGGTCGGTCCGAGTTTCAACGCCCCGCCGCGCGACAACGAGTTGCCGATGCCGGGGCAGGGCGGTGGCCAGCGGATGCCGCCGATGGACGTGCCGACCGGGCCGTTGGCCCCGACTACGCCGGCGAATCCGAACGTGAGCGCCCCGCCTTTCAGCAGCCCTGGCCGGTTCACCGGCGATGCCCGTCAGTAGATCGCGCTTCGCGGTACTATCCTCGTTTGGCTCCTTGCCTGCGAAGAATTCAGACATCTCTCACACATCGCGTGCGTACTATCAGCTTTCGTGGGTAAGCTTTCCAGTGGCCGTTCGGCCGTCTGATATTCACTCGCCGTGCAGAAGGTCCGCGGGACCGGCGGCGTGAATGCGTCCTTCGCCGACGGTAACGCGCGCTTCCTCGTCGGCAGCCTGCCGCTGGCGACGCAGGACCAGTTCGACCTGCGCGAAGACGGCACCGTCATTACCCAGTCGTAAGCCGCGTCGCGCCTCAGCCCGTTCGGGCCGGCCGCCGTCGTGCGGCCATCAACTCCGCCCCCTTCTGAGCCGAAACCATGCGCTTCCTACTTCTCTGTGGGCCACTCGCCTGCGCCACGATTGTCCGGCTGCGACTCACCGGCCCCCGCGGACAAACGCGAGGCCGTCAGCGGCAAAGTCATCCTCGACGGCGTGCCACTCGCCGAGGGGACGATCAGCTTTGACGTGGGCGACGGGGCCGTGCCGGGCAACGCCGAGGTCCGCGGCGGGGCCTACACGCTCGCGGCGAAGCCGGGCAAGAACCGCGTCGTCATCCGGGCCTTCCGCATCGACCCGAAAATCAAGATATCGACCGACCCCGTCCGCCCGATCGACGGCCGCGTCAACTACCTTTCGGCGATTTACAACGACAAGACGACCCTGAGCGCCGACGTGGGGGCGACGAAGACCTTCGACTTCGCCCTGGTGAGTGCGCCCGGCAAGTGAGCCGCGTCGGCGGTCCCGTCCCGGCGAGCCGTCGGCGCGAGCCGGGGGTTTCCGGGCGCGCCGGTCGAGAAACCCCCCGGCTCACGCCGACGGCTCGCCGAGAATCGCGACACCGTCGCCGCGACCGCTAAACTGACGCCATGTTGCCGCTGCTCGAACTCCTGGCCGACCCCGCCCTGCGGCCGACGCTGCTCGCCACCGCCATGCTCGGGGCGCTCAGCGGAGGCGTCGGGGCGTTCGCGGTGGTGCGCCGGCAGAGCCTGCAAGGCGACGTGGTGTCGCACGCGGCGCTGCCCGGCGTGGCGTGCGCGTTCTGGCTCGGCGGCCGATCCGAGGTCGTGCTGATCCTCGGGGCCGCGGCGTCCGGCTGGCTGGCCCTGGCCCTCGTCGGCGGTCTGGTGCGTCGCAACCTCGCGCCGTTCGACGGGGCGCTGGCCGCGTTGCTCGCCACCTTCTTCGGCCTCGGCATCGTGCTGATGCGCGGCCTGCAAGACGCCTACCCCGGCACCAACGCCGTGCGACTCCAGCAGTACCTGTTCGGTGCCGAGGCGGCGACGGTGCGCATGGCCGACCTCGCCCCGCTCGTCGTGCTGGGTGTCCCGGCGCTGCTCGTACTCGTCGCGTTCTGGAAGGAGTTCAAACTCCTGAGTTTCGACCCCGACTTCGCCGCGAGTTTGGGCTACCCCGTCCGCCGGCTCGACTGGCTGCTGACGGCTGTCGTGGTCGTCGCGGTCGTGCTGGGCCTGCAAACCGTCGGCGTCGTCTTGATGAGTGCGCTGATCGTCGCCCCGGCGGCGGCGGCGCGGCAGTGGACCGACCGGCTCGGCCCGCTGGTGCTGCTGGCGATGGCCCTCGGCGCGGGTTCGGGCGTCGCGGGGACGCTTCTATCGCACACGCTGAGCGAGCGCGGCCGGGCGGTGCCGACGGGGCCGACGATCGTGCTTACGGTCACCGCCGCCGCGCTGCTTTCGCTGGCCTTCGCCCCACGCCGCGGCCTCCTCGCCGCGGCAATCCGCCGGCAACTCCAGCGCCGCCGGCTGCTCGCACAAAGGGGTGCCCCGTGAGTTTCCCCGAGCGCGAGGCGATGCTACTGGTCCTGGTTACGGCCCTCGCTTGCGCCGTCCCCGGCGTGCTGCTGGTGCTGCGGAGGCTCGCGCTGATGGGCGACGCCATCGGGCACGTCCTGCTCTTCGGCGTCGTCGGCATGTACTACTTCACCCGCGACCTCGACTCGCCGTGGCTGGTCGTCGGCGCGGTGCTCAGCGGGGTCTTGACGGTCGCGCTGGTCGAGTTGCTCGAACGCACGCAACTCGTCCGCGGCGACGCCGCCATCGGCCTGGTCTTCCCCGCACTCTTCAGCGTCGGCACGCTGGTGGCGTCGATGCACTTCCGCGACACGCACCTCGACGTGGATCAGGTGCTCCTCGGCCACGTCGAGTACGCCAGTAGCGCCCCGATGGCGCACCTCTTCGGCGTGCCGATCGGCCACCGGCCGACGGTCGCGCTGGCGGCCCTGGCGCTGTTCAACCTCACGCTGGCGGTGGTCTTCTTCAAGGAGTTGAAGCTGACGACGTTCGACGCCGCGCTCGCCGCGACGCTGGGCTTCCTGCCGGCGCTGGTCCACTACGGGCTGATGACGGTCGTGTCGCTGACCGCTGTGGCCGCGTTCGACTCGGTCGGCCCCGTGCTCGTCGTCGCCTTCCTGGTGCTGCCCGCGCTGACGGCCCGGCTGCTCTCCGACCGCCTGCACGTCGTCTTCGCGCTGAGCCTGGTCGCCGCCGCGGTCGGGGCCGTCGCCGGCGTGCGCGCGGCGTTCATCCTCCACACCAACACGGCCGGGATGGTCGCGGTGACGCTGGGTGTTCTGTACGGCGTGACGCTGCTCGTCGCCCCGCGGCGCGGGCTGCTCGCCGCGGAGTGGCAGCGATTCCGCCGGCGGCGGGCCTTCGCCGAGACGGTCCTGACGATCCACCTCGCGGAGCACGAGGGCACCCCCGCCGAGGCCGACGAGTCGGCCCAGAGTGGCCTGCACCGCCACCTCGACTGGCGGCCGGCCGACGTGACCGGCGTCGTCCGCCGCGCCGAGCGCCACGGCCTCGTGACCCGCACCGGCGACGCGTTGCGGCTCACCCCATTGGGCCGGCGGCACGCGCGGGAAGCGTTCGCGCACTTGCCGGGCTAGACCCAAGAGTGTTAGCCGCGGAGACGCAGAGTGCGCGGAGAGAACCAAATTCGAGTTTTGGTCTTCTCTGCGTCTCCGCGGCAAAACTCTTCTCTTCGATGTCAGGCGTCCGGTACGATAGCACCATGAACCACACCTACGTTCCCCTGACGCGGCGAGAGTGGCTGGCCCGCAGTGCCAACGGCTTTGGCGCGGTCGCCCTGAGTGCGATGCTCGCTGAGCGGTCGCCCGCCGCGGCGTTGCCGGTCGCCAAGGCCAAGGCCGTCATCTTCCTGTACATGGACGGCGGGCCGAGCCAGGTCGATACGTTCGACTACAAGCCGGCGCTGGCGAAGTATCACGGCAAGAACCCGCGCGACATCTTCACCGTCGAGCCGACGCAGTTCGCCAACGTCGGCAACGTCCTGCAATCGCCGTGGAAGTTCCGCGAGCGTGGCCAGTCGGGTTTGTGGGTGAGCGACCTGCTGCCGCGGATCGCCGAGCACGCCGACAGCTTGGCGGTCGTGAAGTCGATGACCTCGAAGTTCCCGGAGCACACGAGCGCGAACTACTTCCTGCACACCGGCAGCGGGGTACAGGGCCGGCCGAGCTGGGGGGCGTGGTGCGGCTACGGCCTCGGCACCGGCAACAAGGACTTGCCGACGTTCCTGGTCCTCAACGGCGGCCTGATCCCGCCCGGCGGCCTCGACAACTTCAACAGCGGCTTCCTGCCGGCCGCCTTCCAGGGGTCAGTGTTGCGGCCCGGCAACCCGGTCGTCGCCAACATCGCCCGGCTCGAACCGACGGACGCCCGGCAGCGCGCCAAGCTCGACCTCATGGCCAAGCTCGACGCGCTGAACCCCGACAAGGCCGACCGCGCCATCGACGCCGCGATCACGAACTACGAGACCGCCTACCGGATGCAGACGGCCGTCCCCGCGCTCACGGACTTGAGTAGCGAGTCGAAGGAGACGAAGGCGCTCTACGGCATCGACTCGAAGTACGGCCCGACCTCGACGTTCGGCACCCAGTGCCTCATCGCCCGGCGGCTGGTGGAGCGCGGGGCACGCTTCCTCGAAGTGACCTGTCCGAGTGTCGGGTTCGACCGCTGGGACCAGCACGACCATTTGAAGGAGGGCCACGAGAAGAATGCCCTCGCCGTCGATCAGCCGATCGCCGGCTTGCTCGCGGACCTGAAGCGGCGCGGCCTGTTCGACAGCACACTGGTGGTGTGGGCCGGCGAATTCGGCCGCACGCCGTTCGCGCAAGGGTCTGACGGCCGGGACCACAACCCCTTCGGCTTCAGCGTGTTTCTTGCCGGTGCCGGCATCAAGGGCGGCACGAGTTTCGGCGCGACCGACGACTTCGGCTACAAGGTCGTGCAGGGCAAGCAAGAGATTCACGACCTGCACGCGACGATGCTGCACCTGCTGGGCGTCGATCACACCAAGCTGACCTTCCGCTTCGGCGGCCGCGACATGCGGCTGACCGATGTGCATGGGCATGTGATCGACGCTGTGCTGTCGTAACTCCTGGCGAGCGGGGGACGATAGTCCCCCGAGGTACCCGGAGGCGACAAAGTTCACTCCGTGAAGGGGGGCCCACTCGGGGGACTGTCCTCCCCCGCTCGCCATAGAGCGCTTCCGGCTCGCCTTTACTGCCCGAAGCCCCAGCCCATCGAGAAGCTGAAGAGTTGCTTCGTGTCGTAAATACCTTTCAGCAGCGGCACCGCGAAGTCTAACGCGATCGGCAGCGGGCCGAGTGCCGGGACGCTAATGCGAAGGCCGACGCCCACCGAGACGCGGTAGTCCTTGATCGTCACGTTGCGCTCCACTGTGCCGTGATCGACGAAGGCGGCGAAGTACAGCTTGTCGTTGGCCGTCACCGGGATCAGGTACTCGTGGTTGTTGATGAACGCGAACGTCCCGCCCACGTTCAGGTTGTTCTCGTACGGGCCGACGCCGCGGAAGCTGAAGCCCCGGAAGCTGCGGATGCCCCCGGCGTACACGCGCTCGAACACCGGGGCGTTGCCGCCCATCGCCGTCAACTGCGTCCGGTTCGCAAACACGTGCCGGCCGCTGCCGTCCTTACGCTCCCAGGTCGTGAAGTACTTCGTCGCCTCGATCGTGCCGATCGGGAACGAGTACGTCCCGAGTACCTGCTCGACGGAGATGTCGAGCATGCTGCCGGAGGTCGGCAGGAGTAGGTTGTCGCGGGTGTCGCGGGTCAGGCCGCCGCGCAGGCCCAGCACGAACGCGCTGCCGATGTTGTCGGTGATCGCCGGCGTCGCCCAGGCGGGCACGTTGTGGACGTTCACGCCCTCGACGCGGGCCGAGGCGTGCGCCCGCCAGATGTTGCTGTCCGTGAAGCGGTAGTCGATCGTCGGGCGGATGCCGTAGCGGTCCTCGTGGTACTCCGCGTAGGCCCGGTTGAAGTAGTAGCCGCTGAGCGTCAGGCCGAACCGCGAGTCGAACAGGTACGGCTCGCGGAAGGTCACGGCGTAGCGCTGGAAGATCGTCCCCGGCGTCGCCTCGACGCGCAGCTCTTGGCCGCCGCCGATGAACGCCTTGCCCTGGAACAGGTCGTCCAAACTCGTCGGCACCCGCATGATGTCGAAGTTGCGCTGGTTGAGCACGATCGAGCCGTTGACCCCGGCGTCGGAGTTGACGTTGGCCTGGACCGAGAACATGCCGGTGCGGGTCTCCTTCACCGTGACGCGGATGTCCGAGAAGCCGTTGTCGTTGTCGCGGGCGATCTCCTCGACGCGCGGGGCGTCCTCGGCGTTGTCGAAGAGGTTCAGCCGCATCAGGTTAAACTTGGCGGCCTCGAGTTGCGGGTACTGCAGGATTTGCCCCGGCTTGAAGCCGAGTTGGTTCAGGATCACGCGCTGCTCGGTCGCCGTGTTGCCGACGATCTCGATGCGGCCGACCCGCCGCGGCTCCTTGTTCTGCTCGACGACGTGGTAGTGGACATCGACGATGCCCGGCCGCTCCGGCACGCCGTACTTCTGCGTCACGACCACGGTGCGGTAGCCGGCGTTGCCGCAGAGCATTTCGATGCGCTTCTCGTCGGCGGCCACCACGTCCGCGTCGTAGCGCTTGCCGGACTCGATCGCCGTCACCTGGCGCAGGCGGGCCTCGGTGAAGGTGTTGTTGCCGTCGATGCGCACGTCGCGGACGGTGTACGACTGCCCCTCGGCGATGTGGTAAACGAGCGTCACCTCGGCGACGCTGTTGGTCGAGGGCACGATGTCCTCGCGGACATCGACGTTGATGTGGCCGAGGCGGTGGTAGTAGGCGACGACCTTCTTCTTGTCCTCCTCGATCGACGACGGGTTGAGCTTGGGCGACAGCACCGTGACGAGGTGCGGCATGAGGGCCGATCCACTCACCACTTGCGTGCGCAGCCGGCCGGCGGTGACCGCCGCGTTGCCGCGGAAGTCGATCGCCCGGACGCGCACCACCGGGCCTTCGACGATGTTGTAAACGACCCGCGTGTCGGTCGGCTTGTCGCCCTCGGCGAGTTCGACGGTGGCGTAGAAGCGGCCGTCCTCGCGCAGCTTGTTCTGGATCGCCGTCTTGCCCAACTGGTTGGCGTTCGGGTTCATCGGCGCGCCGCGGCGGACGTTGGTAAGGTCGCCCAGCTCGTCGGCCGAGAGGTGCTGCGCCCCGCGGAAGACGATCTCCTTGACGACGCCACTGAGTTCCTGCAACTCGACGAACACGGTCACCCGCATCGTCTCGGGGTTGATGGCCGTCTTGATCTTGACCGAGCCGGGGACGAAGAGTTGCGTCTTGAGCAGGACCCGCACGTCGTCGTTGACCGTCGCGTCTTCGTAAGGCTTGCCGGGCCGGGTGCGCATCAGCTCGCGGATGTACTGGGCGTTGAGCGACTTGAGGTTGAGGGGCACGACCTCGGCGACGAGCAAGCCGGCGGGGTTGGTGTTCGGCTGCTGCGCGACGGCGACGCCCAGAGTCAGCCTGACGGTCAGCCCCACAACGAGGGCAGTCAGCAGGGCGAAGCAGGGTCGGGCGGTCATCGGTCGTCCCCCAAAGTCGTCGTGGGCGTCGTCGCGGGTCGCAAGCGTCAGCCGTGGCGTTCCGACGCCGGCGATAGCGGTGGGGCAAAAAGGTGTCAAGGGCGACGGCCGCCCGGCCGGGGCGCGCCCACCCTCCGAGGCGGCGGCCCGCGCCCGGCGCGGGGGTTTATCCCTTGCCAAGTGACGGCAAGGCGTTAAACTGAGCGAATCTGTCAAGTGTCATGATCGTCCGTGCCACAGGAGTGTGACGGCGACGGAAGGCGGAGTCCCCGGAGCGAGCGGTTTGGAGAACCGGCTTCGGACGACACCACGGGACTCACACAGCGACTACATCGGCGGAAGACTTCGACGCTCACTGCGGCTTACTCGCTACGGTCAGCGTCGTCGAGGAGAGGGATCGGTACGATGGCGACGACGAAGGAACGCAAAGGCGAGATCATCACGACGTTCAAGCGCGCCGACAACGATACCGGCTCG
>JAYTUC010000037.1:0-11056 GCA_043744775.1 Fimbriiglobus sp. | reverse complement strand
GACGAGGCGTTGCGGAGCGTCCTGGCCCGCGTGCTGGTGTCGCCGGCGTTCCTGTTCCGCGTCGAGAACGCCCCGCCCGGCAAGCTCGCCGGGCCGGTGAGTGGCCACGAGTTGGCGACGCGACTGAGCTACTTCCTCTGGTCGTCCGGCCCCGACGCCGAGTTGCGCGCCCTCGCCGCCGCCGGCAAGTTGTCCGACCCGGCGACCGTCGAGGCCCAGGCCCGGCGGATGCTCGCCGACCCGCGGGTGCGCTCGCTGGCCGTCGAGTTCGGCACGCAGTGGCTGCAAGTCCGCGACTTCGGCGACTTCCGCGAGAAGAACGAGGCGGCCTTCCCGAGCTTCACCCCCGAACTCCGCAAGGCGATGGACGAGGAGGGCGTGTTGCTGTTTCAGGACCTGTTCCAGGCCGACCGCCCCGTCACCGGCCTACTCGACGCCGACCACACGTTCTTGAACGAACTCCTGGCGAAGCACTACGGCGTCCCCGGCGTCACTGGGCCGCAGTGGCGGCGCGTCGGGGGCGTGCGGCAGTACGGCCGCGGCGGGGTGCTGGGCCTCGGCAGCGTGCAGAGCAAGCAGGCCGCCGCGTCGCGCACCAGCCCCACTTTGAGGGGCAACTGGGTTGTCGAGACGCTGCTGGGCGAGCGCCTGCCGCGGCCCCCGGCCGACGTGCCCAAGTTCCCCGAGGGCGGCGACGCCGACAAGCTCAGCGTGCGGCAGTTGACCGAGCGCCACAGTAGTGACCCGGCGTGCGCGGTCTGCCACGTCCGCGTGGACCCCTACGGCCTCGCCTTCGAGGGCTTCGACGGCGTCGGCCGGCGGCGCGCCCTCGACGTTCACGGCCTCCCGATCGACGCCAGGGCGACCCTGCGCGACGGCACCACCTTCGACGGCCTCGACGGGCTGAAGAAGCACCTGGTCACGGCCAAGAAGCCCGTCGTCGTGCGGCTGTTCTGCAAGAAGCTGCTCGGCTACGCCCTCGGCCGCGGCGTCGCACTCTCGGACACGGCGCTCCTCGACGAGATGGTCGCCGCGCTCGCCAAGGCCGACGGCCGGGTCACCGCGGCGGTCGCGTTGATTGTGCGCAGCCCGCAGTTCCGCGGCGTGCGCGGCGGCGATTTCGACGACACCGAGTAACCCCGCGGGAGTCCCGGCGATGCGAACCCTCCACCCGGTCACCCGCCGCACCTTCCTGCGCGGCGTCGGCGTCAGCATGGCGTTGCCGTGGCTCGAGGCGTCGGCGTGGGGGGCACCGGCCAACGGCAAGGCCGCCGAGCCGCCGGTGCGCTTCGCCTGCCTGTTCTCCGGCAACGGCTTCCACAGCAAGGAGTGGTGGGCCGAGGGCAGCGGCAAGGCCATGAAGTTGGGCAAGGTCCTCGAACCGTTGACGCCCCACCGCGAGAAGTTGATCTTCCTACGCGGCCTGTACAACCAGGAAGCCTTGATCGGCGGCATCCACAGTTGCCAAACCGGTAACTTGTTAACGGGTGCCCACCTCGCGCCCAACGGCGAGATCAAGAGCGGCGTGAGTTGCGATCAACTGTTGGCCGGACGCATGAAGGGGCAGACCAAGGTCCCGAGCCTGGTGCTGGGCACGGAGCCGTCCATTGCGGCGATCCACAAGAACTACTCGATGATCTACTCGTCGCACATCTCGTGGACCTCCGCCTCCACGCCGACGCCGCTCGAACTGTACCCCGCGCTCGCCTTCGACCGCCTGTTCCGCGACGAGGCCGGCCGCGCCGACAAGAGTGTCCTTGACGCGGTGCTCGAAGACGCGCGCGACGTGAGGCGCGCCGTCAGCAAGAGCGACGCCCGCCGGCTCGACGAGTACCTGGCGTCGGTGCGCGAGGTCGAGACGCGCATTGACGACGCCGGCAAGGGCGGGCGGTTGCAGGGCTGGCGGCCAACGCTGGACAAGCCCGACGCCCCCCGCCCGGCCGACGGCATCCCGCAGGACATCGACCAGCACATGCGGCTCATGGCCGACATCCTGGTGCTGGCCTTCCGCACCGACACGACGCGCGTCTGTACGCTGAAGCTCAACAACGACCACTCGTCGTTACGCTTCCCGCACTTGAAGGTCGATTACATGATCCACCACTTGCTGTCGCACACCGACGGGGCCGACTGGTTGAAGGTCAATCAGTTCTTCGCCCAGCAGGTCGCCTACATCGCCGGTAAGCTCGACGCGGTGCAAGAAGGCGAGCGGACGTTGCTGGACAACAGCATGATCCTATTCCTGTCGAGTATGATGACCGGCAACCACAACAACGACCAACTGCCGGTGGTGCTGCTCGGCGGCGGCGGCGGCAAGTTGCGGTCGGGCCGCGTGCTGGACTACCTCGGCAAGCCGAACCGCAAGATGTGCAGCCTGTACCTGTCGCTGCTCGACAAGGCCGGCGTGACCCTCGACCGCTTCGGCGACTCGACCGAGAAGCTGCCGGGGCTTTGAGGCGCGGCGTGTTCGCGCGAAGGGGCTGACGGCGTGTTGTCGTCGGCTCCGCAATGGAGCGCGTAGGCCGGGCACCCACAAAGGGATGCCCCTACGCGGGATTCGGCTGCGCCGTCGAACCCTCGGTCTTCGGCTCCGCCGCAGGCGAACTGTAGGGGCACCCCTCGTGGGTGCCCGGCCTGCGCCCCCTCCCTGGGTCTCGAACCGCCCGACGCGCCCCCGCCCTTACTCCGCGCTCACGACTTCGCCGCCGGCGCGGGACGCCAGCGCCTCCAGCACGCTCACGCCGGCGGCGGGCTGGTTGCCGGCGGCGTAGGTGAACGTCCGGACGCTGCCGTCGCCCATCGCGAAGTGGCCGCCCGCGGCGTGGAACGACCAGGGGGCGTTGAACGCGCAGTTGTCGTCCACCCGGCCCGGCCCGTACAGCGCCGGGTCGGGGCAGTTGCCGTTGACGCCGTTGCTGTAAATCTTCCGCTCGCCGCGCACGGGCGTAATGACATCGACGGTGCAGCAGGCGGAGTCCCACCAGCCCCACTGGCCGTCCGCGGGGGGCGGCCGCTCGGCCAGCAGCAGCGTGTTGCTGGCCCCGTCGGTCAGCGACAGCGGCGTGACCTTCAGGGCGGCCTTCGACTTCGCGTCGTCCACGAGGATGCCGTTGTTCACGGTCGCGGGGTTCGAGTAGGTGCCGACGTACCAGGTGAAGCCGTAGGCCGGCACGCGGTAATCGACGCCGCGCGGGTCGGCCGGGCAGCCCAGCAGCCGCACGGCGTCCTGGACGCGGGCGTTCGGCTGCTCGATGTACGGGGTCAGCTCGCGCACCCACGACTCGTAGGTGCCGCTGTTCCAGTTGCTCAGGTTGCCCGCCGGCTCGCCGCCGACCGGGGTGGTGCCGCGCGGCCGGGTCGTGCTGCGCGGGTAGCTGCCGTGGACGCCCTCGAAGTTGTGGCACGCCAGTCCGAGGTTGCGCAGGTTGTTGCGGCACTGCGTCAGCGTCGCCGCCTCGCGCACCTTCTGCACCGCCGGCAGCAACAGCCCGATCAGGATCGCGACGATGGCGATGACGACGAGCAACTCGATGAGCGTGAAGCCGCGCGGCCGCCCCGCCCGGCGGGGGTCGCTCGAAAGTGGGCGGAGTCGTGTCATCGGCGTTCGTCCCTGAGAATCCCTGGCGTCGGCTCACGGGCCGGCGGCTTGTAACTCCGCGGCGCGCCCGAAGTCGCGGCGGGCGGCGGCGGGGTCGCCCGACTGCTCCGCGCACCGGCCGCGGAACTGGTAACTCCAACCGAAGCGCGGCCGCTGGGCGACGCACGCGGTCAGCCCCACGCGGGCCTCGGCCGGGCGGTTCAATTGCATCGCACACACCGCCTGGAAGAGCCGGGCCGTGAAGTGACCCGGCTCGGCGTCCAGCACCGCCTCGAAGTCGGGCGCGGCCCCGGCGAAGTCGCGGCGGCGCACGCACTCGGTGCCGGCCAGGAAGCGCTCGGCGACGGCGTCGGGCGGCAAGCGGTCGGCCCGCCGGCGCTCGTCGGCCGCCTCCGCGCCGCGGCCGAGTCGGTCGAGGTAGTCGGCCCGCCGGCCGTGGTAGGGGCGGGACGAGTAGCCGGCCAACTCGTCGAGGCGGGCCAGCGCGGGGGCGGGGCCGGCTTCGTGGGCGATCAGGTCGGCGTCGAGCAGCGCGAGCTGGCCACGCTCGTGCCGCCAGCCGGGGTCGTCGGGCAGGGTCAGGGCGAGCGCCGCCGCGACCGCCTCGCGCGCCCCCGCCACCGACTCGGGGCGGCGCGGGTCCAGCAGGAGGCCGCGCAACTGGGCCTCGTCGCGCAGGTCGTCGTACTCGCGCGGCGGGACGCGCTGCGCCCAGCGCTGGCGGTTGGCGGCGCGGCGGCTGTGGTCGAGCCAGCCGGCGACGCCCGTCTGGTAGTCGCGCAGCGCCGGCTCGCCCTGGACCTGGACCCACGCCTCGCGGAAGCGGGCCTCGGCCACGTCGTCGTCCTGGCGGGCGAGCGCGTCCTGGCCCTCCGCCGCCAGCCGCTCGACTTCCGCACGCACTGCCTCGACGCGCTGCCCTTCCATCCTGTCGCGCACGGCGGCCGCGACGGCGACGCCGGCGAGCAGGGTCGCGGCGACGGCGACGAGCGCGGCGTGCGTCGGCCGGCGGCGGCACCACTTGGCCGCGCGCTCCCACGCCGGCGTCGGCCGGGCGGTGATCGGCTTGCCGTCGAGGAAGCGGCGCAGGTCGTCGGCCACGGCCAGCGCACTGGCGTAGCGCCGCGCCGGGTCCTTGTGCAGGCAGTTCAGGCAGACGGTCTCGAGGTCGCGCGGCACCGACGGCTGCAGCCGGCGCGGCGAGCGCGGCTCGGCGGAGCGGATCAGGTCGAGCGTCTCGACGACACTCGACGCCACGAACGGCACCTGCCCGGTCAGGCACTCGTAGAGCACCGTGCCGAGGCCGTACACGTCGGTGGTCGGGCCGCTGGCGTCGTGCCGCCCGGCGGCCTGCTCCGGCGACATGTACCGCGGCGTGCCGATCGGGTCGCCGGTGCGGGTGGCGTCGCGCGGGGCGTCGGCGTCGCGCCCGAAGACCTTCGCCAGGCCGAAGTCGGTGAGCTTGGGCGTGCCGTCGGCGGCGAAGAGCACGTTCGCCGGCTTCAGGTCGCGGTGGACGATGCCGGAGTCGTGGGCGTGGTGGGCCGCCCGCGCCAGCGTCTCGATCAGCGCGGCGGCCGCCGCCGGTGTGTACGGCAACTGCTGGAGCCGCTGCGCCAGCGTGCCGCCCTCGGCGAGTTCGAGCGCCAAGAACGGCAGGCCGCCCCACTCGCCGACCTCGAAGATCTGCACGACGTTGGGGTGCTGCAGCCGCGCGATCGCCTCGGCCTCGGCGCGGAAGCGCATCACCTCGCGCGGCGACGGCACCCGGCCCGGCTCGAACATCTTCAGCGCGACGTGCCGGCGCAGGCGGCGGTGCCGCGCCTTGTACACGACCCCCATGCCGCCGCGGCCGAGGAAGTGGAGGATCTCGTAGTCCGGCAGTTGCGGCAGCGCGACGGCCGGCGTCGCGTCGGTGTCCGCCAGGGTCGCGCCGTCGAGCCGGGGCGTCACGGAGAGCGCCTCGTCGGCCATCGCCCGGTGGACTTCAAAGTGCAGCTCGAGGTCGCGGCGCAAATTGGGGTAGCGGGCGACGTACTCCGCAGCGGCCGGCACCTCGCCGAGTTCCTCGCGCAACACGACCTCGTTGTAGATCAGGTCGAGTTGCGCGTCGGCGTCGTGGCGCAGCGGCGAGCCGCCGGTCAACTCATCGACCGTGGGGCGGCCGCCGGCGAGCCAGGCGCGGCTCTGCCGGTCGAGGGCCGCGTCGAGCGGGGTTTGCGGGCGGTCACGCATCGCCGTCGTCCCCCAGTCCGAGTTCGGCCATCACGCGGTTCAAGGCCCGCGTCAACTTTTTGCGCAGCGCCACGTCGGTGCCGCCGACCTCGTCGGCCAGTTCCTGCCACGTGCGGCCGAGGGCGCGCTGCTCGGCCAAGTGGCGCTCGGCGGGGTCGAGGCCGCCGCGGACCTTCTCCAACAACTCCCGCGCCGACGCCTGCTCGCTGGGGTCCGAGGCGTCGTCGGCCAGGCGCGGGGCCAGGCCGTCGGCGGTCGCGTCCCGGCGGATGTCCCGCCGCCCGGCCTTCAGGCGGTTGGCCTGGCTGACGAGCTTGTTGCGGGCGATCGTGGTCAGCAGGCTCAGCAGTTGCGCCGGGGTCTCGACCTCGTACTGCCCGAGTGCTGTGCGGACGAAGAAGCTGGCCAGCACCGACTGGCAGATGTCCGTCGAGTCGAGCAGCCGCCGCACGCCCGCGTCGCGCAGCCGGATGCGGATGACGCGGCGGATGACGCCCTCGTAGCGGCGGACGAGTTCCTCAGCCGCCTCGGGGTCGCGGTCGCGGACGCGGCGGATGAGGTCGCGGAATTCCGGCTCGCCCGGCAACGCGGGCCTCCCGTTCATCAAGAGGTGGGCGACACTTAACAGTTTAGACCCCCTCGCACCGATCACCAAACTCGATTCCTCACCACACCCGAGTCGGTTGGCGTTTCGGCGGGCCGGTCACACCCCGGTCGCCTCGACCTCCAGGGCGATGCCGTCGCTGCCCAGCTTCGCCTCGGCCGCGTCGCCGACCTTGAGCGCCGACAGCGGGGCGTGCTTGCCGTTGCGCTCGACCTTCGTCGTCGGCCCGACCTTGACCGCGACCGCCGCGCCGGCCTGCGGCTTGACCGTGACCGTCGCGCCGGCCACGTCAATCGCCGCGACCGCCCCCTCGACCTTCGACGCGACCAGCGACGTGTTCTTGCCCGACTCGCCGGTCGTGCCCGCAGGCGGCGTGGCGACGGTCGGGACGATCGGCGTGGCGTCCTCAACGTCGCGGGAGAAGCTGCGGACGCCGGGACCGCCGCTCCGGTCGAACGCCTTCACGCTCAGGCTGCCGCCGTGCCGCGTGCGGGTGACCACCTCCTTGCGGCCGTCGCCGTTGACGTCCGATGAGTCCACGGCGACGCCGCCGCGGAACGACGAGTCGTCGGCGAGGAACTGCGTCAGCGTTTGGTTGGTCGCGCCGGAGACGACGCGCACGACCGGCCCGCCGCCCGGCCCGGTGCCGGTGATGATGTCGTCGCGGCCGTCGCCGTCCACGTCGCCGGCGGACACCTGCACGCCGCCGCGGAAGGTGTCCTCGTAGGCGAAGAAGTTCTGCAGGACGCGGTTGTCCGAGCCGGCGAACGAGACGACCCGCGGGCCGCCGCCGACGCCCGTGCCGGTAATCACGTCGGCGAGGCGGTCGCCGTCCACGTCGCCGGCCGCCACGAGCACGCCGCCGCGGAACGTCGTCTCGTAGGCGAAGTAGTCGCGCAGCACGGTCCGCCCGAGGCTCGCGCCGTCGAGGACCCGGACGCGCGGCGCGCCGCCGTCGCCCGTGCCGGTGATGATGTCGGCCTTGCCGTCGCCGTTCACGTCGCCGAGGGCCACGTAGAGGCCGCCGCGGAACGACTCCTCGTAGACGTTCAGGTCGATCAGGGTCGCGCCGCTCGCGCCGTCGATCACGCGCAGCCGCGGCGCGCCGCCGACGCCCGGCACGATGGCGATGTCGCGGACGCCGTCGCCGTTGACGTCGCCGAGGGCCGAGCGGACGCCGCCGCGGAACGAGTCCTCGAACGCCTGGATCTCGCCGGTGTCCTCGCCCGTCGCCGGGTTGACGATCCTCACACGCGGCGCGCCGCCGTCGTCGGGGCTAACGGTGATCGAGTCGGGCGAGATGGTGCCGAACGAGGCCGGCACGAGCCGGTCCTCGAACGCCGTCAGGTGCAGGCGGACCTTCGTGAGCTTCGACATATGGGGACTCTCAGGGAGTTGGGGAAGGGCGTTGAGCGTCGGCAATCGGCGGGGGATTCGCCCGCACCCAGGGAATCCGCAACGGCGCGGCGACGGGACAAGGAATCCCGAGAATCGCGCGGATCGGGAATTCCGTGTCCCGTCGCCGCGGGGTTCTTGATTCAACGGGTGCCGACAACGTCCTCGCCCCCTTCGCGCCCGAACCGGAGTCCTCCGATGCCCGCTTCCTGGATCCGCAGCCTGTTCCCGAGCCGGTCCCGCCCGTACCGCCACGCGGCGACGCCGAAGGCCCCGAGTCGCGTGCGGCTGGGGGTCGAGCCTCTCGAAGGCCGCGCCCTGCCGAGCTTCCTGACGCCGTTCAGCGTCCCGGCCGGGGCCTCCGAGGGCGCCGCCGCCGTCGGCGACTTCAACGGCGACGGCAAGCCAGACCTGGCCGTGTCGAACTTCAACGGCCTGGCGAGTGCGGTCAGCGTCGCGCTCGGCAACGGCGACGGCACGTTCTTGCCGGCCGTCGCCTCGCCGAACAGCGCCGGCTCGTGGTCGATGGTCGCGGGCGACTTCAACCGCGACGGCAAGCTCGACCTGGCCGCCGCCTCGGTCGGCGCGAACGCGATCAACCTGCTCCTCGGCAACGGCGACGGCACGTTCCAGGCCCCGGTGGCTTACGCCGTGGGCGCGACCGTCAACCGGATCGCCAAGGGCGACTTCAACGGCGACGGCGCGGACGACCTCGTCGGCGTCTCGACCGGCTACGGCGGCACGCTGTTCGTCCTCAAGAACGCCGGCAACGGCACCTTCCTGCCGGCCCAGGGCTACTCGGCCGGCCTCGGTGCCCAGGACGTGAGCGTGGCGGACCTGAACCGCGACGGCAAGCTCGACCTCGTGACCGCGAACCAGTCGAGCGCCGGCGGCGTCGCCACGCTGTTGGGCAACGGCGACGGCACCTTCCAGTCGAGCCGCAGCTTCCCCGCCAGCACCGCCCCGTACCGCGCCGCCGTGGGCGACTACAACGAGGACGGCGTGCCCGACGTGGCCGTGCTGAACACCTACATCAGCAACCAGTTCAGCCTGATCTTGGGCACCGGCGACGGCGGCTTCCAGGCCCCGCACAGCTACCCGATGCCCAACGGCGGCTCGACGCAACTCCAGGCCGCGGACTTCAACGGCGACGGCCACCTCGACCTGATCGAGGCGAACGGCCAGGTCGAACTCGGCCGCGGCGACGGCTCCTTCTACGCCATCCAGGCCAACGCCGGCTTCAGCGGCAGCACCCTCACCCTCGGCGACTTCAACGGCGACGGGGCCGCCGACGCCGTGGCGACCGGGTTCGGCACCGCCGCGACCGTAATGGCCAACGCCGCCAACGACCGCGCCCTCCTCGGCGGCGCGACGCAACTGGGCCTCAGCGCCCCGGCCACCGCCGTCGCCGGCCAGCCGTTCGCCGTGACCGTCACGGCACTCGACGCCGCCGGCAACGTCGCCGCGAACTTCCTGGGCACCGTCGGGTTCGCCAACCCGCTGAACCCGGCCGTGGCGGCCTCGTACACCTTCACCGCCGCCGACGCTGGGGTCCACACCGTCGCCAACGCCGGCACCCTGCTGAGCGCCGGCGTGCAGACGCTGTTCGCCACGTCGCCGCTGCTGCCGACCGCCTCGACGGCGGTGACCGTCAGCGCCGCGGCCGCGGCCCGCTTCCGGGTGTCGGCCCCGGCGACCGCCGCGGCCGGCGACCCGACGACTTCCGTCACGGTCGCGGCCCTCGACGCCTTCGGCAACGCGGCCCCGTCCTACGTCGGCGCGGCCCACTTCGCCAGCACCGACGCCCAGGCCGGGCTGCCCGCCAACTACGCCTTCACCGCCGCCGACGCCGGCACGCACGCCTTCGCCGTCACGCTGCGGACGGCCGGCCCCCAGACGGTGACCGCGACCGACACCCTCAACCCGAACGCCAGCGGCACCACGGCCGGCGTCGCCGTCACGCCCGGAACTGCCGTGGCGCTGAGCCTCTCCGGCGGCGGCGGCTTCGTCAACTCGCCGCAGGTCGTCGCCGTCACCGCCCGCGACGCCTTCGGCAACGTCGCCACGAGCTACGCCGGCACGGCGCACCTGACGACGAGCGACCCGCTGGCGACGGTCCCGGCGGACGGCCCGGTCACCAACGGCGTCGGCTTGTTCACCGTCACGCCGCGCACGATCGGCACCCAAACCGTGACCGCGACCGACGGCACCGGCCTGGCCGGCACCGAGTCGGTCGTCGTCACGCCGGGGCAGGGCGTCCGCTTCACGGTCACGCCGGTCGCCAGCGCCGCGGCCGGCACGGTTCAGTCGATGAAGGTCACGGTGTACGACGCCTTCGGCAACGTCTCGACCGTCTACGCCGGGACGATGCGCGTCTTCAGCAGTGACCCGACGGTCTCCGGCTACCACACCTTCACGGCGGCCGACGCCGGGGCCTTCACGTTCACCTTGGCACTGACGCGGGCCGGGACGCAGAGCGTCACCGTCGCGGACGTCCTGAACCCGGCCATGTCGATCACCCAGACCGGCGTCGTTGTGACGCCGGGCGTGGCAGTCAGTCTCGGGGTGACGCCCCTGACGGCGACCACGGCCGGGGTGGCGCAAAGCGTCACGGTCACGGCCCGCGACGCCTACGGCAACGCTGCCACCGGCTACCGCGGCGCGCTGGCGTTCAGCAGCAGCGACCTGCAAGTGGCGATGCTCTCGGCGTACACGTTCACGGCGGCCGACGCGGGCAGCCACGTGTTCAGCGTCACGTTCAAGTCGTCGCGCGGCCAGACGTTCACGGCTACCGACACCGCAACCCCCGCGCTGACCTACTTCCAGAAGGACATCCAAGTCTCCGCGGCCTCGATGGCCGGCTTCGCCCTCAAGGTGCCGTCGAACGCGACGGCGGGGGTCGCCTTCGCACTGACGGTGTCGGCGGTGGACGCCTTCGGCAACCCGGTCACCGGGTACGTCGGCAAGGTCCACTTCACCGGCCCGACGGGCGTCCCGGCGGACTACACCTTCACCGCGGCCGACGCGGGCGTCCACACGTTCACGGTCACCCTGCTGACGACCGGGACGCTGACGATTGGCGCGCAAGACACCTCGAACGGCGCGCTGAAGGGCCAGACGAGCGTGAAGGTCGTCAGCAGCGGCGGTGGCACCAGTGGCGGCACCGGCGGCGGCGGCCGTCTTTAACCCCTGGGTGACCGTCCACACTTGGGACTGTCGCCAGC
>JAYTUC010000036.1:0-37485 GCA_043744775.1 Fimbriiglobus sp. | reverse complement strand
CCGAGAAGCGCAAGCGCGACGAGAAGTTGCGCAAGGTGCGCGACCTCTTCGAGCAGGCCCGCCGCTACGCCGCCGGCCGCGCCGCCAACCCCGACGCCCCGCTCGACCCGCGCCTGGAGGCCGTCGGCCCCTACGCCCGCGGCGAGAAGCCGGTGGTGATCGAGGCCAACCGCGTCGCCGAGATTCGCGCGGTGCTCAAGTTGGCAGACGAGTTGAAGGTAAAACTAATCTTGAGCGGCGGCACGGAGGCGTGGAAGCTGGCCGGCGAGTTGAAGCGGCGCGACGTGCCGGTGATCCTGGGGCCGGTGCTGGCCCTGCCGCAGGACGCCGGCGACCGCTACGACGCCCCTTACGCCGCGGCCGCGAAGCTGCACGAGGCGGGCGTGCGTTTCTGCATCCGCAGCGCCGGGTCGAGCAACGCCCGCAACCTGCCCTACGAGGCGGCGATGGCCGTCGCGCACGGCCTGCCCGCCGACGAGGGCCTGAAGGCGGTGACCGTGAACGCCGCGCAAATCCTGGGCGTCGGCGACCGCCTCGGCGACCTCAAACCCGGCTACGCCGCCAACTTGGTCGTGACCAACGGCGACATCTTGCAGCACTCCACGCAAGTGCTTGCCGTCGTGATCGACGGCCGCGGCTACGAGCCGACGAGCAAGCAGACGAAGCTCTACGATCGCTACCGCAAGCGGCTGACCGAAGTGCAGTCGGCGTCGCCGGGGGCGGAGCGGTAAGCGCAAAGGCGAGCCGGAAGCGTCAGCGCCCGGAGTTCTTCCCGCGAAGAACTCCGGGCGCTGACGCTTCCGGCTCGCCGGTCACAGAATACTAGCGGCGCTCGATGCGGCGCAGTTCTCGCGGGGTCAAGTTGTAGAACTTGTACATCTGCGTGCGGTACGCCGGGGTGTAGTAGCTCGGGTAGGTCGTGGTCGTGTAGGTCGGGATGACGTTGTACTGCGCGGCGGTCAGCGGCAGGACGGCCATCTTCTTGTCGAGGTCGAACTTCGCGGCCTCCCACGGGACCGTCGAGAGCTTGCCTTCGTTGGCCACGATCAGGTACTCGAGGTTGCCCGCCTCGTCGAACACGAGGTCGTCCACCGTGCCGACGGCGGTGTTGCCCTGAATCATGATGCTCGTGCCGAGGATTTGCTTGGCGCGGAACTGGCTGTTCGCGCCTTGCACCGGGGCCGGGCTACCGTTCGCGGGCACCGGCGTCGGGGTCTGGGCGTGGGCGGTCGCGGCGAAGGCGGTCAGCGCGGCGGTCAAGAGAAGCTTGCGAAACATCGTGGTGTCTCCGGGGACGAGGTGAGTGGGGCGAGCAACCTGACAGGGGGCTACGCATCGGCGTTAGCCCCGCTGGCTCGGACGAAAAATGTCGCAACTGCCGTGCCGGCGGCGGTGCCCTTGGCAGGTTCTTGTGCGGCGCTAGAATGCCCCCGTCGTAACGCGAACTCGGGGGGCGGGCCGTGGCGTTGGAAGCGGTGGCGGTGTCGCAGTCGCCCGAAGAGAAGTTCCGCGAGTACCTGCTGAGCCGGCCAACGCCTCAGCGCTTCACCGAGCAGCAGCGCGACTTGGTCGCGCACATCTTCGCGCGGCACAAGCACTTCGACACCGACGAACTCCTCGCCGACTTGAAGGCCGCCGGGCGGGCCGTCAGCCGGGCGACGGTCTACCGCACGCTCACGAAGCTCGTCGATGCGGGGCTGTTGCGGCGCATCGAACTCGGCCCGCGCACGGTCTACGACCACGACTACGGCTACCCGCAGCACGAGCACCTCGTGTGCGACGCCTGCCACGCGATGATCGAGTTCCAGCACCCGGCGATCGACGCGGCCTTGAAGCAAGTCGCCGCGGAGTACAACTTCCGCGTCGCCGGGCACACGCTCGTCGTCAGCGGGCTGTGCGCCGCCTGCAACGCGGCGCGCTCCGGCCGGCGGCTGAACTTCTGAGCGCTTCCGGCTCGCCGGTCACGGACTGACTTCGGCACTCCGGGCCTTCTGGGCGCGCATCTGTCGCTCGACGGCGACTTTGAGGACCAGCGTCCCGAGCGCGACCAGCGTCAGCAGGCTCGCTACGGCCATCGCCGCAGGGTTGTTCGATTCCTGGAATAGCTTCTCGACGCGCAGCGGCATCGTGTCGGTCTTGCCGGCGATGCGGCCCGAGACGACCGCGATCGCGCCGAACTCGCCCATCGCGCGGGCGTTGCACAGGATCACGCCGTACAGCAGCCCCCACTTCACGTTCGGGAGTGTAATCCGCGTGAACATCTGCCAGCCGGACGCCCCCAGGCTGCGGGCCGCCAACTCCTCCTCCGGGCCGTTGGCTTCGAGCACCGGGATGAGTTCGCGGGCCACGAACGGGAAGGTCACGAAGGCGGTCGCCAGCACCAGCGCCGGCGGGGCGAAGATCACCTGGTAGCCGTGCTCTTGCAGCCAGCCGCCGAGGGCCGCCTGCTGGCCGAAGATCAGCACGAAGACCAGCCCGGCGACGATCGGCGACACCGAGAACGGCAAGTCGATCAGCGTCATCAACAGCGTCCGGCCGCGGAAGCGGAAGCGGGCGATGACGTAGGCGGCGACCGCGCCGAACACCGTGTTCAGCGCCACCGCCACCGGGGCGACCGTGAGCGTCAGGAAGATCGAGTGCCGCGTGTCCGGGTCGGCGAAGAGCGCGGCGAAGTACGCCGGGATGCCGGCCGAAAACGCCTGCGCGAACACGCTGGCCAGCGGCACCACGATGAGCAGCCCCAGCGTGCCGACCGTGACGGCGATCAGCGGCAGCCGGATGTACGCCGGGTCGGTGCGGGTGCGGGCCCCGCGCGAGGTCGCGTCAGCCATTGCGGCGGCTCCGGCGGTCGAGGAGGTTGATCGCCACGAGCAGCACGAAGCTGAAGCCGAGCAGCACCGTCGCCGTCGCGGCCGCCTCGCGGTACTGGAAGGATTCGAGCTGCGTCACGATCAGCACCGGGGCGATCTCCATCTCGAAGGGCCGGTTGGAGCTGATGAAGATCACCGAGCCGTACTCGCCGATGGCCCGCGCGAACGCCAGCGTGAAGCCCGTCAACGCCGGCGGGATCAGGTTGGGCAGGATCACCCGGCGGAACGACTGGCCGCGCGACGCCCCCAAGATCGCCGCCGCCTCCTCCATCTCCGCGTCGAGTTCTTCGAGCACCGGCTGGACGGTCCGCACGACGAACGGGAACCCCGTGAAGACCAGCACCAGCACGATGCCGAGCTTCTGGTTGACGACCTCGATTCCCAGCGGCACCAGGACGCGGCCGAGCCAGCCGTCGGCGACGTAGAGGTTGGCGTAGATCAGCCCGGCCACCGCGGTCGGCAGGGCGAACGGCACGTCCACGCAAGCGTCGAGGAGCTTCTTGCCGGGGAAGTCGTAGCGGACCAGCGTCCAGGCGACGACCAGCCCGAGACCGACGTTGACGAGCGCCGCCACCAGTGAGGCCGTGAACGTGAGCCGGTACGCGGCGACGGCGCGCGGCGTCCAGACCGCGGCAAGGAACTCCGAGGGCGACAGCTCGAACGCCTTGCTGACGCCGAAGGCGAGCGGCAGCAGCACGAGCAGCGACAGGTAGAACACCGTGTAGCCCAGCCCGAGTCGAAACCCCGGCAACACCCTGCGGTTCATGTCACTCCAGGTCGGGAATTCGGAAAAGGCGATTCACCGCAGAGGGCACATGAGAACACGTGAGAAAGGCACAAACCTGAGTTGGAACCAAAACCACCTCCCGCAAAGAGGCTGAGACGCGAAGTGATAACCAACTCAGGTTTTAGCTCTCTTGGGTTTCTGGCTTTCTCATGTGCTCTCATGTGCCCTCTGCGGTGAATATTCTTACTTGGCCAACACTTGGTCGAAGACGCCGCCTTCGGCGAAGTAGCGGGCCTGGATCGCGTCCCAACTCGGCCCCGCGACGCTCGCCGGGAACAGTTCGATCGCCGGGAAGTCGGCCGCTTTGAGAATCGCCGGGTTGACCGGCCGGTAGCGGTGCCGGGCGATGACTTCCTGGGCCGCGTCGGTGTACAGGTAGTCGAGGTACGCTTTCGCCACCGCCTCGGTGCCCTTACGCTTCACCACGCGGTCCACCCAGGCGACGTGCGGCTCCGCCAGCACACTGCGAGTCGGGTAAACGATTTCCAACCCCTCCTCGCGGTATTCCTTCTGTTCGAGGTACGCCTCGTTCTCCCACGTCAAATGCACGTCGCCCAGCTTTTTGACCGTAAACGTCATCGTCGCGTTGCGGGCCGACGTGTCGAGCACCGGCACCCTCTTGTAGAGAGCCTTCATGTAGGCGGTGGCGTCGTCTTCGGTGCCGCCGCCGCGTAGCACCGCGCCCCACGCGGCGAGGAAGGCCCACTTGCCGTTGCCCGAGGTCTTGGGACTCGGCGCGATCACCGTCACGCCGTCCTTGAGCAAGTCGGGCCAGTCGCGCACCCCCTTGGGGTTGCCGCGGCGGACGACGAAGACGATCGTCGAGGTGAACGGCAGCGACCGATTCGGCAGCCGGTCTTGCCAGCCCTCGGCGATCAGCCCCGCCTTGCGAATCGCGTCGGTGTCGCTCCACAACGCTAACGTGACGACATCGGCTTGCAAGCCGTCGATGACGCCGCGGGCTTGGCTCCCCGAGCCGCCGTGCGACTGCCGCACCGCCCAACGCTGCCCGGTCGTGCGCTCATGGTGCTCCGCGAACTGGGCGTTGATTTCCGCCCAGAGTTCGCGCGTCGGGTCGCAGGCGACGTTGAGGAGTTCGCGGTCGTCGCGCACCACACCCGACGACACGACCCACGCCGCGGCCGCGAGGAGGTACGCCAAACCGGACGCGACGAAGAGGTTGCGGAGCATGGCGTTATCATCGGCATTCCCAGCGACTTGGCAATACCTAATCATGCCGATCAACTTGATGGTGATAAGGCCGACTCCGACGGCATCCGTGACGCACCTCGGTCGCGCGACATTTTGAAGGAATTCCGATTGCCTCTGCGCCGCCGTGGCGGTACGCTTGTTGCACTGCCGGTACACCCATCGTCCCGTCTTTGACGACTCCCCCACCCCGCCCGCACCTCCTTCGGAGGCCCGTCCCGTGATTACGTTCCAAGGTCAACGCCGCTCCTTCTGCGACGGCATCGCCCGCCGCGACTTCCTCACGCTCGGGGCCCTCGGGGCCGGGCTGACGCTCGCCGACGCCCTGCGGTTGCAGGCCGCCCAGCCGGCCAAGAAGTCCGGCTCCACGACGCCCAAGTCGGTCATCATGGTCTACCTGCCCGGTGGCCCCAGCCACATCGACATGTACGACCCCAAGCCCGACGCCCCCGTCGAGTTCCGCGGCGAGTTCAAGGCGATCCCGACCAACGTGCCGGGCGTCCAAATTTGCGAACACATGCCGATGCAAGCCCGCATGATGGACAAGCTCGCCGTGCTGCGCTCCATCGTCTCGGTCGATGAACACTCCGACGTCAACCTCATGACCGGCTACCCCGAGAACGTCAACCGGATCGCCGGGCACCCGTCGTTCGGCTCGGTGATGTCGAAGCTCCAAGGCGACAGTGACATCCCCCCGTATGTGTCGCTCCGGGGGATGTCCAACGGCACGCAGCCCGGCTACCTTGGCGTGGCGCACCGGCCGTTCACGCCGGACGGCCCCGCGCAGCAGAACCTCAAGCTCGTCAACGGCGTGTTGCCGGACCGCCTCGGCGAGCGCAAGTCGCTGCTCGCCGGCTTCGACACGGCCCGCCGCGACATCGACGCCAGCGGCAGCATGAAGGGCATGGACGCCTTCACGACCCGTGCGTTCGACATGATCGCCTCCGGGGCCGTCCGCGACGCGCTCGACCTCAAGCAGGAAGACCCCAAGAGCCGCGATCGCTACAAGGGGGTCGAGCACTTCCTGACCGCCCGCCGCCTCGTCGAGGCCGGAGTCCGGTTCGTGACGCTCAACTTCGGCGGTTGGGACACCCACTCGGGCAACTTCAAGCAACTCGCCAAGCAGTTGCCGCTGCTCGACCGCGGCGTGGCCAACCTCGTGCAAGATCTGCACGACCGCGGCCTGTCCGAAGACGTGATTACGATCGTCTGGGGCGAATTCGGCCGCACGCCGAAGGTCAACGCCCAAGACGCCGGCCGCGACCACTGGTCGCCGGTCATGAGTGCCCTCGTCGCCGGGGGCGGGCTGAAGATGGGTCAGGCGGTCGGGGCCAGCTCGGCCCGCGGCGAGTACCCGAAGGACCGGCCGTACCGCGTGCCGCAAGTCCTCTCGACGCTGTACCGCGCCATCGGCATCGACCCGGCCATGACCTTCCCCAACGGCACCGGCCGGCCGATGTACGTCCTCGACGACCGCGAGCCGGTCGCCGAGTTGCTCTAACTTCCGTCCCCTGACGACGCGTTGTGGCCGGCCCTGGGGAGAATCCTCGGGGCCGGTTTTGCTTCTAGTGGACACGCGGGCGGCGTGTCCTAGACTGATCGCGTCGGGTCAGAGTGACCCGGCTGGCCCTCAGAACCGGCCCCTGCGTCTCGTCGCGGAGCCGATTCGACCGGATTCCCCGTTGAAGTTTCAGCCGACGGACGAATCGACTCAGGGATTCCGCGCCGTCGGCCCTTCTTCCTGAGGGTGCGGTAGCGAACAATGGGCAGACCCGGACCTGTGGTGCCGGGGGACGACTCGACGGCTGACATCGCCCGACACAGGCCCGGCCCCCATGACTGCGGTCACGCCGAATCTCGAAGCCCTCCTCGACCAGACGCTGGAAGTCGTCTGGCTTTGGGACACCGACGAGCGCCGGCCGGTTTACGTCAACCGCGCCTTCGCCCGCGTCTGGGGCCGCCCGGCCGAGGCCTTTCTGAGTGCCCCGTGCGCCCAGGGCTTCTTGCGGAGCACCATCCACCCCGACGACCGCGAGCGTTACGGCCGCAGCGTCGCCAACCCCCCCGCCGACGGAACCGCGATCGAGTACCGCGTTTTGCGGCCGCACGGCGAGGTCCGCTGGGTCCGCTCGCGCTCGAAGCCGTACCTCGGCCACCCGCACGAACCCGGCGCGAACCGCTGGGTCATCGGCATCACCGAGGACGTGACGGAGCGCAACCGCCACGTCGATCAGCTCGAGGCTCAGCGTAAGGCGCTCGAAGAGGCGTACTTGCACCTGCAAGAGGTCGTCGTCACCGACCCGCTAACCGGGGCCAAGAACCGTCGCGGGCTCGAAGCGGCGCTGGAGCGCGCCGTGGACGACGCCCGCCGGCACGGGTCACCGGTCTCGGCCGTGGCGATCGACATCGACCACTTCAAATTTTACAACGACTCCTACGGCCACCCCGCCGGCGACTCGGTCATCGTGGCCGTGGCGACGATCGTCCAGCGGGCCTTGCGGCCGACCGACTTGGGCGCGCGGGTCGGCGGCGAGGAGTTCACGGTGCTGCTGCCGGACACCGACCGCGCCGGGGCCGAAGCCGCGGCGGAGCGCATCCGCCGGGCGGTCGCGCACGCCCGCTGGCAGCACCTCCCCGTGACGGCGAGTTTCGGCTGCGCGACCTGGAGCCCCGCCGGCGGCCGCCCCCCGGCCGAGTTACTCGCCGACGCCGACCGGGCGCTGTACCGGAGCAAGCGCGACGGCCGCAACCGCGTGACGCACAGCGCCGACATGCCCGACGCCGCCGTCACGACGGGCTGAGCCGATCCCCGTCGTCACGCCGCGTACGCCGTCGGGTCGGCGACGCCCGCCTCGGCGAAGGCGGCGCGGCGGTCGAGGCAGGTGCCGCAGCGGCCGCAGTGCGTTTCGCCCCCGGCGTAGCAACTCCACGTCGCCCCCAGCGGCACGCCCAACTCGACGGCCCGCCGCACGATGTCGGCCTTCGACCACGTCACGAACGGGGCCAGCACCGCGAGCGGCCGCGCGTCGCACGCCAGCGCCGCCGCGTGCATCGCCGCCGCGAACTCCGGCCGGCAGTCGGGGTACGGCGTGTACGCGCCGCCGTGCGCCCCGAACGCCACCGCGTCGCCGCCCTCGGCCGACGCCCACGCCAGCGCGACCGCCAGCAGCACCATGTTGCGGTTCGGCACGACGGTGAGCGCCATCGTCGCCGGCGAGTACGCCCCGTCGGGCACCGCAATCGTCGCGTCCGTGAGGCTGTTCGTCCCGAAGAAGCCCGTGAGTCCGCGCAGGTCGAGCACGCGGCGTTCGACGCCCAACCCCGCGGCAATCGCCCGCGCCGCGGCGAGTTCAGCAGCGTGGTGCCGCTGGCCGTAATCGACGGAGAGGGCGCGCACCTCGTCGCCGGCGGCGCGCTGGTGGTAGAGCAGCGTTGTGGAGTCGAGGCCGCCGGAGAAGACGACGATGGTGCGTTGCGGCATGGGGCGATTGTAGCGGTCGCCGCGGCCGCTGGGGTCGGCTACAATCGCCCCGCCCTTCCCGAACACTCCGGAGTCTGCCGATGCGTTACCTCGTCGCGTCGATGGTCTTGGCCGCGGCCCCGCTCGCGGCCGTCGCCCACATGGTCTACATCGTCCCCAACGCCGACGGCCCAGGTGCCATCGTCGTCTTCAGCGACACCCTCGCGGCCGACCCCAAGGTCGCCATGACGAAGGTCCACGGCCTGAAGTTGACCGCCCGCTCCGAGGCCGGCAAGGAGTCGCCGGTCGAGCTGGCGACGGCCGACCACCAGCTCACGGCCACAGCCGGCTTCGACGGCGCGAAGGTCGTGTTCGGCAGCGTCGTCTACGGCTTCGCGTCGAAGGCCGAGGTGCCGGCGCTGATCGTCTACCACCCCAAGTTCGTCGCCGCCGGGGTGACCGGCAAAGAAGCGACCGTCGGCGAGAAGTGCGCGCTCGAGATCGTCCCGGTGACCGTCGGCGGCAAGACGCGCTTCCAACTGCTCGCGGCCGGCAAGCCGGTCGAGAACGGCGAGGGGACCGTCACGCGGCCGGACGGCAAGAAGGAGCCTCTCAAGACGGACAAGGACGGCTTCACCGCGGCCTTCGAGGCGACCGGCCGTTACGCGGCGTACCTGCGGCACACCGAGGCGAAGCCGGGCGAGCACGAGGGCAAGAAGTACGCCGAGGCGAAGCACTACGCGACACTGGTGGTCGATGTGAAGTAGCGGGTGGGCTTCGACACAATTCGAGCTTCACACAATTCTCCCAGTAATTGTGTTGTTGTGGGCGTCCAGTACGCGTTAGTGTGACGTAGACACCCACAGGGGCATATCAATGGCGACCCGCAGAACCCGAACAACCCCCCCCCCCCCCGCACGGTCTTGACCGTGTGTGAACTCGAACGGCGGGACACGCCGGCGTGGTGGACCGTTGCCGCTCCCACGATGCCGGAAGGTACGGCCGGAACTACGGACGCCACGCACACCGGGCAACTGACGTTCGCCCCGGACATCACCCCGACGAACGGCGTGGCGACTGTGTGGGCCGACACGGCGACGGCCGCGGCAGCGAAGGCGTTCGCCGGCACGATCACGGTGACCGTCGCCGGGCAATCGACCGACTACGCCTTCGGCCCGGCGAGCGTCGGGGCGAACGCCGCCGACCAGAAGGCGTTCTTGGCCGTGGCGACCGGCAGTAGTGTCACGCTGTCGTTCGAGGATATGGCGGGCCAACCCGGCTGTGACTACGACTACAACGACCGCACCTGGAGCGGCGTGACGGTCGCGACGGCGAGTGACCCGATCATCGCCCGACTCGACAACCAAGTTTGGTGGGCGGCGCAAGACCCCGGCGCTTACGCCACCGTGACTTCCGTCGTCTCGGAGACCGTAGTCGATGGTAAGGCGGCCTACAAGTGGTGGTATGAGGTGACGAACACCAGCGTCGATTGGATCGACCCGGATAATAACCCCAACAACTACCCCCCAACGGGTTTGGCGGCGGTGTCCATCGCGGGCGGGACGGACCAATCGACGCCACTCGGGTTTCCCGAGAACGACTTGGGTTGGGGCAACTCCCAAGGCTCGTTCGGCAACGGAGGGTACGGGGACGGTGCCCACTGGCTGAGTCCGTACTTAGGGGACAACGGCGACTTCCTCCCCGTCGGGGGCGTTGGACACTTCTGGTACTTCACCGAACCAATTCCGGTCATCACTGGGGTGGGCGAGTATTTCTCGCCGGAACTGGCGGGCGGGGGCGGTGGACCCGCACTGATACCGGGCGGGCTACCCCGCGCCGACATCGACATCGTGGGCGTGCTTAACGCACATTTAGGTGTGCCTGAGCAGTTTGGCGAGACGACTGAGCACACCATCGGTGGCCTTGTTGTTACGAACTCCAACGACAACAACGCGCCACGGCAACAGATTACGGTGCAGGCGCTCACCAACGCGGCGGGGCAGCTGGTCGTCGGCGGCAAGGTCGAGGTGACGTGGGCAGGCGGCAGGGTAGAACTCTACGACGCGGCGGCCGGCGGGAACAAAGTCCCGTCCGGCACGTTGTACGACAACGTCGCCAGCGTGCTGCCGAAGCAGTTGTGGGTCCAAGGGGTGGAGGGGGGGCCGGGAGAGCGGGGCAGCGGGACGATGCGGGACGTGAAGATCAAGGCCATCCCGGTTGGCAACGTCGCCGGGGTGGACGATGTGGCGTTCACGGTTTTGTGGGTCGATGTGACGGTCGTTTTCTCCGGGACGATCTCGGCCGACAACGACAAACGGCAAGACAAGAAGGATGTGACCTCCGACGCCAACGGCAACAAGACCGACGCCTTGGGCATCAACACGTCAGTCACGACCAACGGGACCGTGATCGGTTGGTCGCTAGAGGGGCGGGGTCTCGTGCATCCGGCGAATTTCAGCTACCCTGGGAGCGATCTGCGCCTCCGGAGGGAATATGATTACAAAGCTTACATTTTTCGGCCGGGTGTTGTCCAGCCAATAACAGGCGCTTCCAACGGCTTTAAAAACGATTCAAGCAGTCCAACGTGGTTAGACAATAATCCTCTCGACTCAAGCGGGTTCATCTACGACCTCGATTCCCCCGGCTTGGTGATTAGTGCGCTAGCCCAGCCCCATGGAACGATCGGGCGATTCAGAGCGAATTTCAGGGAGTCTGCGGCGGTTACCATCAACGGCATCAACATCAGGCCGTCGGGAATCTACGCGTACTATGTACGCTTCAGCCTCGTGCAAAATGGACCCAGCGCCACCGATACTAAGTGGGCCGTTATCACCTCTCCCGACATCACAGGGGACAAGGAAGCATCTGGTCCAACTCCGACCAATCCAGGGCTGACCAATCTGAGCGCTGATCTCAGTTAGTGCTCCAGCTCCGGCAGCGATTCGTCCAGAAGTCTACTAGCCGACTCCAGTGCGGCCCAACAACGGCAGGAAGCGTTAGTAACTACCGTCCCTTTCGCGAATGGGGGTTGTCATGGGCGTGTTCTGCGTCGCAGTGTGGCTCATGGGACAGGTGCCGGCCGACGCACCCAACGTACCCAACCAGACGGTCGCTGCCGATAAGTTCGCGGTTGAGCGGATCGTAGCGGTCGAGAGGTTGGTCGCCGTCGCTAAGGCCGCGGCCCCCGTGACCGCCCGCGCCGACGAGGCGGCCGTCGCGTTCCGCAGCTTAGGCCACCTGCGGGCGGCCGAGGCTGTGCCGGCCCTCCTCGACCATCTCGCATTCGACCCCCGCGGTGGGTCGTTTGTGCAGATCGGCGGCCTTCCCGCGTTCGAGACCGATCAGCCGACCGTGTACGCGCTGTACCAGATCGGCGTCCCGTCGCTCGACCCGCTCACCAAGCGCGTCGGGGACGGCGACAAGGAGGCGGCCAAGTACGCCGCAGTCGTGGTCCGGCGGGTGCTGGGCCTGGAACTCGGCAAGGCGTACTTCAGCCTCAAGCTCGCCGCCGAGCCGAACCCCGACCGGGCGGCCCGGATCAAGCAGGCGCTCGCGGGGGTGAGCACCGTGGACCCTTACTTCCTCCGGGGGCCTAACGGAATTCAGCCGGGGTTTCCGGATCAGTGACCATCCGCACTTTGCCGTAAGGTCATGGTACGAGGTCGAACACCGTGCCCACGGCCCGCAGCGCGTCGGGGGTGCCGCTGCGGTTGCGGAACTCGACGAGCTGGCCGGCGAGCGGGCCGGCCGTCACCCGGAACGCGTCGCCGGCGTGGTGCGACAACCCCGACGCGAAGCCGCTCCACTGCCACCGCAACGACCCCCCAACGAGCGTGACCGTCGCCGGGCCGTAGGCCGGGTGCGCGTAACTCCCGGCGTAACGCCCCAGCGGTGCCGACGGCTTCGCGGCGGGGTCGCGGCCGGCGTCCTGCGCGACTTGCGCGGCCACCTTGTCGGCACGCTCGGTCGCTTCGAGCTTGAGGTAGTAGGCGTCCCAGTCGCGGGCCGGGGCCTCGCCGAGGAGGCGGTCGAGCATGGCGTGGGCGATTGCCAGGTTCATCTTCGTCTGGTGCAAGTTGTTGAACAGCGCCACGCCGACGCGCTCCTTGGGCGCGAACAGCAGCAGCGTGCGGAAGCCGTCGGTGACGCCGCCGTGGGCGACGACCTCGCGGCCGCGGTAGTCGTAGGCGACCCAGCCGAGGGCGTAATCGACCCTCGCGGAGTCCGGGTAGACCGCGGCGATCTCGGGGTCGGCGCGCGACATCGGCGTCTGGGCGGTGTGCGTCTCGCGCAGGTTCGCCGCCGACACGACCTGCCGGCCGGCGGACCGGCCGGCGTCGAGGTGGAAGCGCAGCCAGGGCACGGCGTCGGCGGCGGTCGTGAACGCCGAGCCGGCGGGGTTGGCCTCGCCCAGCACGTACTCCGGCATCGGCCCGACAGTGCCGTCGGCGGCCAACTGGTGCCCGGTGGCGCGGCCCGGCACCTTGGCGGCCGCGGCCGAGGTCAGCACCGTGTCGGCCATGCCCAACGGCTTCGTCAGGCGGTCGCGCACGAGGTCTTCCCAGGGTGCCCCGCCGGCGTTCGCGGCCGCCTGCCCCGCCGCCATCACCATGACCGACGAGTAGACGTAGCCGCCGCGGAACGGGTACGCCGGCGGCAGGTAGCGGGCGCGGCGGATCACTTCGCCGCGGTCCCAGGGGGCGTGGTACCATAGGTAGTCGTGGGCGGCCGTGCCGGTGCGGTGGCTCATCAGGTCGCGCAGGGTCGCCTTGGCGTCGGCAGCGGGGTCGGCGAGGTGGAAGTCGGGGAGGTGCTTGCGGACGGGGTCGTCGAGGGTCAGCTTGCCGTCGTCGGCGAGGCTCGCCAGCAGCGCCGACGTGAGGGCCTTCGTGCATGACCCCATCGGGAACAACGTTTTGGGCGTGACGGCGGCCGGGTCGCCGAGGCGGGTGACGCCGTAGCCTTTGAGAAGGACGGTGTCGGTGCCCTTGACGACGGCGACGGCCAGGCCGGGGGCCTTCCAGGCGGCCAGCGACTTCGCGGCGATGGCGTCGAGGTCGGCGGGCAGGTCGCCGGCGCGCAGCGGCGGGGTGGCCAGGGCGAGCGTCAGGAGAAGCCAGCGCGGCATCGCATCTCGGGGGGAAAAGGCGACCTCACCCCCCGGCCCCCTCTCCGAGACAGAGAGGGGGGAGCAAGTGGGTTCCGGTCAACGGCTTTAACGCACCTGCTCCCCTCTCTATCTCGGAGGGGGGCAGGGGGTGAGGTCTCTTCGCCCCAAGCGCGGGGCTTACCCACGGCGCACGGCTTACCCGTTTTACGCCCTGGTGGCCGATTTCGGGCCAGAAATCGTGGCGGATCGGGTTCAAATCCGCTTGACCGGACGGGACGCCCCGGTATTGTCCGCCTCGAATACGTCCGGGCGTCGGTGCCGCGCCTCGGCCTCCCTTGTCATAAGGGGGCCGGGGGGTCGGGCCGGCGGCCGGGTGAGAAAGTCCCGGCTTGCGGTTGGGGAGCCGCTCGTCGGGTTCGTACGTCCTCGATTCTCAGGGGGAAGCGCTCATGCGCACGACACGTCGGAAATGGTTCGGGGGCTGCCTCGCCGCACTGATCGCCACGGGGGCGTTGGTCGCGCCGGGCCTCGGCCTCGGGTCGGCGGCCGCGCAAGTGAACGACTACGTGGTGCCGGGCACGGCCAACTTCAACGTGCCGATCCCGACCGGCAAGTCGGGGGACAACGGCTTCTACGGCTTCACCGAGTTGCTCATCCTGACCGGCAACCGGCCGCTCGGCGAGCAGATCGTCGCCACGCGGGGGCTGGTCGATACGCGGGGGCTGATCTCCGCGAGCGCCGACGGCACGCCTCACCCCGGCACCTACATCGGCAGCGGCAAGGTCGCGCTGAGCACGGCCGACTTCACCCGCCGCACCTGGACGCCCGGCTTCACGATCGGCATGGGCTACAAGTTCGACGACGGCACCTCAGTTTACGGCAGCTACTCGCACCTGATCAACACGAAGTACCACGCCGGGGCGACCCTCGCGACGCCTTACGCCCAGAACCGGCCCGACCTGGCCGACTCGTTCCTGTTCGCCCCGGTCTACAACTTCCCGCCGCAGTTCGCCGGGCCGCGGGTCAAGACCGCCCAGGAGAACTTCCGCGCCGACGGGACCATCGACCCCAACGCCGGCGGCAACTTCTACGGCATCTGGAACGGGGCGGGGGTGATGGACATCCAGTTCGACTCCTGGTACAACCAGGCCGAACTCGGCGTCCGCATGCCGCTGTTCCAGTCGGAGACCTCGCGCATCTACGGCCTGGCCGGGGGCCGCTACGCGATGATCATGGAGCGGCTGAAGTGGCGCACCGTCAGCTTCGGGGCCGACGGCGTGGCCGGGCCGCAAGACGTGGCCACCTACAACAACACGCTGTCGCAACGCGCCTACGGCCCCTTCATCGGCTGCGGCCACGAGGCCTACATCGGCAAGTCGCTCTCCGTGAGCCTCGACACGACCGCCGCGCTGTTGCTCGGCCTCGCCAAGGAGCGGGCCAAGTACAAGTTGGGCGACCGCTACCCGAACGCGATTCAGAACAAGCTGAGCCGCAACGAGTTCGAGGTGGTCCCCAACTTGAACGCCAGCCTCAACCTGATGTGGTATCCCATCGAGGGGGTGCAGATGCGCGTCGGCTACAGCGCGATGACGTACTTTAACACGAAGTACATGCAGGAGCCGATCGGCTTCAACTACAGCTCGGTGGACCCGGCCTACGGGACGCAGTTCCTGCGCATCTACCACGGCGTGAACGTCGGCCTGGGCATCTTCTTCTAACGGGAGCCGAGTCGTCGGGCCGGGGGTTCAGCCCCGGCCGGAGCCGACGACGGTGTTCCCGACCGGGGACGACCTTGCCGAACCGCCCCGCGCTGGAACCATCCCCCGTCCGTTGACCCCGCCGCCCGCGTGCCTCTCGATTCGAGGGGCACGCGGGCGGCCGACTTCGTGGCGGCCAAACTCGCCTGTCCCCCCGGCACCGCGGCCATATCATGCCCCGGACGCGCCACCCTCCAACTCCCGACAGGGGACTTCCGCATGGCCGCTGGCCCACCCGACGCCCAGGCGTTCAGTTTCCGCAAAGCCTTCCTGTGGACCGAGATCTTCCGCACCTTCCAGGTGGCGATCGACCCGCGGAAGCTGCTCGTCGCGGCCGCCGGCATCCTGGTGATGTCGCTGGGCTGGTACGCCCTGTCGAAGGCCTTCGCGACCGACGCCCCGCAGCGCGGCGACGAGGCCAGCTACGGCAGCGCCGTCGTCCGCGCCCGGCTCGGCGACAAGGGGCCGAACGGCGTCGAGTACAAGGAGGCCGACTACGACCTCGAAGCCACCCGGCTCTACCTCCGCGACCTGGAGCAGTGGAAGACCCTCGACGCCCTCGCCGGCCCCGGCGGCCGCCTGAGTACGCTGCCCTGGTACGAGTACCGCGGCCCCAACCCCTACTTCTTCCTCACCGCCCTCGCGGGCGGCGAGCCGGCCGAGTTGCGCAAGACCTTCAGCGAGTTCCTCAGCGGCACCGCGCCGGTCCTCGTCGAGCCGCTCGTCAAGCTGCTCGTGCCGGTCGTCAAGCTGCTCGACCCCGACGCCTCGCCGCTGACGCGCCTCTACCTGTTCCTCTGCCTGCTCTGGAGCGTGGTGACCTGGGCCTTCTTCGGTGGCGTCATCACCCGGCTGGCCGCGGTCAACTTCACCGGCAAGACGCGCACGAGCCTCGGCGAGGCGGTGACCTACGTCGCCACGCGCTACAAGGACTACGTCCTCACGCCGCTGGTGCCGGTCGCGGTCATCGGCGTGGTCACGCTGGTGATGATGGCCTTCGCCTTCGTCGCCCTGATCCCGCTAATCGGCGACGTGGTCCTGTATGGGCTGGGCCTGCCGCTGGTGGTTTTGGGCGGGGCGGTCATGGTCGTGCTGCTCATCGGCCTGGTCGGCTACCCGCTGATGTACACGACGCTCAGCGTGGACGGCACCGATACCTTCGACGCGCTGAGCCGCACGTACAACTACGTGTTCCAGGCCCCGTGGAACTTCCTGTGGTACTCGCTGGTGGCGATCTTCTACGGCGCGGTGGTGACGTTCTTCGTGATCTTCGCCGGCTCCCTGAGCGTTTACCTGGGCAAGTGGGCCGTGTCGCAGGCCCCGCTCTCGCAGCGGCTGCACCGCGAGCCGGACTACCTGTTCCTGTACGCGCCGGAGACCTTCGGCTGGAAGCAGCTCTTCCTGAAGGGCGGCCCGATCGAGCAACGCGAGGTGACCGCCACCGACTCGCTGAGCGGCCGCGTCACGCACCGGCTGGAGGACGCGAACAAGCCGGTCGCCGACCAGTACCGCGGGACGCTGCTGGTGACCGAGAAGATCGGCGCGGGCCTGGCGACCTTCTGGCTGTCGCTGTTCGCGCTCATCATCGTCGGCTTCAGCTACTCGTACTTCTGGTCGGCCTCGACGATGATCTACCTGCTGATGCGCAAGAAGGTGGACGAACTCGACCTCGACGAGATTTACGTCGAGGAGCCGATGCCGACCCCCGCGCAACTGTCGCCGCCCCCACCGGCCGCGCCCGCCCACGCCGCGACGACCTCGCTGCCGGTGGTGCCGCCGCCGCTGGCGTTGCCGCCGGGCGTGCCGCCGTTCGCGCCGCCGGCCGTGCCGTTCGCCCCGCCGGCCGTCGCGCCCGAGGTGCCGGCGAGCGTCGCCCACGACGGCGGCGTGACGATGGACATCGACCCGAAGCTCGACTAGGTTTTGTGGCGAGCCGGAAAGCGTCAGCGCCCGGAGTTCCGACGCGTTGACGCGCGAAGAACTCCGGGCGCTGACGCTTTCCGGCTCGCCACGGAATTGGTGCCCATGCCGCGACCGATCTTGCTGTTCACCGGGCCTTGGGCCGACGTGCCGCTCGACGCGCTCGCCGGCAAAGCCAGTGATTGGGGCTACCAGGGGCTGGAACTCTGCTGCTGGGGCGACCACCTCGAAGTGCAACTCGGACTCGCCGAGTCGGGCTACTCTGCCGGGCGGCTCGAACTCCTCGCCCGCCACGACCTGCAAGTCCCCGTCGTCGCCGCCCACAAAGTCAGCCAGGCGATTTCCGACGCCGTGGACGCCCGCCACGAGGCGCTGGTGCCCGACTACGTCTGGGGCGACGGCCGGCCCGAGGGCGTGTCGCACCGCGCCGCCGAGGAACTGCGGGCGACCTTCCGCCTCGCCGAGAAACTGGGCGCGAACGTCGTCAGCGGTTTCACCGGCTCGCCGGTCTGGGCTTACACGTCCGGCTACCCCGCGCCCAAGCCGGGGCTGATCGCCGACGCCCTCAAGGCGTTCGCGGCGCAGTGGAACCCGATCCTCGACGCCGCGCGCGACTGCGGGGTGCGGTTCGCGTGTGAGGTGCATCCGGGGCAACTCGCCTTCGACCTGTACTCGACCGAAGTCGTGCTCGACGTGCTGAACGCCCGCGAGGAGTTCGGTATTCTGTTCGACCCGAGCCACCTACACTGGCAGGGCATCGACCCCGTCGCGTTTTTGCGCCGCTTCGCCGACCGCATCTACCACGTCCACCTGAAGGACGCCGTGCTGAGCCTCGACGGCCGCGCGGGCTTGCTCTCCGGGTACTGGCCCAGCGGCGACGCCCGGCGCGGCTGGCAGTTCCGCAGCCCCGGCCGCGGCGGCATCGACTGGGAGGCGATCATCCGCTGCCTCAACGAGATCGGCTACGACGGCCCGCTCGCGGTCGATTGGCACGACCCCGGCATGGACCGCGAGTACGGGGCCGCCGAGGCCGCGCGCTTCGCCAGGCAGCTCGACTTCGACCCGCCGACCGCCGGCCGGCACGCCTTCCGGGGGTAAAACGCCGTGGCCTTCCCCGACAAATCGGCCGTGGACGCGCTCAAAGTCCTGTGGACCGACCGCCTCGTCACGGTCAAGCCCGGCGTGCCCGCGTTGACGCGCTTCGCCGGCAAGGTCGGCCGCGTCGTGACGGTCAACTACAACGGCCGCGCGCTCGTCGATTTCGGCGACGGCTGCTGGTACGACGTGGCCGATTTCGAGCGCGTCCTGGACGAAGTGACCGCCTCCGCCGACAAATTGAAGTACGACCCCACGGCCAACAGCGCCCAAACGCACCCGACGCGGCAACCATGATCCTGCTCATCGACAACTACGACTCGTTCACGTACAACCTCGTCCAGCGCTTCGGCGAATTGGAGGCGCGGCTGCCGATGGAGGTGCGCCGCAACGACCAGATCACGCTCGCCGAGATCACGGCACTGGCCCCGACGCACATCGTCATCTCGCCGGGGCCGTGTACGCCGAAAGAAGCCGGCATCTCCAACGACATCCTGCGGGCGCTCGCGCCGACGGTGCCGATCTTCGGCGTCTGCCTGGGCCACCAGTGCATCGGCCACGTCTTCGGCGGCGAGGTGGTGCGCAACGTGCGCGTCATGCACGGCAAAGTCTCGCCGATCCACCACGACGGCCGGGGGGTGTTCGCCGGCATGTCGAACCCCTTCGACGCGACCCGCTACCACTCGCTGGTCATCAAGCGTGAGACCTGGACCAACCCCGACTTCGAGGTGAGCGCCTGGACGGCCGAGGGCGAGATCATGGGCGTGCGGCACAAGGCGTGGCCGCTGCACGGCGTGCAGTTTCACCCCGAGAGCTTCCTGACGGTCGAAGGCCCGACGCTGCTGGCGAACTTCCTGGCCCTGGCAGCGTGGGAGTGACGGGGTCAGAAATTTTTTGCCGCAGAGACGCAAAAGGCGCAGAGAAGAACAAATTCCGTGTCAAAACCTTAACGTGCGGCCTGCCGCTGGAGCGCGTGAGCGTCGGAGAAACCCAACTCGGATTTCGGTTCTCTCTGCGCCCTTTGCGTCTCTGCGGCAAAACGGGTTTCCCTTCGACAGACCCAGCTCAGTCTTCGCCTTGCGCCTTCGTGAAGCTCGGCTGGCCGTCGAACTCTTGCAACTTCTCGACGTGCGCCCACTTGGCCACGGCCGCGAGCTTCGGCAGCAACTCGAAGATCGCCGCGTCACTCAACTCGCCGGCGTCGCGCAGCAGGAAGCGGCACTGGCTCGCGTCGGTGCAGTCGATCGTCGTGCCCTTGTCCGGGTAGATTTGCGTGCCGCGGTTCGAAATCATCTTGAGCTTCACCGGGCTGCCCTCGACCGCCGCCGCCAAGACCGGGCCGAGCTTCGTCGGGTGCTCCGTACTCTCGACGAACAGGTCGAAGCCGACGACGCGGCGTGACTTGGCCACGACCGGGTCGGCCGCCTTCGGCACCGTCGGCATCTTCAAGGGCTTGTACTCGCGGACCTTGTAGGTCGTACTCTTGCGGCCCAAGTTCTTGATCACCTCCGCGGCGAAGTCGGTCGTCTTCGCGGCCTTGGGGCTGTCGTAGCCGACCACGTCGCCGGTGGGGACTTTGCCCTCCTCCATCGTCACCATCAGCGCGTTCTCGATCGCGACCGCGGCGTCGAATTCGTCGAGGTGCCGCAGCATCAGGATCGCCGAACCCAGCACCGCCGTGGGGTTGATGACGTTCTTGCCGGCGTACTTGGGGGCGCTGCCGTGGACCGCCTCGAAGATGGCGACCTCGCTGCCGAGGTTGGCCGACGGCGCGAAGCCCAGCCCGCCCACCAGCGCCGAAGTCAAGTCGCTCATGATGTCGCCGTTCATGTTCGTCGTGACGATCACGTCGAACTGCTCCGGCTTCTTGACGAGTTGGTGGCAGCAGTTGTCGATGATGACGTGCCAGCTCTGGATGTCCGGGTACTCCTTCGCTACCTCCTCGAAGGTGCGCTTCAGGGTGCCCTCGGTCATCTTCATGATGTTCGACTTCGTGGCACACGCGACCGACTTGCGGCCCTCACTGCGGGCGAACTCGAAGGCGATGCGGACGATCTTCTCGCAGCCCTTGCGGCTGATCAATTTGAGGCACTGCGCGACGCCGGGGGTCTGCATGTGCTCGATGCCGGCGTACAGGTCCTCGACGTTCTCGCGGACGACGACCAGGTCGATGCCGCGGCCGCTGTACGGGGTCTTGACGCCCGGCAGTTCGCGGACGGGGCGGATGTTGGCGTAGGTCTCGAAGAGCTTCCGCAGGGTGACGTTGGCCGACTTCTCGCCGTAGCCGACCGGCGTGCCGAGCGGGCCTTTCAGGACGCAGCGGGTCTTCTTGATGCTGTCGATGGTCTCCTGCGGGACGCCGCTGGGGATGCCCTGCTTGAAGACGCTCTCGCCGGCGTGGCGGACCTCCCAGGCGACCTTCGCCCCGGCGGACTCGACGATGGTCTTGGCGGCCTCGACGCACTCCGGGCCGATGCCGTCGCCGGGGATCAGCGTGACGAGTTTGTGGCCGGCGGCGTCGGTGGGGAACTTCGACATGGCGGGTCTCGGCGGGGAGGGCGGGCGCGGGGATATCCCCTGCTTGGTAGGGGTTTGACGCGGCGATTCAAGGGGCGAGGCGAGCCGGAAGCGTCAGCGCCCGGAGTCCCTGACACGCGAAAGACTCCGGGCGCTGACGCTTCCGGCTCGCCGGTCGTTGCGTCGCCCTACGCCAGCGCCGGCCGCGGGTCGAGTGCGTCGCGCACCGCCGCGAGTAACGCGCTCGGCCGGTACGGCTTCGACAGCAGGCCGAGCGCCTCGGGGATGTCGGTCACGTCGTCGGTCGAGTAGCCGCTCGACAGGAGGATCTTCACCGCCGGGTCGATCTCCACGAGCCGCCGGGCGGCGTCGCGGCCGGAGAGGCGCGGCATCACGAGGTCGAGGATCACCAGGTCGATGTCGGCGGCGTGGGCGGCGAACGCCTCGACCGCCTCGACGCCGTCGCCCGCCTCGCGGACGTGATACCCCGCGGACTCCAGGACGGTGCGCGAGATGACGCGGATCATCTCCTCGTCGTCCACGAGCAGGATGCGGCCGCCCACCGGGGGCCGCGGCGCGGGCAGGTCGATCGACACCGGCGTGTCGAGCGAGAAGTCGGCGTGGGAGCGCGTCATCACCATGGCCGGGGGCACGCCGCCCTCGCCCGCGGGCACGGCCGGCAGGAACAGGTGGAACGTCGTCCCCTCGCCCGGCGCGCTGTCGCACTCGACCCAGCCCTCGTGCTGCCGGACGATGCCATCGACCATCGCCAGCCCCAGGCCGGTGCCCTGGCCGATCGGCTTGGTCGTGAAGAACGGCTCGAACAGCCGCGCGCGGACCTCGGGCGTCATGCCGGTGCCGGTGTCGCTCACGCTCACGCGCAGGTACGCCGCCGCGGCCGGCAGGTGCCGCGCGACCTGCGCCTCGGTCGGCCGCCACGGCTCGGCGCTCAGTCGCAGTTCGCCGCCGGCCGGCATGGCGTCGCGGGCGTTGACGCAGAGGTTCAAGAGCACCTGGTTGAGTAGGCTCGCGTCGGCCAGGGCGTGCCAGCCCAGCGGCGGGATGTCGGCCAGGAAGGTGATGCGCGGGTCGATCGTGCGGCGCAGCAGATCGACCACCTCGCCGACGAAGTCGCCCACGTCCAAGGGCGCGACGAGCAGTTGGTTGCGGCGGGCGAACCCCAGCAACTTGCTCGTGAGCTCGGCCGCGCGGTTCGCGGCGCGCCCCGCGGTGGCGAGGAGCGCGCGGTTGGGGTCGTCGGGCGGCAGGTTCACCAGGCAGAGGTTGCCGATGACCGCGGTGAGCAGGTTGTTGAAGTCGTGGGCCACCCCGCCGGCGAGCTGGCCGACCGTCTCCATCTTTTGCGACTGCCGAAGCTGGTCCTCGCGCTCGCGCAGGGAGCGCTCGGCGCGCTTGCGGTCGGTGATGTCGCGCTGGATCATCACCCAATACGCGCACACGCTGTCGGCGTCGGGCACCGGCACGAGACTCAGTTCGACCCAGAACGTGGAGCGGTCCTTGCGGTAGTTCAGCAGCTCGACCTGCAGCGGCTCGCCGGACTCCAGGCCGCGGCGGAGCCGGTCGAGGGTCGCGGGGTCGGAGTCGGGGCCGCGCAGCATTTGCAGCGTGCGGCCCACGAGTTCGCCCTCGGCGTAGCCGGACATCTGCGCGAAGGCGGCGTTGGCGTAGAGGACGGCGCGGCCGGGGTGCTCGGTCGGCTCCGCCTCCAGGATCACCACGCCGTCGCGGGCGTGGACGACGACCGACTCGAGCTGCCGCAGCCGCCGCTCGTCGGACTTCTCCTTGGTGATGTCGATAGTCACGCCGGTGTAGCGCGAGGTCGGGCGGCCGGCGGCGTCGCGCAGAACCTGGCCGCGCGTGAGGAACCAGCGGGTCACGCCGTCGGCCTCGGCGACGCGGTACGAGACCTCGAAGGCGACCCGCGACTCGTCGAGGGCCTCGCGGACCGCCGCCCGGAAGCGGCCGCGGTCCGCCGGGTGGAAGTGGGCGACGAAGCCTTCGAGGGTCGTGACCGGGGCGGGGGCGGGCAGGTCGGCCCACGGCGCGAGCGGGTGCGGCACCGACACCTCGCCGGTCGCGAAGTCCGCGTCCCAGACGTGCAGCCGCGTCCAGCGCATCACCGCCCGCAGCCGCTCCTCGGACTCGCGCAGTCGCCGCTCGTCGCGTTTCACCGTCGTGAGGTCTTGGTACAGCGCGACCGCCCCGAGGTTCACGCCGCTGGGGCCGCGGACCTGGGCCGAGTTGACTGCCAGGACATGGCCCTCCCCCGGCCGGCCGTCGGTCACGTAACGCAGCTCGACGTTCCGCACGCCCCGCCCGCTCGCCACCGTGCCGACGATGGGGCAGTCGGCCGTCGCCAGCAGCGTGCCGTCGAGCCGGTAGGTCGCCCAGTTCACGTCGCCCCGCAGCGGCTTGCCGACGACGACGTTCAGCCCGGCGAACAGCTCCCGCGCCGCGGCGTTCATCGTCAGCACCGTCTCGTCCGGCCCGAAGGTGACCACGCCGGCCGGCAGTTGGTCGAGCGTCGCGGCCAGGAACGCCTGCTGCACCCCGCGCTCCGCCGAGAGCCGCTGCAACTCGTCGCGCTGGCGCAACACCTCGGCGAGCAGGCACTCGCGCGCCTCGCCGGCGACGCGGCGCTCGGCCCAATTCGCGGCCAGCAGCATCGCCATCACGTTGACCACGCCCAGGAACCCCGTCGTCAGCAGGGTCGCCGGGTTCTCCGCGCCGTAGCCGCGCAACTCCCGGTGGCAGTAGCCGGTGAACACGGCCGTGGCGCAGTACTGGAACAGGACCGCGCCCCGCACCTCGAAGCGGACCACGAGGGCGACGACGACCGCGCAGAAGGCGCAGGTGATCGGCAGGGTCAGCGCGACCTCGCCGAGTATGCCCGGCTGGTACAGCAGCGCGACGCAGGCGCTCGCGCCGACCAGCAGCGCGGCGAGTTCGACGGCCCGCCGGGCCGTCCAGCCGCGCCACGCCGCCGCGACGCCCCAGGCGAGTGCGAGCGGCGCGAGGGTGACGTTGCCCAGCCAGCCGGAGATCAGCGTGGCGAAGTAGACCTCCCGCGCGACCGCCGGCTCGCCCAGGCACAGCCCGGCGGCGACGGCGGCGCGGGCGAGCGCGGTCAGCCCCGCCACGAGCGTCAGCCGGACGACCGCGACGACGGACGGGTCGCCGGCCTTGACCGCGAAGCGGCGCAGCAGCCAGCAGGCGGCGAGGTACTCGACGACCCCGGCGGCCAGCATCGCGCCCAGCGGGAGTAGCCCGAAGGCGAGGTCGGCGGCGACGGTGCCCAGCAGCAGCGGCACCAGGCCGCGCCGGCCGAGGCCCAGGGCGACGGCCAGCGGCAGGCCGAAGGGCATCGCCTCGACCCACGCCGGCCTGGTGGGGCTGACCAACGCGGCCTGGACGGCGACGGTCAGGGCCGCCGCGAGGGCGACCCCGGCGAAGCGGAGCGCCTCCGCGCCGAGGGCGGTCGAAGGGGGGCGTGTCATAGGCGTCCGGGCGGGAGGGCGGGTCGCGGCGAGGTCGCGCCGTTACTCTACTTCGCGGTACGGCCGCGCATCAATGGCGAACTCGGCGACTTCCCGGCAACGCCTCCGCCCCCGGCGCAAACGTCGCGTCCCGCCACGAAATTGACCCTGCGGGCGGAAACGCCGGTAGGTTACCCGCGCGGGAGTCGGGGCGGTTAGTGATCGGCAAGCCGAAGAAACCTCACCCCCGGCCCCTCCCCGACGCGGAGAGGGGGAGCAAGCGGGTCGCAGTCAACGGCATCAACTCACTTGCTCCTTCTCTCCGCGTCGGAGAGGGGGCCGGGGGTGAGGTCGCCTTTCTCCCACTCACCCGAGACGAGTATGGGCCACCGCAACCTGACCGAGGCCGTCGCCGACCTCGAACGCCACGGCCACCTGAAGCGCGTCGATGCGCCCATCGACCCGGACCTCGAGATGGCCGAGGTCCAGCGGCGGCTCTACGCCCAGGCCGGGCCGGCGGTCCTGTTCACGCGGCCCAAGGGCACGGCCTTCCCGATGCTCGCCAACCTCTTCGGCACCCTCGACCGCACCAAGTTCCTCTTCCGCGACGCCCTCGACGGCGTCCGCAAACTCGTCGAGTTGAAGGTCGCGCCCGACGCCGCGGCGAAGCGGCCGTGGCGCTACCTCGACCTGCCGCTGTTGGCGTACCGGCTGCTGCCACGGCACGAGCGCTCCGGGCCGATCCTGCAGCACACCATCCCGCTCAACCAGTTGCCGCAGTTGAAGTGCTGGCCGCGCGACGGCGGGGCGTTCGTGACGCTGCCGCAGGTCTACAGCGAGCACCCCGACGCCCCCGGCTGGCGGAAGTCCAACTTGGGCATGTACCGCGTCCAAATCTCGGGTAACGACTTCGACCCGCTCCACGAAGTCGGCCTGCACTACCAAATCCACCGCGGCATCGGCGTCCACCACAGCGCCGCCAACAAACGCGGCGAGCGGCTCCGCGTCAACGTCTGCGTCGGTGGCCCCCCGGCCCTCACGGTGAGTGCCGTGATGCCACTGCCGGAGGGCCTGCCGGAGCTGGCGTTCGCCGGGGCGCTCGGCGGCCGGCGGCTCGGGCTGGTCCGCGCGGCCAACGGCCTGGCGATGCCGGCGGAGTGCGACTTCGTGATCTCCGGCACCATCGAGCCGACCGCGACCAAGCCCGAAGGCCCCTTCGGCGACCACCTCGGCTACTACAGCCTCACGCACGACTTCCCCGTGATGCGCGTCGAGCGCGTCTACCACCGGCCGGGGGCGATCTGGCCGTTCACCGTCGTCGGCCGGCCGCCGCAGGAGGACACGTCGTTCGGCGAACTCATCCACGACCTGACCGGCCCGATCCTGCCCACCGTGCTGCCGGGGGTCCATGCGGTTCACGCGGTCGATGCCGCCGGCGTCCACCCGCTGTTGCTCGCCATCGGCAGCGAGCGCTACACCCCGTACAACGCCGTGAAGCGGCCGCAAGAATTGCTCACGATTGCCAACGCGATCCTCGGCCAGGGGCAACTGTCGCTGGCGAAGTTCTTGCTCATCGTGGCCAAGGAGGACAACCCGGCGCTCGACATCCACCACGTCGGCGAGTTCTTCGCGCACCTACTGGAGCGCGTCGATTGGGCCAACGACCTGCACTTCCAGACGCGGACGACGATGGACACGCTCGACTACTCCGCCGGCGAGGGCCTCAACGCCGGGTCGAAGCTCGTGATCGCCGCCGTCGGCCCGCCGCGCCGGCAACTGGCGAGAACGCTGCCGCCGAACCTGACGCTGCCCGACGGCTTCCGCGACGCGAAGCTCGTCGCCCCCGGCATCGTCGCGGTGACTTCGCCGCGGCACGCCGGGTTGGCCGCCGGCGAGTACGAGCCGGGCTTCGAGCGCTTCGCCCGGCAGTGCAGTTTGCGCGACCCCGGCTTGCCGCTGGTCGTGCTGACCGACGACGCCGACTTCACGGCCCGCCGCTTCGACAACTTCCTGTGGGAGACGTTCACGCGCGCCAACCCCGCGACCGACGTGCTGGGCCTCGACGCCTCGACGCACCGCAAGCACTACGGCTGCCGCGGGGCGCTGGTGATCGACGCGCGGCTGAAGCCGCACATGGCCCCGCCGCTGGTCGAAGACCCCGCCGTGACGAGGCGCGTCGATGCAATGTGCGCCCGCGGCGGGCCGCTGCACGGCGTGGTGACGTGACTGCGGAACGGCGAGCGGGGGACGGTAGTCCCCCGAGTGCTCTCCCCCCGAGTCCATGCCACTCGGTGAACCGCACGCCACGCGAAGTGAACTCGGAGGACTTTCGTCCCCCGCTCGCCGGCCGACTCAATTCCCCGCGGCACTTGGCAGAAGCTTCTCGAGCGCGTCGTGGGCCGCCGCCCAGGGCAGGCGGGCGGTCACGGTCCACTCGGCGACGCCGTTGGCCGACGACTCGCGGGCGTCCTCGCTCGCTATCAAGTCGGTCAACGGCTTCAGCGCGGGGTGCTGCTCCAGCATCCGCGTCGCGAGGTAGATGCTCAGGAAGTCGTCGAGCGACGCCTTCGACTTGCCCTGAAGCGTCATGGACACCAGGAAGTCGTCGCCGACCAAGCGCACACACACGGTGAGCCGGCGGACGTGGTGGGTCGCCAGGGTGTCGCCCTCCGGCAGCATGTAGCCGCCGGTCGCGGCGAAGAGCAGCAGCGGCGGCTCGTCGCCCGCGCCGGCCGCCTCGGCCGCGTCGAGCGCTTTGGCGAGGTCGGCAGGGGGGCCGGCGGGGCGGGCCAAGAGGTCGCCCAGGAGGTCGGGGGACGTGGCGTGCGCGGTGGCGTCGCCCAGGTTCGCGCCGTACTTCAGGCCGTGGAACGCCGCCGGGAGTGTGCCGAAAGCGGAAGCGGCGGACCCGGACCCCTCCGTCACGACGGCGACCTCCGGGCCGCGGAACACGACCAGGCCGCGCCGGCACTGCCGCGCATCGACCCCGAGCAAACGTTGCAAGTCCTCGACGTGGGCGGTCAACCGGCCGCCGGGCGACTTCTCGTAGGCGACGCGGCCCCAGTACGCCGCCGGCCGCACGACGAGGACGCCCGTCGCCGTCGCCGGCAGTCGCGCCGCCACCGGCCCCAGCGGCACCAGGGCCGCGGGCGGCTTGACGGCGGCCGCGCCGCCGTCGGCGGGCGGGTTCGGGGGCCGCGTCGGCTCGGGGTCGGGCCGGTGGCCGCGCGCCAGGAACGCGCCGGCGGCCAGCAGCGCCAGCAGCGCGAACGCCGCGACGACGCCGAGGGCCGCCGTCGGCGTCCGCGAGGGCTTCTTGCGGGCCGTGCCGCGCGCGGGCGTCGAGCCGGGCGGGCGGCGGGTCGCGCCGGGGGTCCGCCCCGACACCCGCACGGGGGTGCGGCCCTGCCCTGGCAGGCTGTCGGAACTCGGCGACGCCTCGGGGTGCGGGATCGCCTGCGGCCGCGCGTCCGGCGGCGCGAGCCGCACCCGCGCGGAGACCGGGGCCACAGGCGTCGGCGCGGCGGCCGGCGGCCGGGCCGGCTTCGGCGCGGCGACGCGCAGGCGCACCTGCGGACGGGGGGCGGGCGTGAGGCCGCCCACCTCGGCCGGCGTCTCGGGGGCCGCCTCGGCGGGCGCGGGGCCGGCCACGAACGAGAACGGCTCGAACTCCGGCGCGACCGCCCCGCAGTAGCGGGCCAGCGCCGCCGCCGCCTCGCGGCCCGTCTGGTAGCGGTCGGCCGGCCGCTTCGCCATCAGCCGATCGACGACCTCGACCAGGCCGTGCGGCAGGTCGGGCCGGCCGACGCGCAAGTCCGGCGGCGCGTTGAGTTGGTGCTGCAACAGCCGGTCGATCGGCGTGCCCTCCGGGAACGGCGGCCGGCCGCGCAGCAGGTAGTAGAGCGTGCAGCCGAGGCTGTACAGGTCGGCCCGCGAATCGACCGTGCTCGAATTCTTCGCCTGCTCCGGCGACATGTAATCCGGCGTGCCGACGACCGTGCCGTCGCGGGTCAGCTCTGGCGCGTCGGGGTCGTCGTCCTCGCTGAGGCTGCGCACCAGCCCCATGTCGAGCACCTTGACTTGCGCGGTGCCCGCCGTGCCCGGCAGTGCTCTCTCGCCGAACACCAGCAGGTTCGACGGCTTCACGTCGCGGTGGACGAGGCCGCGGTCGTGGGCGTGTTGCAGGCCGAGCGCCGCCTGGCGCATGTACTCGCACGCCTCCTGGTACTGCGGCAGCCCGGCGTGCGGCGGGGTGCCGAACTCCTTGACCATCTTCGAGAGGTCGATGCCATCGACGTACTCCATCGCGAGGTAGTAGCGGCCGTTGACCTCGTCGGCCCCGTAGAGCTTCACGACGTTGGGGTGGTCGAGCGACGCCGCCGCGGCCGCCTCCTTCTTGTAGCGGCCCTTGACCGTCTTGTTGGCCATGAGGTGCTGGCGGACGACCTTGAGCGCGACGAGGCGGCCGGCGGGGCACTCGACGGCCCGGTAGACCTTGCCCATGCCGCCCTCGCCGACCTTGTCGAGGATGAGGTACGGCCCGAAGATCACCTCGTAGGTGCGGTTAGCCCGGACCTTGCGGTACATGTAAGTCGTGACCAGTTCGGCGGCGAAAAGCCCGTCGGCGAGGGCGACATCGTCCTCGGTGTCCGCGCCGGGTCCGAGGAGGCGGTCGGCCTGCGCGAGTCGGTCGGCGGCGTGGAGTCCGCACCCGCGCAGGGCGGCGAGGAGGTGCGTCGCGGTGTCAGTGTCCATGCCGTCCGGGTCGAGTGGGGCGAGGGGCGGCCCGCGCGGGGTGGGCGTCGGCGGACATTGTAGTTTCCTTTCGCCCGTCGCGGGGGGGAAATCTTCCGGTCGCGGCGGAAGTGGTCCGGCGGCGCTAACCGAAGTCGTAGACGGTGACCGGCACGCCGGCCCCGACGAGGTGTTCGCCGATCAGCGGCTCGACTTTGGCCCAATCCCCGCCGGCCAGCCCGCAGCCGATGCGCGGCAGGTGAACCGACGCCCCCAACTCTAGCGACTTGGCCGCGACCTGTTGCAGGCACGACGCGAGCGCCGAGTAGCGGATCGGCGGCCCGGAACTCCCCCGCTTGACGCCGCGTTGGCCGACCATGTTAGCGACCCAAAGGTAGGGCTCGACCTGGACAAACTGCACCGCCCCCAGCGCGAACCCGCCGGCCTTCCCGGCCGAGAACCACGCCCGGTACTCGGCCTCCGGCGACGCCCACCGCTTCGACAACGCGAGCACGAAGCCCTTGCCCCAGCGGCCGAGGTCGTTACAAACATGGGCGATGAGCTTGACCCCCTTGGCCTGGGGGCACGTCGCGTCGCCCTGAAGGTATGTGACGCCGGGCATGGGGGAACTCCGGGGTTGAGAGGCTCCGCCGCAGGCGCGTCTGGTGGTTTTGTTAGCCCGACGCGCGAGCGAGGGGAGCAAAGGCCGGCGACAGTGCTGATGGGTGGTGGCGGTCTTGTCCTCCCCCGTCAACGATGTCGCCGGCCTTTGCTCCCCTCGCTCGCGCGTCGGGCTAACCAGAGAAATCAAAAGTCGCCGGGGCCGTCACTTCTTCCCCAACGCCCGCTTCGCGGCGAAGAAGCGTGTCAGGATCGCGCCGCAGCGCTCCGCTTCGACGCCAGCGACCACCCGGCAGCGGTGGTTCAACCGGGGGTCGTCGGTGATCGAGTAGAGCGAGTGACACGCCCCCGCCTTGCGGTCGGCCGCGCCGTAAACGACGACCGGGATGCGGGCCTGGACGATCGCGCCGGCGCACATCGGGCACGGCTCCAGCGTCACGTACAGAGCGCACTTCTCGAGCCGCCATGAGCCGAGGACGCCGGCGGCCTGGGCGATGGCGACCATCTCGGCGTGGGCCGTGGGGTCTTGCCGCCGCTCGCGCCAGTTCCCCGCCGCCGCGAGGAGTTGCCCGCTTTCGAGCGAGACGATCACGGCCCCGACCGGCACCTCGTCCGCCGCCGCCGCCAACTCGGCTTGCTCAAGGGCGAGGTTCATCCAGCGGGCGTGGGCCGGGTTCAGGGGGTCGGCGAAGTCAGTGGCGGACTCGTCGGGCATCGTTCCCTTCACACGGAGGCGGACTCGTTCGTGAACGTCGGCCGACTCGTTAGGACTGCCAAGCTCGAAACCTTGTCGAGAGTGCTGTGCAATGTCAGACCGCCCGCGATCACGTAAAATCTCGACGAGCCGTCTTCGGTAGGGTCGAGCGCGACGTTCTCCGAGTGCTCGATGATCGCCCTCTCGCCGCCGACGTAGGTAATGACGAACGGCTCGAAGGGCCGCTGACGCATGAGTTGCAGGAGTGCGGCGCGGACGTGTTGGTTGCCCATCGTTCGACCTCGTCGGAGAAAAAGTTTCGCCGAGGGCATCCTAGCCCGAAGGACCAGTGTCCGCCAGTACACTCACCCAAACTCCGCGGTCACTTCGGCAGCTCGTTGAGCGTGTAGTACGCCTCGGGGTGCAGGATCGGCTCGCCGGCCGTCGTCTTCACGCCGTCGAGGCGGAACTCGTAGACGCGGCCCTTCGCCCGGCCGGGGGCCGTCAGGGTCAGGGTCTTGCCGTCGGCGCTGAGCTTGCGGTCGCTCATCGCTTCGGCCTGCTGGTCGGTCTCGGGCGCGCCGTAGTTGCTCATGTAGACGTAGGTGTACGACTTCAGGTTCACGCTATCCGGCCGCGCGACCGTGGCGGGGTCGAGCGGCTGCGTGAAGGTCAGGGCGAAGCCGTCGGCGGTCACCTTGATGGCGTGGATCTCGGCGGGGACTTCGCCGGTGAACTTGATGCGTTGCAGGCCGTACGGCTTGCCGCCGACGCTGCCCCAGCCGCGGTTGGTCTGGCCGACGTAGAGGCTGCCGTCGGGGCCGAACGCCAGGCGGTTGACGCCGCACTGCAAGCCGCTGCGGAACGGGAAGCACGCCCCTTGGAACACGCCGTTGACCTTCTCCAGCGCGACGCGCATGACCACCGAGCGCGTCTGGTCGCCGACGAAGCACTGCCCGGCGAACGGGCCGAACTTCCCGGCGGTCGTGTCCCACTTCGGCTCGCTCGCCGACTGGCCCATGCGGCCGTAGGGGAACCAGATCGCCGGGGCTTCGACCGCGGGGAACACCTTGGCTGCCGTCGGCTTCTTGGGGTCGGTGCCGTCGTACTGCATCCCCGACGCCACGGTCTCCTTGACCAGCCCGGCGAACGGCGAGTCCTTGACCCACTTCAGCCCCGCCTGGTGGCCGTAGAACTTTCCGCGCTGCAAGTGGCACAGCTTGTTCGACGCGACCCACTCGCCCTGGTTGTCGGCGTAGAACAGGTCGCCGTCGGGGCTGAGCGTCACGCCGTTGGGCGAGCGGATGCCGTAGGCCCACGGCTCCATGTCACCCGTGGGCGACACCTTGACGCACCAGCCGCGCCAGGCCGCCTTGGCCTGGTGGCCGCCGCCGAAGCCGACGTTGAGCGTCAGAAAGGCGTTGCCGGCCTTGTCCACCGCAGGGCCGAAGGCGTACTCGTGGTAGTCGCCGCTGACGCCCCACTTGTCGCACACCGTCGTGAAGCGGTCGGCCACGCCGTCGCCGTCGGAGTCGGTGAGCCGCGTCAACTCGGGCCGCTGGGCGACGAGGACCGTGCGGTCGTCGAGGACGTGCAGGCCGAGCGCCTCGTGCAGCCCGGCGGCGAAGCGAGTGAACTTGGCCTTGGCCGGGTCGGTCGGGTTGTCGATCAGCCAGACCTCGCCGCGGCGGGTGCAGGCGAGCAGCTTGCCGTCGGGCCGGAAGCCGAGGCCGCCGACTTCCAAGACGCAGTTCTCGGGCGTCGTGAAGGTGTCGATGGCGTAAGCCTTGGCCTCGCCCGCGCCGCCGAACGCCACCGCCGGCGTCTTCGACTGCGGCGGGAAGTCGCGGTCGATGCGCCGGCGCAGCGTGGCGTCGGTGTCGCCGGGCAGCTCCGGCGCGACGTACACGCCCCAGTCGAAGGCGTACTGGCCGACCTTCACGACGAGCCGGTTCTTGCCGACCTTGACCTTCAAATCGACGCGGTCCGAGTCGGCGACGGCGGCCCGCGAGTAGTTGCCGTGCAGCAGCCGCTCGCCGTTGAGCGTGACCGTCAGCGTGTCGTCACTGCCGAGCGAGAGCGGCAAGGTGAACGCGGCCTTGCTCTCGAAGTCGTGCAGCAGGTACGTCGCGGCGTTGGTCCGCGTCGCCGGGTAGAGCTTCTGCAAATCGACGACCTTGCCCAACTCGAACTTGTCGAAGGGCAGCCAGCGGATCGGCACGCCGCCCTTGCCGGCGTAGGTCGCGCCGAGGTCGATGGCCTTGTCGGGCGGCAGCGGCGCGTCGAAGGCCTCGTCGCCGCTGAAGTCGAACGGCCCGGCGTGCAGCCACTTGCCGCCGAGGTCGGGCAGCCCCCTGGCGGCGAGCGCCGCCCGAATCGTCTCGGTGCGCGTCGCCTTCTTGACGTAGTCGGCTTGCGCCGCGGCGAGACTGGCCGAGCCGGCGAGGGCGAGCAGGGCGACGAGCGGACGCATGGGCGGCACCACGGAGACGGGGAGTTGCGGGCAGGGGGGCATTATGGGCGGAGCCGTGGCGGGACGCAACGGATTACGAAGCGAACTCGTCGCGTGAAACTCCGGACTGGCGAATGATCGACCGGAGCGTCCCGAGCTTGACTTCGGCGTGGTCCGGGACCGGCACGGTGACCGTCGTCGTCCCGTCGGCGAGTTGCATGATGATGTGGCTGCTCCGCCGCCGCACTTGCGCGAAGCCGTGCCGGGCCAAGATGTCGCAGACTTGCTGGCCCGACAGGACGCGGAGCTTACCCAATCGTCACCTCGAGTTGGGTAACGAACACCTCGCCGGCGAGCCGGCCGCGGACTTCCTCGGGGCACGCGCATTCGAAGAACAACTCGACGGCGACGCGCAGGTTGTCGCGCGCCTCCTGGATGGTGTCGCCCTGGCTGGCGATGTCGAGTTCCGGGCAGAGCGCGGCGAAGCCGCCGGACTCGGCCTGGATGATTGCCGTGAAGCGCTGACTCATCGCGTACCCCCAAACCTGGCGTGGAACTCGTCCGGTCGATCGTAACAGCGGGGCGTCCGAGTCGCAAGGACCCGAGCGGGCGGTGGCCCGTCGAAGGACTCCGGGCGCTGACGCTTCCGGCTCGTCAGGTCAGTCCTTCCACTTCACGAAGGCCTCCATCGCGTAGTACTCGGGCAGGCCCAGCGTGTCGAAGGTCTTCGCCGTGGCGAGGTTGCGGTCCTCGGCGCGCTGCCAGAACTCGCGGCGGTCGGCCCCGCCGGGGAACATCGCGCGGTCCTTCTGCGACTGGTGCCGGAAGATCGCCTGCTTCTTGCGCTCCAGCACGTCCGGGCTGACCGGCACCGCCATCTCGACCTCGTGGGGTGCCCACTCCTCCCACGCGCCGCGGTAGAGCCACACGTCGAAGAACTGCCCAGCGGGCCGCACGCGCCGGACCGCCTCGAAGATCGCCTCGGCGCACAGCCGGTGCGTGCCGTGCGGGTCCGACATCTCGCCGGCGACGTAGATCTGCGCCGGCTTGAGCTTCTTGAACAGCGCCACGATGTCGGCCACGTCGTCCGGCTGCACCGGGGCCTTGTCGATCGTACCGGTGCGGTAGAAGCGCAGGTTCATGAACTCGAGTTGCGTCGGCGGGATGCCGCACGCGAGGGCCGCGGCGCGGGCCTCGGTGGCGCGGATCATCCCCTTGATGTTGAGCACCTCGGGGCTGTCCGGCTCGCCCGGCTTCTTCGCGTCGAGGAAGTCGAAGACCCGCGACTTCATCGCGCCGAGTGCGGCGTGGTCGGCCGGCGACCCGAAGCCGCCGACGAACTCATCGACGAAGTCCACGAAGCGCCGCGCGTCGTGGTCGAACACCGCGATGTTGCCGCTGGTCATGTAGGCGATGTGGACCTTGTGGCCCTGCTCGACCAGGCGAATAATCGTGCCGCCCATGCTGATCACGTCGTCGTCCGGGTGCGGGCTGAACACGAGCACCGTCTTCGGCCCCGTGTCGGGTACCGGCGCGGGGGTCGTCACGATCGACGAGGCGTCCGGGAACGACGGGCTGGTCGTGCTGAGCGGTCGGACCTTGCCGGCGGGGTAGAGCTTGATCGTCTCGAGGCGGTCGTGGAAGACCTCCTCGCCGATCTTCTCGGCCGGGCCTTTCTCGCGGAGCAGGTCGAAGAGTTGGTGCTCGCGGAAGTCGTCGTCGCCGAGCATGAGCAGGCCCTTGCGGGCGGCGATGCTCAGGTGGACGACCGCCCGGCGGACCAGACTCGGCGTCCAGTCGCACGGCCCGACCTCCCACGGCCGCTTGATGGCGGTCAACTCCGCGGCGGCGGCGCTGTCGAGCACGAACACGGCGTCCTCGTGCTCTTGCAGGAAGCTCGCGGTGATCGCCTCGGTCGGGGCGTGCTCGTTGGCCCGGAAGGTGATCGTCGCCTTGTGCTCGCCGAGCGCCAGCAAGTACACCTTGCGGGCATCGAGGATGCTCGCCACGCCCATCGTGATGGCGTGGTTGGGCACGTTCTCCTCGCCGAAGAAGCCGGCGGCGGCGTCGCGGCGGGTGATGCTGTCGAGGGTCACCATGCGGGTGCGCGAGGTCTTGGGCGACCCCGGCTCGTTGAAGCCGATGTGCCCCGTGCGGCCAATGCCCAGCACCTGGATATCAATCCCGCCGGCCTCGCGGATGCGGCGCTCGTACTCCGCGCAGAAGTCGTCCATCTCCTCGAGCCGCAGCGTCCCGTCGGGGATGTGGATGTTCTTCCAGGCCACGTTGACGTGGTTGAAGAACGTCTCGTGCATCCACTTGAAGTAGCTGTGCGAGTCCTCCCGCGCGATCGGGTAGTACTCGTCGAGGTTGAACGTCACGACCCGCGACAGGTCGAGGCCCTCGTCCTTGTGCAGGCGGATCAGTTCGCGGTACAGCCCGACCGGTGTGGAGCCGGTGGCCAAGCCGAGGACCGTCGCCCGGCCGGCGGCGTTGCGCGCCCGCACCAGCTTGTCGATCTCCTTGGCGACGAACTTCGACGCGGCGGAGGCACTTTGAAAAGTCAGCGTCGGCACGCGGGTGTGCGGCAGGAAGTGATGCACGGCCATGCGGTGGGTGCCCCTGGTGGTAGGAGCGGCTGTTGTATCCCCCGACGCCCGCCCCGCCACCGGGTCACTTACCCGGCCCGCGCTGCCAGCTCCGCGAATGCCGGCGTCCGGCGACCCGCGTTCGACCACAGGGCACGCTGGCGGGGCGTGGGGCTTTCGGTCGGCTCGGGGCAGCCGAGGGTGTAGGCGTCGCAGTGCGGGCAGGGCCTCGACTCGACGACTTCGCTCTCGTAGGCCGACCAGGAGCCGGCCACTCGCCAGGTGTCGTGGCAGGTGTGGCAAGCGACGGTGTACGTGGTCATGGTGGGTCTCGCGTCATCCGTGAAGCGTGTCGGCCGGGGCTGGGGTTGTCGGCTCGGGCCTTGACCGTCTGGGGCAGGAAGCCCCGACTGGTCGAGCGGCCCGGCGTCGTCACCGCGTCCCGGCAACACCCACAGACGCCGGCCGGGGTCGAACTTGCGCCAGCGGGAAATTCGTGGCCGCAATCGCAAACCCGCCCAATACCCGCGGACTGCGTAAGCGGTCAAGGGCGCTGAGGCGAGCCGGAAGCGTTAGCGACCGGAGTTCTTTGCGCTTGCAGAACTTGAGGCGCGAAGAACTCCGGTCGCTAACGCTTCCGGCTCGCCAAAGGCACTCGACACCGCCCGCCCCGCACGCTATGCCCTCGCCACGGCCGTCGGGGGACGGCCGCGCCGGGTCCTTGGGGGGTTGCCGATGCGTTGCGCACTTTTCGTCGCGGTGGCCCTCGGGGCGGCCGGTTGTCAGTCGGCGCGGGTCGTCTCGCGCACGGCCGACGACGGCGTCGTCGCCATCCCGGCCAACACCAACGACTGGCCCACCCACTACCAGGACGCCGGCAAGAAGATCATCCAGGCCCACGTCGGGGCCAACTACGAAGTCGTCGAGGAGAGCGAAGTCACGACCGGGTTCGCCACGACCAACGTCCAGGACCGCCAGTTCGAGCCGACGATGAACACGTCGAACCCGTTCCTGCCGGCGACGCGCGAGACGACGACGACGCGGACCGTCGAGACGCCGCAGAAGGAGTGGCGCATCCACTACCGCCGCGCCCTGCCCCGCCCGGCGACCGCGCTGACCGCCGCTCCGGCGACGACGGTCGTCAACACCGCGTACGTCTCGGGGTCGCCGCCGGCCCCGCCGAGTGCCGCCGCGGGGCCGTGACGGGCCGGAGGATTTTTGTGCGGACACGGCGCGGGGCGGTTTGTTATGATGGCCGCGGCGGACCCTCGCCCCTCGCCCGAACCCTTCCCGCACACGGTGGCCCCCCCATGATCGAACGCGGTACACTCTCTCGGCGCGGCTTCCTGCACGCGTCGCTCGCCGGCCTCACGGCCTCGGGCCTGCCCCTCTGGTACGCCAGGGAAGTCCACGCCGCCGACGAAGTCGTCCGCGCGACCAAGGCCAAAGTCGCCGCGGCCAACGACAAGGTCAACTTCGGCTGGGTCGGGATCGGCTCCCCGCAGAGCCGCGCCCTCGGCGTCTACGGCGGTACCAAGGGCTTCAAGCAGACCCAGCACGTCGCCGCGTGCGACGTGGACGCCCGGCACCTCAAGCGCGCCGGCGAGATCTTCAAGAAGGACGGCTACGAGGCCAAGGAGTACAGCGACTTCCGCCGGCTCACCGACGACAAGTCGATCGACGCCGTGGTCGTCGCCACGCCCGACCACTGGCACACGCTCGTCGCCATCGACGCCCTGCGCAAGGGCAAGGACGTGTACTGCGAGAAGCCGCTCACCCTCACCATCGAGGAGTCGCTGGCCCTGCAGAAGGTCGTCAAGGAGACCGGCAAGGTCCTCCAGACGGGCAGTCAGCAGCGCAGCGAGATGCCGCAGTTCCGCCTCGCCGCGGACGTGGTGCGGGCCGGGCGCATCGGCAAGGTCAAGCTGATCGAGTGCCGCATCGGCGGCAACCCCGAGAGCGGCCCCATCCCCGAAACGCCCGTGCCCGAAGGGTTGAACTGGGACATGTGGCTCGGGCCGACCGCCAAGGTGCCCTACCGCGAGAAGGCCGGCAAGACGAATTGCCACTACGAATTCCGCTGGTGGTACGAGTACAGCGGCGGCAAGATGACCGACTGGGGCGCGCACCACATCGACATCGCCCAGTGGTGCCTCGGCATGGACGGCAGCGGC
>JAYTUC010000035.1:0-11164 GCA_043744775.1 Fimbriiglobus sp. | reverse complement strand
GCGCCGTGTTGCCGATGGTCAAAGTGGCGCTGGCGGATGAACTGTCGCCGAAGTTGTCGGCGACCACATAGCCGAGGTTGGCAATGCCGGTGAATCCGGGGGCGGGCGTGAAGATAATCGATTGCGCGTCGGCGGCGATCTCGACGAACCCTGTGCTGGCCGGCGGTTGGATCACTTCGGTGATGGTGGGCGCCGGGCCGAGATTCTGATCGTTGGCCAACACATTGAAGATGAAGGTGCCGTGGCGGTTGGTCGAAGCGGTATCGTCGATTGCGATGGGAACTTCATCGTCGAGGATGGTCGCGGAGGCGCTGTTGGCGCCGAAAAAATAACCGGAACCGCTGCTGCCGCCGTTCTCGTAGGTCGGTTCGGTACCCCTCAAATTAGAGAGATTCAGATAGAAGGTCTTGTGCGCTTCGTTGTTTCCGTTGTCGAGAGCCGACGTGTAAATGGTGGCGGTCGGGTTGCTGCCGGAGAGCATCACGGTGCCGGTGATGGCGCTGTAATCGGTGCTGGCGATTGCGGTCTCGTCGGAACTCGAATAATCGACCGTGTATGATCCCGATGTGCCGGAGTCGGTGAGACTGATCAGGAACGCGGGTTGGGTACCGCCGTTCTCGGCGATGGGACTGAGCGCGGTGACGGAGATGCTCGCGGGCACGATGCGCTCATCCAAGGTTTCCAGCTTCAGCTTGGTAAGCTGGGAGGGGGGGCGCTCTGTGTGGGCTTCGAGAAGATGCGCAGGAGGCGGTAGCGGTTGAGCCAAAGCATCGCGGAACTTCGGGGGATTCGGAAGCGATTGATCGAATGTGTGAGAGCAGTGTAATTGGTCGATGCGGGGATTAGCAAGGGGAAAGTGGAAAGAATTTCAAAAGGGTGATCCGCGTGCTGAGATTTTACTCCGGGCGCTGACGCTTCCGGCTCGCCCCAACTCGCCTCGCCGCCGACTACAATCTCCCCCACGCCAACCCCCCGGAGCCTTGCCATGCGTCCCGCCGCGTTCGCCCTGCTGCTGATCGCCCCCTGGTGCGTCGCCGCGGACCCGGTACTGACGCCCGCGCCGAGGGCACCGGGGTTCCCGAAGTTCGACATCCAGGAGATCGCCACCGACTTGAAGATCGGCTACGCCGTCGTCGTCGCGGACATCGACGGCGACGGCAAGCCCGACATTGTCGTCGTCGATCAGCACCGCGTCGTCTGGTATCAGAACCCGACGTGGAAAGTGCGGACGATCCTGGCCGGCAAGACCAAGCCCGACAACGTCTGCGTCGCGGCGCTCGACATCGACGGCGGCGGCGACCTCGAACTCGTCGTCGGGGCCGGTTGGAAGCCGTTCGACACGGCCACACCGGGCACGTTGCAATGGCTGAAGCGCGGCAAGACGCTCGACGACGAGTGGACGCTGCACCCGATCCCCTGCGACGAGCCGACCGTCCACCGCGTCGCCGTCACGACCGTGGAGGGCAAGCCGCTGATCGTGATGGCCCCGCTCATGGGCCGCGGCGCGACGGCCAAGGGCAACTGGCTCGACGGCCGGCCGTGCCGCGTCGTCGCTTACCCGATCCCCGCCGACCCGGTGAAGGGGCCGTGGGTGCCGTCGGTGATCGACGAGGACTTGCACGTCGTCCACAACATCACGGCGGGGCGCGGACAGTTGCTCGCGGCGAGTTACGAGGGGGTGACGCACCTCCGCCGCAGCGACAGTAACGTTTGGGTGCCCGAGGCGATCCGCAGTCGCCTCGGCAACCAGGCTGACCCCAAGGGGAGCCGCGGGTCGAGCGAAGTGACCGCCTCACCCGGCGGCGACTTGGTGGCGACTGTCGAGCCGTGGCACGGCAACCAAGTCGTCGTCTACGATCGGGGCAAGCGACAGGTGCTTGACGACCACTTGCGGTGGGGCCACGCGGTCAAGCTCACGGAGTCCGGCGACTCGACGTTCCTCGTCGCCGGCGTGCGGGACGACCCGAACGCGAAGGCAGGCGACACGTTCACCGAGCGGCGCGGCGTCCGGCTGTACAAGCGGCTTGAGGTGGGGAAGTGGGAGCGTCACGTCCTCGAAAACGGCGGGGTCGCGGTCGAAGACCTGACCGTCTTCGACCTCAACGGCGACGGACGGCCGGACATTGTCGCGGTCGGCCGTGCCACGGGCAATTGCCGCATCTACTGGAACCGCGGCGAGTAGCCTTACGGCTTGCGAACCGGGTCCGCTGGCACCGACCGCGGCGGCAGCGGCGCGGGGGCCGGCGCGGCGTCGCTGCTCATCTCGGTCAGCCGCAGGCGCAGGGCGTCGAGCCGCTTGGTCTCCTCGGGCGTCGGCCGGGTGCGGACGCGCTCGGTGTCCCCCGCGTCGGCGTGCAGGATCGCCCCCTCCACCGAGACGCCGGCGAACAGGCCCTTGCTGCGCGAGTACGAGTAGATCTCCGCTTGCAGCTTGCCGTCGGTCGCGCCTTCGAGCGTGCGGCCGACCGGCCCCGCCGCGACCGCCGCGTCGCCGCCGAGCTTGAACTTCGCCTTGCCCTCGAGCAGGCGGTCGAGGCTCTTCTTCTCGCGGAACACGAGCACCACGTCGGTGGCCGAGACGCCGACCTGGAAGCCGACGCTGCCGCCGCCGAAGTTAAGGAACGTCGGCTCGCCCCAGACGCCGTTGGCGTCCTTCGTGAGCACCACGCCGTGCCCGCCGCGGCCGGCGACGACGAGGCCGGCCTTGATGACGCGCGGGATGATGGCGACGCCGTGCGCGTCCTTGAGCAGCGCCGGCGGGATGCCCTTGAGGGGGATCGCGGCCAGTTCGTCGAGCACCGTGCTGGCGTCGGTGAGCGTCTCGACCGGCGGCGGCGAGGCCACCGCGGCGCAAACCGGGGCGAGGGCGAAGACTAGGGCTGTGAGGGTTCGTGCGGTCATGGATTGAACTCCGAAAGGCGGCGGGGGACAGGGGCCGAGGCCCGCCGGAAAGGCTGCAACCGCCGCGCCGCGGGCCGAGATTACAAGTCGCCTCGACAGGGCTACCGGCGTCGGTTACGGCGGGCCGATGCGTCTGGGCACCCTGTTACTCCTGCTGCTGCTGACGGCCACGCCCCAAGCCCAGGCGGACGACCCGCCCGCGCCGGCGACCGAGGGCAGCCCCAAGGCCGGCGAGCCGGGCAAGCCGCCGCCGGCCACGCCGCCGCCGACTGACCCGGCCGGCCCCGCGCCGGCGACCGAGGGCAACCCCGAGGGCGGCGCGGGGGCCAAGGCGGCCGTCGAGGCGGGCAAGAAGGAGCCGACTCAGCCGACGCTGTTCTCGATCCACGGCCAGGCGACGACCGTGACGCAGGGCAACACGCCGTTCCGCTCGCCTTACAGCGGCCCGAACAGTCTCGACCCCACGGCCAACCTCGCCTCGACGGCGACGGCGACGCTGTTCCTCGCCGGGCGGCTGCCGTGGCAGGGGGGCGAGTTCGTGTTCAACCCCGAGATCGCCGGCGGCAGCGGCCTGAGCGGCACGACCGGACTCGCCGGCTTCCCCAACGGCGAGGCGACTCGCGCCGGCCTGCCGTCGCCGACGCCCTACGTCGCGCGGGCCTTGTACCGGCAAGTCTTCGGCCTCGGCGGCGGCGCGGAGGACGTGCCCGACGGCGTCAACCAGCCGGCCACGACGCGCGACAAGGACCGCCTCAGCTTCCAGGTCGGCAAGTTCGCCGCGGTCGATGTCATCGGCGACAACCCGTACAGCAACGACCCGCGGACGCAGTTCCTCAACTGGGGCCTGATGTTCAACGGGGCCTGGGACTTCCCCGCCAACGTGCGCGGCTACACCTACGGCGGCACGGCCGAACTCGTCCTGGGAGACTGGACCTTCACCTACGGCATTTTCGGGATGCCGAGCGTGGCCAACGGCGCGTCGATCGACCCACGCTTCCCCCGCGCCAGCGGCCAGGCGATCGAGGTCGAGCGCGGCTTCAAGCTCCGCGACCGGCCGGCGCGAATCCGCGTCGTGCCCTACGTCAACCTGGCCAACATGGGCGACTACCGCCTGGCCGTGGCGACCAACCCGACCGCCCCGGACATCACGGCGGTGCGGGCCGACCGCGTGAAGTACGGCCTGTTCGTCAACTACGAGCAGGAGCTGAGCGACGACGTGGGCCTGTTCGCCCGCCTCGGCTTCAACGACGGCGCGACCGAGACGTACGCGTACACCGAGATCGACCGCCTCGCCGCGCTAGGCTTGAACGTCAAGGGGACCGCGTGGGGCCGCCCGGCCGACCGCGTCGGCGTGGCCGGCCTGGTCAACGGCCTGTCGGGTCCGCACCGCGACTACTTGGCGGCCGGCGGCGTCGGCTTCATCGTCGGCGACGGCCGGTTGAACTACGCCCCCGAGGTGATCGGCGAACTGTTCTACAACGCGCAACTCCGGCCGGGTCTGTTCCTGACGTTCGACCTGCAAGGGGCGGTGAACCCGGCGTACAACCGCGACCGCGGCCCCCTCGCCATCGGCGGCGTCCGCTTCCACCTCGAGTATTAAACTCCGATTTCTGTTTGCGTGGGGTGAAGTGACTCGTTACGCTTATGTCGGTGAAGCTGTCGCTTTGACACTTCATATCAGAGTCACGAGCGAATGCATGAGAACTCCCAATAGCAGAACTGAGCTTGGCATCATTGACCTCCTCAAAGTGTTCGGTTTCAACAGGCGGCTCAAGACGAAAATTGTCCGTCACCAAAGCTCAACAGACGACATGCAAGAGCTTGTGGCAAATGGGTGGTTCGAGACTTATCAGCAAATTCAAACTAAACCTATCTTCAAAAAGTGCGAACAGATCGTAATCCTTGTGGGCGACGGCCCAGGCCGAGGGCGATTTATTGGTGTCTACCGTGTTCTGAGTCAGAGTGAAAAACTGCCAATCATCTTACCACAAAACTGCCCGTACCCTTTATGGGCGGACAAACCGAAGTATCAGTACGCACTCGAAAAGTGTGCTGAGTTCGCGGACCTCGAAGGTCGCGTCGTAGTGGACTGGGGAGCCGGTGCCCTGTCTTTTCACCAGCACTTGCGGAACAAGCCGGTTATTGAGCTTTTCTCCAAAGGCCGAACACTGCGGCAATTCACAGACTACCTCGACTTCTCACTCAGCTACCAAGAACTCGTGTCGCTTTTCGAGAACGAGCACGCCCACAAGGATTGGGCAGCTAGCCTTAAAGCCGTGTCCGGCATCTATTTGATTCTGGCGGAACAGTCCGGCCGCCAATACGTCGGTTCTGCCTGCGGTTTAGAAGGCATATGGGGCCGGTGGAAGTCCTACGCAGCGAACGGGCACGGTGGCAACGAGGGGCTTAAGGGGTTGCTTGCCGATGAGCATATTCTATACCCCCAAGGATTCCGATTCTCGATCCTCCAAGTCCTTCCGAAGACGACCTTACTGGAAGAAGTGCTCCGTTGGGAAGCGATCAATAAGGGAAAGCTTGGGAGTAAGGTCATGGGTCTGAACCTGAACTAGCTCCAAATCCGCCAGCCAACTTCAGCGAGTCGCCATCGGCGGCGTCCGCTTCCACCTCGAGTACTGACGCCGCGGGCGGCTCCGGGCGAGCCGTCCGCGTGAGCGGGGGGTTTCTCGGCGCTTCCAGGTGCGAGAAACCCCCCGCTCACGCAGACGGCTCGCCAAGGAGTCGTCGCCGCAGGCTCTCCATATCATGCCAGGGGGTCACAGTCGCTTGGGGGACCGTCCGTGAGTGAGCGTCCGTGGTACCGCTGCGCCGGGTTCGTACTGAGCCTGCTGCTCGCCACGGCCGGCGTCGTGGGGGCGTCACTTTACGCCAACCTCAGCTACGACGTGACCGACCCCGACGACTACGCCGACTTCCCGCCGTTCAAGGCCGGCTACAACGCCAACTCCAACGACCACCTGGGTGGGGAGTACCTCAAGATCGCCGAGGCCCTCGTCGCCGGCCGCGGCTACGCCGACCCCTTCGGCACCCCCACCGGGCCGACCGCCTGGATGCCGCCGCCACTCACCCTCTTCCAGGCGGCGCTGCTCGACTACTACGGCCGGGACCGGGTCGCCGTCGCCAACGTCGTCATCGTCTGCCAGGCCGTGACCCTCTGGCTCACCGCCGTGCTGACCCTCGCCGTCGCGCGGCGTGGGGCACCCCGCGTACCGGGCGTCGTCGTGGTCGCGCTCATGGCCCTCGCACTCGTCACGCGGTTCCACACCGCCTTCCAGGTGACCCACGACTCGTGGCTGGTCTTGCTCGCGCTCGACGGCCTGGTGGCGGTCACGCTGTGGGGCCGCCGCACCCCCTCCGCCGGGCGCACGGCCGCCTGGGGCGTCGGCGGCGGGCTGGCGGCGCTCGTCAGCCCGGTCCTCGGGGCCTGCTGGGCCGTGCTCACGCTGGCCGACGCAGCGCAGGCCCGCCGGCTGCGGCCGCTCGCCGTCGCCGCGGTCGCCTGCGCCTTGACCGTGGCGCCGTGGGTGGTGCGCAACGCCGTGGTGTTCGGCCGCTTCATCCCGGTGAAGTCGAACCTCGCCTACGAACTCTACCAGTCGCAGTTGCTCTCCGAGCAAGGCCGGCTGAGCGACAAAGTGTTCTCGACGCACCCGTTCGCGACCCACGGGGCGGAGCGGGCGGAGTACGCGGCACTCGGCGAGATCGAGTTCCTCGACCGCAAGGGCCGCGCCTTCGCCGACGACGTGCGCCGCCGGCCGTCGGCCTTCGCCGCCAAGGTCGGCGACCGCTTCCTGGCCGCGACGCTCGACTACAGCCCGATGAACCCCAAGGAGGCCGAGCGCGAGGAACTCACCGCACTCTGCACGTTCGCGCACCCGCTGCCGTTCCTGGCGGCGTGCGGCTTGCTCTTGCTCGCCCCGTTCGTGCGGCTGCCGCGAACTTACTGGGTGACCGTGGCACTGCTGGCGGTTTACCTCGCGCCGTACGTGCTGGTCAGCTATTACGAGCGATACGAGTTCCCGCTCTGGGGCCTCAAGACGTTAGCCGTCGTCTGGCTCCTCGACGTGCTGCTCGGCCTCGCGGCATCACTTTACGGGCGAATCGGGGCGCGACGCCTTGAAGAACGGCCCGCCGCGGCGACAACAGCCACGCCAGGCGAACCCCCTGCCCCGCCGGAGCCTCGACCGTGACCCGGATGACCCTCGCCCTCGGCCTCGTCGGGTTCGCCCTCAGTGCGTCGGCCGCCGACCCGAAGCAGGACCCGCGGCTGCTCGACGAATTCTCGGTCACCGACAACGGCGGCCGGGCCGTGTTCACGCGCGAGGCCGACGGCTTCCGCGTCCACGCCCCCCGCAACCCGTTCGAGGCCCTGTACGCCGCCAAGGGCCTCCCCCGGCGCGGCATCTGGGACCTGCGCACCAGCTACGCCGTGGGCGGCGACTTCGAGTACGTCGTCACTTACGACGTGGCGCAACTCGGGGAGGCGGGCAAGCCGCCCGTCGCCGAGTCGAACGCCGAGATCAGCCTGATGAACCGCGGCCGCGACGGCCTCGTCGCGCTGAACGTCAACTCGCTGCCGGGGACGCCGAAGTGCTTCCGCACCATGCGCGTCTTCCCCGGCAGCAACGGCACGCACTACAACATGACCACCTTCCCGCGCAAGTCCGACACCGGCCGGCTGGGCCTCCGCCGCAAGGGGTCGGAGCTGTCGCTGCTCGCCGCCGACGGGCCGGGCGAGCCGCTCGTCGAGTTGGTCCGGTACCCGCACGACCCGCGGTCGAACCCCAACCTGCGGATGAGCGCCTACACGGGCAACGAGGCGTCGCGCGGCTCGGTGGACGTGACCTTCCGCGACATCGCCATCCGCGCCGACACGGTCGTCCGCGGCCCGGCCGCCAACCAGGCCACCCCGCCGGCGACGCCGCGGGAGAGCTACCCCGTGGCCATCGACTACTCGCGGACCCCCGCGGCGATCCTCGCCGACTTCAACACCACCAACGACACGGCCAAGGCGTTCCGCGTCGAGGGGGACGGCCTGCGCGTCCAGCCGCCGACGCTCGCCGCGCACAAGAAGGACGCGCAGGCGTACTGGTTCCGGGACTCGCGGTACTCCGTGGCCGGCGACTTCGAGCTGTCGGTGCGCTACGACATCGCGCAGCTCGGGCCGGTCGGCACGGAGTCGGGCTACCGCTCGGCGTCGGTGAGCCTGGGCCTCGAGACGGGCGGCCCGCTCGGCTCGGTGAGCCTGAGCCGCGGCCTCTCCGGCACCACGCAACGCTTCTCGGTGACGCACTACTCGCCGACGAAGGCCGGCTCGCGCTGGGACACGCAGACCTTCCCCGCGTCGGCGACCTCCGGCCGGCTGGTCGTCCGCCGCGTCGGGGCCGAGTTGAGCTTCCTCGCCACCGAGGGCACCGGCCCGGAGCGGCTGCTGGTGACGCGGCCCTGGGTCACCGACCCCGTGCCGCGCGTGCGGGTCCTCGCCGACCAGGGCGGCACCGCGGTGACGCCGGTCAGCGCGAGGCTCACCGAGTTGACTGTGCGCGCCGAGTCGCTGATCGACTCGCAGACCGGCGCGGCGATCGGTCCGCCCCCGCGCGCGGTCGGCGACGCCACGGCGGCGGCCGCGCCGGTGGTGTTCGAGGGTGCCCCGGTGGAGAAGTCGAACAAGTTCCGCAACCTCGGCCTCGCCGCGCTGGCCCTGGCCGTGGCCGCGACCCTGACCGCCGCGGGGGCGGCGCTACTGCTCCGCCGCCGGCGCGCGACCGCGTGAGGGCGAACGAAAGGCATGTCCACCGCAGAGGGCACAGGAGGGCGCGGAGAAAGGCACCAAACCGTGCTCTAACAAGTCGGCGTCACGCTGCCAATCCAGCGAGAGTGCCGCACTGGGGGACCGACTCCGGTTTTAGCTCTCCTCGGTTTTGGCCTTTCTCTGCGCCCTCCTGTGCCCTCTGCGGTGGAGCGGTTTGTTCGCCTTGATGCCCCGCCCCGGCCCGGCTATCGCGGCCCCATGACGCGCTCGCCCCTCACGCTGTGCCTCCTGATCGCTTGCGTCGCCACGCTGCGCGCCGACGAGGGCGTCGAGCCGGCGACGCCTTCGGTCGAGGCGCTGCAGAAGCGCGTCGAGGCGCTCGAGAAGCAGAACGGCACCAAGACGATCACCTCGGCGGGGCTGCCGGGGCCGGTCATCCGCTGGTCGGGGCAGTTCCAGAGCGACGCCTACTTCTGGACGCAGGACGCCGTGAGCCGCGCGGCCGTCGGCGACATCCAGAACGGTGTCGCCTTCCGGCGGGCGCGCCTGGCGATCAACGGCGACTACGGGCCGACGGAGTTCCGCATCGAGGGCGACATGGCGCTCGCCGGCCGGCCCAGCTTCCTCGACGTGTTCGCCGGCATCAAGAACCTGCCGGTGGTCGGCCAAGTCCGCGCCGGCCACTTCTTCGAGCCGTTCAGCCTCGAGCGCTACACCGCCAACCGCTTCGTGACCTTCCTGGAGCGCGGCGTCCAAGACCAGCCGTTCGCCCCGGCCCGCAACACGGGCATCCTCGTTCGCAACACCTACGCCGAGCAACGCGGGACGTGGGCGATCGGCCTGTTCCGCACCGACAGCGACGTGTTCGGCGACGACACCGGCGACAGCTTCCAGTCGGCGGTGACCGGCCGCGTCACGGGCTTGGTGTACGACGAGGACGCCGGCACGCGCTACCTGCACCTCGGGGCCGCCGGCAGCTACCGCGCGACTAAGGGCGGCGTCGCCCGCTTCCGCGCCCAGCCCGAGGCCCGCATCGGCTCGGCGACCCCCAACGTGCCGTTCTTCGTGGACACCGGCGACATCGCTACCGGCGACTACACGATGCTCGGACTCGAGGCCCTGCTCACCGAGGGCAGTGTGTCGCTGCAAGGCGAGTGGATCGGCTCTGCGGTGGGCAACGTCCGGGACGGGACTCTGTACTTCCAGTCCGGGTACGCCACGGTCACCTGGCTGGTGACCGGCGAGCACCGGCCGTACCGGCGCGACAACGGCACCTACGAGCGGACGGTGCCGACCCGCGACTTCGTCCGCACCGAGGGCGGCCGCACGGCGTTCGGCCCCGGCGCGGTCGAGTTGGCGCTGCGGGTGTCGCACATCGACCTCGACAGCGGGAGTGTCCGCGGCGGCAAGTTGACCGACTTGACCTTCGGCGTCAACTGGTACCTGAACCCGTACCTCCGCGTCAGTACGAACTACATCCACGCCTTCCCCGCCGCGTCGAACGTGCGGCCGAACGCCCGCGGCCAGACCGACGCCTTGGCGGCGCGCGTGTCGTTCGAGTTCTGACGCCGGGCCGAAAGCGTCGGATTAGCCTTGCGGTTCTTCTTAAAGTTGCGAGACTGTTCCATAGGGAGAACGACGCCTCCGCACGCGCACCCCGAGGCCGCCGATGACGCCCGCCGAACCTGCCCCGACCGACCCGCCGGCGACCCCGGAAGAGGCGGTCCGCGCGTTACGGAGTCAGGTGGCCGAGTTGCAGGCGGCCAACCGCGCCTTGCGGGCGGAGGTCGCCGAGCGCGTGGCCCGCGAAGAGCATTTCCTGCGCGGCCAGCGCCTGGAGGTCATCGGCACGATGGCCAGCGGCGTCGCCCACGACCTCAACAACATCCTCACGCCGCTCGTGGCCGCCGTGCCGATGCTGCGCGAGGCGGGCGTCGGCCCCCGCGCCCAGAGTCTGCTGCAAGTCATCGAGGGCAGCGCGGAGCGGGCGACCGGGGTGCTGCGGCAACTGCTCGAATTCGGCCGCGGCGGGCGGGGGGACCGCGTCCCGGTGGACGCCGGCGCGATCCTGCGCGAGGTCGCCGCGCTCGCGGGCGCGACCTTCCCGCAGCAGGTGCGCGTCGAGTGCCGCGTCGAGGCCGGCCTGCCGGCGGTCCTCGGCGACGCGACGCAGTTGCACCAACTGGTGCTGAACCTCTGCCTCAACGCCCGCGACGCGATGCCCGACGGCGGCCCGCTCGAACTCACGGCGGACGCGCTCGACGCGCCGGGGCGCGGGGTGCGGCTGGGCGTCGCCGACCGCGGCAGCGGCATCGACCCCGAGAACCTCGCCAAGATCTTCGACCCGTTCTTCACGACCAAGGCGGTCGGCCGGGGGACCGGGCTGGGCCTGGCGACGGTGCAGTCGATCGCGCACCGCCACGGCGGCACCGTCGCGGTCCACGCCCGCGCCGGCGGCGGCACGCGCTTCGACATCGACCTGCCGGCCGCCGA
>JAYTUC010000034.1:0-11176 GCA_043744775.1 Fimbriiglobus sp. | reverse complement strand
CCACTGCTCGTCGGTGATGTCACTGGGGTAGGGTTGGGTTCTCATGGGCCATTTTACGCACCCCATCACCCCTTATGGGACAGTCACTTAGTCGTTCGCCACCGACCGGCGTCACGCCCCGCACAGTTTCGCCAGGACGGCCATGCGCACGGCGACCCCGTTCGTCACCTGGTCGAGGATCACCGAGTTCGGGCCGTCGGCGACTTCCGGCGTCAGCTCGACGCCGCGGTTGATCGGGCCGGGGGCCAGGATCAGCATCCCCGGCTTCGCCAACGCCAGGCGGTCGCCGGTCATGCCGAACAGGTGGGCGTACTCGCGCACCGACGGGAACAGCCCGGTGCGCTGCCGCTCGAACTGCACCCGCAACAAGTTGATCACGTCGCAGCGCGGCAACACGGCGTTGAGGTCGTGGGCCACCTCGACGCCGAGCGTGGCGATTTCGCGCGGGACGAGTGTCGTCGGGCCGCAGACGATCACCGTCGCGCCGAGCTTCACGAGGCCGTGGATGTTGCTGCGCGCCACGCGGCTGTGGGCGATGTCGCCGACGAGCGCGACCGTCAGCCCGGCGACCGTGCCGCGGTGCCGGCGGATCGTGAAGATGTCCAGCAGCCCCTGCGTCGGGTGCTCGTGCGCGCCGTCGCCGGCGTTGATCACACTCACCCGCGGCGACAGGTGCTGCGTCAGGAGCTTCGGCGCGCCGGCCGACGAGTGCCGCACGACGACCGCGTCGATGCCCATCGCCTCGATGTTGCGCGCCGTGTCGGTGAACGACTCGCCCTTGGCCGTACTCGACCCCGACGGCGAGAAGTCGAGCGTCTCCGCGCCCAGGCGTCGGCAGGCGAGGCTGAAGCTGATCTTCGTCCGGGTCGAGTTCTCGAAGAACAGGTTGGCCACGACCTTGCCGGCCAGCGTCGTCAACTTGGGCGTCTCGCGGCCGACGCCGAGGTACCCGGCGGCATCGTCGAGCAGGCCGGTGATCTCGGCGGCCGTGAGTTCCGCGAGGGTGAGCAAGTGGTTCATCGGCGGCCCCGCTTCAGGCCGCGGCCGGGCCGCGCCCCGGTGGAGTGGCCGCCGCGCAAGACGAGTTGCCCGTTGACGGCGACGTGCGCCATGCCGACGGCGAGCGACTGGCCGGATTCGTATGTCGAGGTCGCGGCGAAGCTGAGCGGGTCGAAGGCGACCATGTCGGCGGCCATCCCCGGCGCGAGCAGGCCGCGGTCGTCGAGGCCGTGCCGGCGGGCGGGGGCGTAGGCGCACCGGCGGACGGCGGTTTCGAGCGGCCAGGTGCCGTCGTTCACCAGGTCGCCCAGGTACTTGGCGAAGCAGCCGGTGCCGCGCGGGTGCGGGTTGCCGCCGCAGTAAATGCCGTCGCTGCCGGCGACCATCGCCGGGTGGTTCATCAGCGCCACCACGTCCGAGTCTTGCCGCTCCGCGAAGTGCCGCACGACGCAGCCGGCTTGCAAGCGCGTGGCAAGTAGGGCCTGCCGGACGAACTCCGCCAGTGACAGCCCCGCGTCACTCGCAACGTCGGTGAGTCGCCGGCCCTCGAAGCGTCGCCACTCGGGGTGCGGCAAGTTGGTGAAGCGGATCGTTTCGAGCGGGAAGCGCGGCGCGGCGAACTCGGCGTCGAGGGCGCGCCTCACGCCGGGGTCTTCCAGCCGCGACAGCGTCGCTTCGAGGCCGCCGGCGAACAGCGCGACCGGCAGGGTCAGCATCGCCAGGGTCGTGCTGCCGTACAGGTACGGGTACAGGTCGAAGGTCACGTCGAGGCCTTCGGCCAGGGCGGCATCGACGGCGGCGATCCCCTGCGCGGCGATCACGTTGAAGTGCGAGATGTGGACGGCACACCCCGCCCGCCGGCCGACGTTCAACGCCTCCGTCATGCCGGCGGCGAAGCGGGTCGGGCTGTAGCCGCGCATGTGGGTGACGTAGACGCCGCCGAACGGGGCGATCTCTTCGCAGAGTGCGGTCAGCTCGTCCTCGTCGGCGTACAGGCTCGGCACGTAGTCGAGGCCGCTCGATAGGCCGACCGCCCCTTGCCCCATGTTGTCGCGGACGATCGCCCGCATCGCGGCCAGCTCGGCCGGGGTCGCGCGGCGGTCGGCCAGGCCCATCGCCATCATGCGGACGTTGCCGTTGGGGATCAGCGCCGCGGCGTTCACGGCACTGGCCCCGTCGAGCCGCTTCAAGTAGCCGCCGACATCGCGCCAGGTGAACGTCCCCGGCGGCACGCGGCCGTTGAACCCGGCGGTCGTGTCGTGCATGAAGTCGAGCACGTCCGGCGTCCCCGGCGCGAAGGCGACGCCGTCCTGGCCGAGGATCAGCGTCGTCACGCCCTGGCACAGCCCGGCCTTGAACGCGCCGTCGGTCAGCAGCGGCAAGTCGCCGTGGACGTGGGCATCGACGAACCCCGGCGACACCACCAGCCCCGTGCAATCGAGGGTGTCCCGCGCGGCGGCCGCACCGAGGTCGCCGACGGCGGTGACGCGGTCGCCGGTCACGCCCACGTCAGCGCGGACGCCGGGGGTGCCGGAGCCATCGACGACGAGGCCGTTGCGGAACAGGAGGTCGAACACGGCGGCCACCGGGGCGGGGGTGCGAGTTTCGTCCCCCCGAATCTACCGCGGCAGTCCCGGCCCGGCCACCGGCCCATAAGAAGTGTGCAACTCGCCCGCCGAACCCCCAGGGAATTCGCCATGTCCTCCGGTGGCTCGCCCGTCTCGCAGACGCGCGTCTTGCTCGGCCTGATCCTGGGCGCGACCCTCGGCTCGCTCGCCAACTACGCCGTGACCGAGGGCGGCTTCCCGGAGGCGAAGCCGGCGGTGATGTGGCTCGTCACCTACGTCGCCGCGCCGGTCGGCAGCATCTTCCTGCACCTGCTGTTCTTCGCCATCGTGCCGCTGGTGTTCGCGTCGCTGGCCGTGGGCGTGACGCGGCTCGGCGGCACGGGGAACGTCGGCCGCATCGGCGCAAAAACACTGGCGTACTTCCTCGTCACGACCGCATGCGCCGCGACCATCGGCCTCTCGGCAGTTAACCTCATTCAGCCCGGCCACCGGTTGCCGGAGGCGCAGCGCGTGGACCTCGTCAACAACTACCCGAAGGGCGACGACACGACGAAGGCGGCCGGGCTGGGCATCGACACGCTCGTCAACGTCGTGCCCAAGAACCCGCTCAAGGCGTTCGTCGAGAAGGACATGCTAGCGATCATTTTCAGCGCGATCCTCGTCGGCGTCGCGCTGACCCGCATCGACCCCGACAAGGCGGCCCTGCTGACGAGGTTCCTCGAAGGGGTGAATCAGGTCACCGACTTCGTCATCCGCCTGGCAATGGCGATGGCCCCTTACGCCGTGTTCGCGCTGATCTTTCAGACGACCGCCGCCTTCGGCTACCAGCTCCTCGTCGCCCTCGGGGCCTACGTCGTGACGGTGCTGCTGGGGTTGGCGGTGCACCAGTTCGTCGTGCTGCCGCTGCTCGTTTACTGGCTGGGCGGCCGCGACCCGCTCGACTTCTACCGCAAGATTCGCGTGGTGATGCTGACCGCGTTCTCGACGAGTTCGTCGAGCGCGACACTCCCCGTGGCGATGAAGTGCGCCGAAGAAGACTTGGGCGTCCCCGAGGGCGTGTCGCGCTTCGTGCTGCCGCTGAGTGCCTCAATGAACCACAACGGCACGGCCCTTTTCGAGGGCGTGACGGTGATCTTCCTGGCGCAGCTCTTCAACGTCGATTTGAACTTGGGTCAACAACTGATCGTGCTGGTGCTGTGCATCCTCACCGCGACGGGCATGGCGGGGGTGCCGGGCGGGTCGCTGCCGCTGATCGGCATCATCCTGGTGACGGCGACCGACGGCAAAGTCCCGGCGGGGGCCATCGCCATCATCGCCGGGGTGGACCGGCTGCTCGACATGTGCCGCACAACCGTGAACGTGACCGCGGACATGACGACGGCGGTGTTCGTCGCCCGCTCCGAGGCGGGCCGGGGGGTCACGGCGGGAACGACTCCGTCAGGAAATCTGCCGACGCCGGCCGGGCCGCGAGCCGGGCGGTGAGCGTCAGTTCGGTGCCGCCACGCTTGACGACGAACGTGAGGCGCGACCCCGGCCGGAAGGCCTTGAGGTGGGCGGTGACCTGGGTGAAGTCGGTCGGGGCGAGGTCGCCGACGCGGACGAATTCGTCGCCCGGCAGGAACCCGGCGAGGTCGGCCGGCGTGCCGGGCGAGACGCCGGACACTGTGAGGCTGCCGGCGGACACGGTGACGCCGAGGAAGCCCTTGCCAAGCGGGTCCGGGGCGACCTCGGCCGCGGCGACCGCTAGCGTGAGGAGGAGGGCGAGAAGGGTAACCATGGCGGGGGGTCCGGAGTAAAATCTTAACCGCGGAGTAGCAGAGTAGCGGAGAAGAATTTTAAGGGTTAGACGGGCGGATGATGCGTCGGATACCATTCTTGAGAATCGGTGTGTAGAAGTTGAGCAGGATTCCGAGTTCCAGGTTGGTGGCCTTGAGGTACGAAAGGACTTGCGCGTCGTGGATGTCGCCGAGCTTTTCGACCGTCTTGAGTTCCAGGATGAGTTCGCCTTCAACGAGGAAATCGAGTTTGCCCTCGCCGCACAAGTGGCCTTTGTAGAGGACGGACACGGGGCATTGCCTCTCGAATTGGATACCACGCAGCGACAACTCGACAGCCAACGCCTCCTCGTAGACCCGCTCCAGGTACCCCGGCCCCAAAGCACGATGGACCTCGATCGCCGCCCCGAGAACCCGCTCAACTAAGGCGTTGAGCTTGTCTGACAATACTCGCATAATGCTTTCTCCGCTACTCTGCTACTCCGCGGTTGAAACTCCGTCAGATAACATACTGTCTCACCGCGTTGTCGTAGAGAATCTTCCGACGCTCTCCTTCGGGGCGATTCGCGATCGCTTCCTGCAACAACTCCAGCCAGTTCTTGTACGTCGTCACCATGGTCACCACTGGCCAGTCGCCGCCGAACATCACGCGGTCGGTGCCGAAAGCGTCAATCGTGCCGTTGATGATCGGGGCCAGTTCACCGGCCTCATACGGCACGTTGTTCTTCTTCACGCCACCGTTGACGATAAAGCCCGAAATCTTACACACAACGTTCGTCTTGGCCGCTAGCGCGTCCATGTTCTTGCGCCACGTCGCCAACTCGGCGGGGGTGAACTTGGGGCTGGCGTTGCCGCAGTGGTCGAGGATGAACCGCGTGCCGGGGCACTGCGCCACCAGCTTGAGCATGTCCGGCAACTCGGCGGGCCGTCCGCACAGGTCGAAGCTCAGGCCCAACTCGCCCAGGAGTTGCACGTCACGGACGAACGCGGCCGCGAGCGCGTGGCCGGCCGGGGTGTCGTCGCCGTGCAGGGTCTTGCGGACGCCCTTGACGAATTTGTGCCCCTTGTACGGCGTGACGTACGCGGCGAACCCCGGCGTGCCGACCGCGCCGCCGATCACCGCCGCGACCGTCGGCGTCGCCTTCGACTCGCACAGCCCGACGACGTAATCGGCCTCCTTCTGGAGGTCCTCCGGGGCGACGGCGACCTCCATGTAGACCGCCTTGACGACGTTCAGCCCGGCCGTCGCCGCGGCGTACTCGGCGGGGGTGTGCGGCGCGGCGAGCGGGTTGGCCTTGTCGCCCGCCTTGAGCCACGACAGCCGGAGTTTGGTGAGGTCCCAGAGGTGCTGGTGGGTGTCAATGACGGGGAGCATCGGCGGGGCCGCCTTCGCAGCGAGGGTGGGGAGGGTGAGCGCGACGAGGCCGCCCAGGAACGTCCGGCGAGTGGTTGTCATGGGCGCAACATACCCCGTCGGGGTCTGTCCGTGAAGAGTGTTAGCCGCAGAGACGCAAAGGACGCCAAGAGAACCAAAACTCGAATTTGGTTTGCTCCGCGGACTCTGCGTCTCTGCGGCTGAAACTCTTTCTCCGTTACACTGAAGGCCACTCCGCAGAGGGGGGCGTATCATGGCCGCTGAAACTTCCCTTCGGTGAGAACCCCATGACCCCCCTGCAATCGATCGTCGCGGCCGGCACCAAGCTCTGGCTCGACAGCGTGGACCCCGACGAGATCGCCCGCAACCGCGCCTTCGGGGCCACGGGGGCCACGTCGAACCCCATCATCATCTCCGACCTCCTCAACACCGGCCGCTTCGACGCCGACATCAAGAAGTTCTTCGCCGCCGGCCACGACGACACCGCCGTCGCCTGGGCTATGACCGACAAGCTCGTCAAGGACGCCCAACTCGTGTTCGAGTCCACTTGGCACGAGACCAAGGGCAACGACGGCTGGGTCAGCTTCGAGTTGGACCCCCTGCTGGAGGACCACGCCAACACCCTGAGCGTTGCGGAAAAGAGCGCGAAGTACGTCGAACTCGGTAAGCACTACTTCGCCAACCATTGCAACCGCATGATCAAGGTCCCGGCCACGCCGGGCGGCTTGGGGGCGCTGGAAGAGTTGGTCGCCGCGGGTGTTGCGATCAACTGCACCTTGATCTTCAGCGAGCGCCAATACAACCTCGCGCGCGAGGCCTGCTGGCGCGGGGCGCAACGCCGGGCCGACAAGGAAAACGTCAAGACGGTGTATAGCATCTTCGTGAGCCGCCTGGACGTGTACACCGACAAGGCCGTACCGAGCCTGTCGCCCGCGGCGCAAGGCATGGTGGGGATCGTCAACGCCAAGCGCATCTTCAAGCTCAACAAGAAGTTTTGGGCTGACAAGGGCTTGGCGTTGCAGCAAGAGATGATCTTCGCCAGTACGGGCACCAAGAAGAAGGAAGACCCGGCGTGGAAGTACGTCGCCGCGTTCGCTGGCTCGGACATCGAAACCAACCCGCCTGGTACGAACAAGGCCGTGCAGGAGAGCGGCCAGACCTTTACGAGTCAAGTCAACTTGATGCCGAGTGACGACGTACTCGCGGAGATTGACGACAAAGTGGACATGCAGAAGTTGGAAGAGACCCTGATGTCGGAGGGCCTGTCGAAGTTCGCCGACCCCTTCAAGAGCCTCATCAAGCTGATCGCCACCAAGCGCGAGCAGGTTTAACGACGCGGTTTCGTTCTTTCTGGCCCATGCGCGGGCGAGGGGAACAACCCACACAATTTGCGATCGTCGAGCCGGAAGCGTCAGCGCCCGGAGTCCTTTGAGCGTGCCGAACTCCGGGCGCTGACGCTTCCAGCTCGCCAGTCTCTTAGGTTTGACCGGCCCTTACTGGATTGCCCATGAAGCACCTCCTTGCCCTGCTCGCATTCTTCGCCTTCGTGCCGGTGGCGCTGGCCGAGGACCCGGCGCGGCCGGTCGTGGGCGGCCTCACGGCGGCGCTCAAGCCTTACGTCGATCGGGGCGTCTTGGCCGGGGCGGTCGTCCTCGTCGCCGACCGGGAGCGCGTGCTGACACGCGAGGCGGTCGGCTACGCCGACGTGGCGGCGAAGGCCCCGATGAAGGCCGACACGGTGTTCTGGATCGCGTCGCAGTCGAAGCCGATCACCGCGGCAGCACTCATGATCCTCGTAGACGAGGGCACGGTCAAGCTCGACGACCCGGTGAGCAACTACCTGCCGGAGTTCCGCGGGCTGTGGCTCGCCGCCGAGCGCGACAAGGAACACCTGCTGCTGAAGAAGCCGGCGCGGCCGGTGACGCTGCGCGACTTACTGTCGCACACCAGCGGCCTGCCGTTCCGCTCCGCGGCCGAGGAGCCGACGCTCGACGGCCTCCCCCTCGCCGCCGCGACGCGTACCTACGCCATGACGCCACTCGAGGCCGAGCCGGGGGCGAAGTACCAGTACTCGAACGCCGGCATCAACACCGCCGGGCGCGTGATCGAAGTCGTCTCGAAAATGCCCTACGAGGAGTTCCTCGACAAGCGGCTGTTCGCGCCGCTGGGCATGAGCGACACAGGTTTCTGGCCCACAGAGCCGCAGGTGAAGCGGCTCGCCAAAGCGTACCGGCCGGACGACGCCAAGACGGGCCTGACCGCGACGCCGATCTCCCAGCTCTCCTACCCGCTGGGCGACCGCGCCCGCCGCTTCCCGATGCCGGCCGGCGGGCTGTTCTCGACGGCCGCGGACGTGGGCCGCTTCTGCCAGATGGCGCTCAACGGCGGCACGCTCGACGGCAAGCGGGTCCTCTCCGAGGCGGCGGTGCGGGAGATGACGACCCGGCAGACGCCGGCGGCGTTGAAGGAGAGTTACGGCCTCGGCTGGTCAGTCGGCGGCGACGGCTTCGGCCACGGCGGGGCGCTGAGCACCGACATGTGGGTGAACCCGGCGCGCGGCCTGGTGTACGTCTACTTGGTGCAGCACGCCGGCTTCCCCGGCGACGGCGGCGCGGCCCGCGGCGCGTTCCGCAAGGCCGCCGACGCCAGCTTCGGCGCTCCCGCGAAGTGACCCGGACCCGTCGGCGGAGGCGGCATGGCGTTCAGCGAATTCACCCTCGACTCGGCCGTGCGGTCTCTGGGCGTGAGCGTCGGCGAGTCCGACCTGTTCCCCGGCCTCGCGCCGGCGGCCGTGCCCGACTGGCTGCCGGTGCTGCTGGCGCGCGGCACCCGGCTGGCACTCATCAGCGAGAAGGCCCGCAGCGAGTTCATCGTCGTGCCGATCCTGCTGGCGGCGCGGGAACTCTCCGGCGGCCGGCTGGCGATCTTCTCGGGTGCCCGGCTCGACGTGGACGCCGCGCGCGGCCTGGTCGGCGAGTGCGACTTCCTGCTCGCCCTGGGGCCGCCCGTGCCGCCGCTCCGCGCGCCGATCGTCGCGGTCGTCGAGGCCAAGAAGAACGACGTGGAGGCGGGGTTGGGGCAGTGCGTCGCGCAGTTGGTGGCCGCGCGGGAATTCAACGCCGCGTCGCGCGGCCCGTCGCCCGTGTACGGCTGCGTGACAACCGGCGAGGCGTGGCAGTTCTTGCGGCTGACCGGCGACGCCGTCGAACTGCACGCGGCCCGCTTCTACCTCGACAACGTCGCCGGCGTGTTAGGGGCCATCGCCGCCATCGCCGACGGGGCGAGCCGGTAACGGCCCCGCCGCTCGCCGCGCCTGCGGCGGGGCCGAAGACCAACTTTTAGGGGCTGACCGATGCTGCTGTTTCGGCCCGTGGGGCTGCGGGAACTCGAACTCGTCGCCGCGTCGGGCTACCGCGAGTACCCGCCGCGCTTCGGCTGGCAGCCGATCTTCTACCCGGTCGTGACCCGCGAGTACGCCCGCGCCATCGTCACGCAGTGGAACAGCCGCGAGGCCGAGGCCGGGCACTGCGGCTTCGTCACCGAGTTCGACATCGCCGACGAATTCGTGCGCCGCTACCCCGTGCAGCAACTCGGCGGCGGCCCCACCTTCCGCGAACTGTGGGTGCCGGCTGAGGAGTTGGCCGACTTCAACGCGCAGATCCTCGGCGTCATCCGCGTGGTCGAGTCGGTGTACGGCCCAGGCTTCGCGGCCGAGTTGGACGCCGCGAGCGGGCTGCCGGCCAGCGTCGTCGCCGCGTTCGACGGGCGGGCCGCGTAACGCCCACTTGCCCCGCGTCCGCCGGCCTGCGATAGTGACACGACACCCACCACAAGGAGCCTGGCTGTGAGTCTGCAAGAACTGACGGCGGCCGTGGCTGTGCTGCCGCCGACGGAGTTGGAGGCGTTCACGCAGTGGTTCGAGGAGTACCTCGCCGACGCCTGGGACCGCCGCATCGAAGACGACATTGCGGCCGGGCGGCTCGACGAGGCCGGCCGGCAGGCCGACGCGGAATTCGTCGCCGGCCGCTGCGAGCGGTTGTGAACCACTTCGCCACGGCGGGGTTCTGGCACTGCCACCGCAACTTGCCCCAAGCCGTGCGGGACTTGGCGGACAAGAACTTCGCGCTGCTACTTGCCGACCCGCACCACCGCTCGCTGCGCCTCAAGCGGGTGGGGCCGTTCTGGTCGGCCCGTGTCGGCATCCACTATCTGGCCTTGGCGCGGAACCGCCCGGAGGGCCTGGTCTGGTTCTTCATTGGTCACCACACCGACTACGAGAGACTGATTCGCGGCGGGTCTCCCTGAAGTCGGCGGAGTGCCCCGTAACGGCTGCGAGCCGGACTCACCCGACCGCGGGTCAGTCCATGTCGTCGTAGCCGCCGCCGCCGGACTTCTTGCCCTTCTCGTCGGCCGTCATCTCGTCAGCGATCAACGCATCCGAGGTCAGCAGCAGCGTCGCAACGCTCGCGGCGTTTTGCAGGGCACTGCGCACGACCTTCGTCGGGTCGATGACGCCCTTCTTGACCATGTCGGTGTACTCGCCGGCGCGGGCGTCGTAGCCGAAGTTCTGGTCGGAGTTGCGCAGCACCTCGTTGGCGACCACCTCGCCGTTCTGCCCGGCGTTGTCGGCGATCTGCTTGATCGGCGACTTGCAGGCGCGGACGATGATGCCGTAACCGACGGCCTCGTCGGGCGTCAAGCCCTCGGCCTTCAGCCCCTCGCTGGCCCGCAGCAACGCGACCCCGCCGCCGGGCAGGATGCCTTCCTGGTTCGCGGCGCGGGTGGCGAACATGGCGTCCTCGACGCGCATCTTCTTCTCCTTGACCTCCGTCTCGGTCGCCCCGCCGACGTTGATCTTCGCGACCCCGCCTTGCAGCTTGGCGATGCGCTCGGAGAGCTTCTCCTTGTCGTAGTCCGAAGTCGATTTGTCGAGTTCGCGCTGGATCTGCGCCACGCGGCCGGCCACCGCGGGGTTCTTGGCCCCCTCGGTGATGATGACCGTGTTCTCTTTGTCGATTTTGACCTTCTTGGCCCGGCCCAGGTCGGCCAGGGTCACCGCGTCGAGCGACACGCCGAGGTCCTCGAAGATCGGCTTGGCCCCGGTCAGGATCGCCAGGTCTTCGAGCATCGCCTTGCGGCGGTCGCCGTAGCCGGGGGCCTTGACCGCGCACGCCTTGAACGCGCCGGGGTTGCGCATCTTGTTGACGACCAGGGTCGCCAACGCCTCGCCATCGACGTCCTCGGCGATGATCAGGATCGGCTTGCCCTGTTGAAGGACCTTCTCGAGGATCGGCACGAGGTCGCGGTTGTTGCTGATCTTCTTCTCGTAGATCAAAATGTACGGGTCGTCGAGTTCGGCCTCCATCGCCTCGTTGGTGATGAAGTAGGGCGACAGGTAGCCGCGGTCGAACTGCATCCCCTCGACGAACTCGTGGCCCGTCTCCATCGTCTTGCCTTCT
>JAYTUC010000033.1:0-11231 GCA_043744775.1 Fimbriiglobus sp. | reverse complement strand
AGCGGGTTCTCGGTGTCGCACAGGTGCTCGATGGCCTTGCGGATGTCGCGGCGCATCACGTCCGACGACATGTCCTTGACGCGGCTCAGGTCGAGGCGCTCGACGAGCTTGGCGTGGATCACGCGCTTGAGTTCTTCGAGGTTCTTGCCGCCGCCGCCGGTGCCGCCGAAGCTGGGGCTCGACAGGCGCGACAGCCCGCTGTTCGACCCCTGGTTGCTGAGGCTGTTGAGCTTCGAGATTCCCTGTTGCAGCCGTGACATCTGTATCCTCTCGCTGTGCGTCCGTGTCGTCGCAAACCGGGGGTCGGGGGTCGGGCGTGGGGTGCCGCGGAACTGCGGGGTGCCGACTTCCGCGACACCCGACCCCCGAAATCCGACACCCGATCCGTGATGGAGCCTAGAACCCGAATTCGCCGCGGGCGGAGGCCGAAGGGGCCGAATGGGGGTTAGCGGCGGCCGAAGAAGCCGAAGCCGCGCTTCACCTTGATCTCCGCCGACGAGTCGCCCGCCGTCTTGCCGCTCAGGGCGTGCGCGAGGCCTTGGATCGCCAGCTGCGCGCGGCACTTCGGGTTGTGCTTGACCAGCGGTGCCCCGGCGACCCGCGCGGCGATCAGCGCCTTGGTGTCGTTGGGGATCTGCCAGAAGATCGGCTTGCCGATGACCTCCTCGGCCTTCTTCAGCGAGATGCCCTCCTCGATCGACTCGGCCCCGACGCGGTTGACGACGACGCGGACCTTCTCGGCCAGGCCCTCCTCGCCGCCCATGCAGTGGATCAGCCGCACGACGTTGCGCAGGCTGCTCAGCTCGAGCTGGGCGGTGAGCAGGATCGTGTCGGCCATGCGCATCGCCATGAGGTCCGTCGGCAGCAGCGACTTGCTCAGGTCGAGGATGAGGTGCGAGTAGCTGATCTTGAGCAGGTTCAGGATGCGCTCGACGTGGCCCTCGTGGATCACGCCCATCTCCATGATCTCGAGCGGGTGCCGCAGGATCGCCAGGCCGGTCCCCTCGTGCTTCACCAGCGCGCGGCGTAGGAAGTTCATGTCGAGGCGCTCGATGTTGCGCGCCAGGTCCGCAATACTGATGTTCTCGATGCCGTTGACCTCGAGCGCGATGTCCGCGTCGCCGAGGGCCAAGTCGAGGTCCACCAGCGCGACGCCGTTGCCGGGTTCGCAGGCGAGCGTGGCGGCGAGGTTGACGGCCAGGCTCGTGGTGCCGACGCCGCCGCGCGAGCCGAGCACCGCGACCATCGTCGCGGCCCCGGTCGGCCGGGTGGCGTAGCCCTGGACACCGCTGCCGCCGGAGTTGCTGCCGCCGCCGCCGTCGGACTGCGACGAGTCGCCGAGGGCCCGCCGCAGCGCGGAGAGCATGTCTTCGAGGCCCACGGGGTGGGTCAGGAAGTACTTCGCCCCCTTCTGGAGCGACTGCAACAGGGCCTGGTGGTCGTGGCTGATGGTCAGGATGGGCAGCCGGGGGAACTCGACGGCGAGTTGGCTGATCATCTGCAGGGCGCGGTTCTTGTCGGCGTCGAGCGCGACGACGGCGAGGTCCGGCATCGACTGGTGGATGACGTCGTGGAAGTACTCGTACCGGGCGCACTCGGCCTCGAGCCACACGAAATCGACCCCGAGCAGCAGCGTGCGCAGGGACTCGCGGGTCGATTCGGTCGGGTCAACGATCGCGACGCGTTGCATGCTCGCCACCGGGTCTTCAAGTGATCCGCCGGTGATCCGTCCCTGGAGCGGCAGTCAAACTCCGGCCCTCGTCCCGAGGGCCGGCTGGGTTCGTCACAGACACGTCACTCGTCGTCGTCCGTCGTCGTCGTTACTGCGGGGGGGCCACCGGCATCTCGGCCGGCAGCGGCGTCACCGGCATCGCCGGCACCACCGTCGGCGTCACCGGCATCGGCGGGACTTCCAGGCGGGCCGGCTCGGCGGCGGCCACCGGCAAGACCGTCGGCGCGGCCGGCATGGCCGTCGGGGCCGGGGCACCGGGCGTCTCGATGACCGCGGGGCGGGCGAAGCCGCCGGGGGCCGGCATTCCGGGCACCGCGTTCATGCACCCGGCGATCGCCCGGCCGTCCGGCCCGATGCAGGGGTACAGGCCGGCGGTGCGGTCGTTCTTGTAGGCCGCGACGAACTGGCCGTTCTGCCACGGCCGGCGCTGGCCGCGCGGGGCCTCGATCAGGCTCTCCAGGAACAGCTCGTAGTCGTCCGGCGAGCGGGTCTCCTTGCCCGGCACGCGGCGCGGCACCTGGTTGCAGTCCATCGCATCGACGAGGCGCGGCGTCACGAGGATCACCAGCTCGGTCTCGCGCTCCTCGTGGCGGGTGTCGCTGAAGAACGCGCCGAGGTAGGGCAGGTCGCCGAAGTACGGGACCTTGGTGACGGCCGCCTGCACCTGCGTCTCGAGGAGCCCGCCGATGGCGTAGGTCTGGCCCGGCTCCATGTAGACGCTCGTGCGGATCGAGGTCTCGTTGAAGCCCGGCGTCTGGCCGCCGTTGATGACGATGCCGCGGCCGAGGTTGACGCTGCGGATCTGAGGGTTGATCTCGAGGTAGATCTTGCCGTTTCCGAAGACGATCGGCAGGACTTCGAGGGTCGTGCCGACGCGCTCCAGGACGACGCCGGGGCCGTTGATGCCCGAGGACGGCCCGACGGTCGCCTGCTGACCGCCGAGGGTGAGGAGTGCCGGGCGGCCCGACTGCGTGATGACCTTCGGCTCCGAGAGGAACTTGGCCAACTGCTCGGTGCGCAGCGCCCGCAGGGCGGTGGTGAGGCTCGCCGGGACGATGCCGACGACGAGGTTGGCGCTGCCGCCCACGGTCAGCGGCCCCATGGCCGGGCCGGCCCCGCCGGCGGCCGGGCTGCCCGCGCCGATGTTCGAGGTCGCCAGGCCGCCCAGCACGCTGCTGAAGCCGCCGCTGGCCCCGTTGATGCCGAACGAGACGCCGCGCTCGCGGATCTCGGTGCGGTCCACCTGGGCGATCACCACGTCGATGAGCACGTGCTGCACGCCGCCGATCTGCAGGGCGTTGATGATGTTGTTGACCGAGCCGCCGACCGCCGAGGAGGCGATCTTCAGCACGATGTCGGCGTCCTCGGCGCGGTTGACGTAGCCGCTCAGGATGATCGCCCCGCCGGCCGCCGGGGTCACGATCACGTTGGCGGTCGGCACCGTCTGCTTGAGGATCTTGCGCAGCAGCTCGTAGTCCGGCTGGACGAGGACCTCGATCTTGGCGGACGACTTGTCGGCGAACAGGATGGTGACCGTGGTCAGTCCCTCCTTCTTCGCGGTCAGCGACAGGAACTTGGGGGTCGCCTGGTCGGTCGTGGCGTAGACGATCTCCTCGTTGGCGATCGCGATGCCGGTGATGAGCTTGTCGGTCTTGGGGTCGTACTTGACGAGGTTCCCGAGCGGGACGACGACGGCCCCGGTGAACGGGTCGATGCGGGCCTCGGCCGCCGCGACCGGGGGCCTGGCCATCGCCGGCGGCTGGGCCTGGGCCGAGGTGCCGAGCATCCCGGCGACCGCGACGAAGCCGGCTAACAGCCGCAGTCGTGTCAAAGTTGTTCGGCGCATCCTTACACCTCTCCCCTAGCTACAAGTGTGACGAGAGTCCTTCTCGCCGTCGGAACCCGTTAGAACCCCTATCGACACTCCGCGGGGCGACCGCGAGGCTCGGGCCGGCTCCCCTTGCGAGGGGGGCGTCGCCCTGGTGTTGCTTACTCACTCACTCACTTCACGTCCGGCTTCGACTCAAGCTCGCTTCACCGACCCGGTCGCCGTCCTTGGCCGGCGCGCCGGACTTCGGGGGCTTGGGTGCCGCCTTCGGGGCCGGCTTCGCCTCGGGCTTGTCCGCCGCGTCCTGGTCGTCCGCGGCCGGCACCTTGTCCGGGGCCGCGTTGACGGCGATTTCGCCGAGGTACTTGTAATCGCCGTTCGGCAAGACCTGGTAGCGGACCTTCCGGGTGCCGCTGCCCGTCGTGATGGTCACGTCGTGGTAGACCGGCGGCGTCTCCTTCACGGCGGGCGGCTCCTCCTTGGGCTGGGGCCGCGGGTCGCCGCCGAGGAACGACTTCGGCAGGAACTGGCCGGCCGCCAGGTCCTTGGTGACGAACTTGCCGGTCTGGGGCCGCACGTCCTCGATGCCGTTGGCGGGGGCCGGCTTGGCGAACTCCTTCATCTCGAAGAGCGTGTCGATGGCCTCGGGCGTCAGTTGCGTGCCGGCGGGGATGTCCTCGCGGGCGACCACCAGCTTGACGGTGTCGTCCTTCTTGGCCTTGACGGGGTCGCCGCTGCCGCCGTCGCTGCCGCCGCGGTCTTCGCTGAGCGGCATGTCGGCCAGCAGCGCCCACAGTTGCTTGTCGGTCAGCGGCGGCGAGTCGCTGATCATCGGCGTCTGGCCCACCAGCACGAGCCGCATGTTGCAGCCGCGCGTCTTGGCGGCGTGGAGCAGTTGGGCGGTCGAGGAGGTCACGGCGAACGACACGGTGCCGACGCTGGCGCTGACCGGGGCGTCCGGGAGGATCGTCGAGGAGCCGTCCACCGCGAGCACGAGCATGTCGTGCAAGAAAGTCACGACCGCCGCCTTGTCGCCCTGCCGCCGCGACGGGATCGAGGCGAGGATGTTGACCTTCGAGCCGGGCTGGACGAAGCCGGTGACGGTCTCGTCGAGCGTACACGGGATCGACATCATGCCGTAGCCGTCCGGCGGGGCGATCGCGGCGGACTTCGAGACGTCCTTGGGGTTGAACGAGTCGCCCTTGCGGATGGTGCGGATGACCCGCTTGTCGGCCAGCTCGTCGATGTTACCGACGAAGACCTGCGGGGCGGTGCCGGCGGGGAATTCCTTGACGACCACGTACTCGTTGATGGTGTCCTTCTTGAGCCAGGTGCCGACCGGCAGGTCCTTGGCGGCGACGAGCACCGCGACACTCTCCTCGGACTTGGGCTTGCTGCCGGCGCTCGAGTACGAGGTCAGCAAGGCGGCCACGAGGCCGCACGCGACGGCGACCGCGACCAGGACCATGTTCTTCTGTTTCATCGCTAGCACCCCTCCAGGTGTACGCAATCGGTTACGGTGCGGGCCGCTGGCTCCGTCGGGATTGCTCGCGGCGTGTGCGGTGTCACGAGGGGGTGTGACGCCGACGCCGTCGAACCGCCGCCAACCACTGGCGGGCTTCAGCCGTCCCACGTTGACGGGCCAAACAGAGAACACGTGGGCCGGCTGTCCGGGGGTGGCCCCGTCACTCGACTGGTTCGTCGCGTCCGGTTCCGCGACACTGTCGCGGTCTCGGACGGCCGAACCCTAGGACGCATCTCCCGCTTCGCAAGAAAAAGGGCCGGAACCCTGAACCCGCCGAAGCGGCGCACGCCCTGCGTAGCACCCGTTGCCTAATCCTTCGGCGTGGCGCAGTCCGGGGCTTCACCATTTCCGCGAATACCGGCACGCCCCGCCCAAACCCCCACGGCGGGCGACCGGGCTTTCGGCGATCCGATTCAGTCCTACAGGAACAGCGAGTACGCCAGGTAGCCCAGGAAGCCGACGCACAGCGGCACGCCGTAGGGCAGCCGCCACCAGTCCTTGCGGCGCGAGTTGGCCCGCGCCGCGGCCTTCTCCGGCCCCTGCGTCACGAGCACCTGCAGGTCGGTCACGATCGCGCGGAAGTTGCCGGCGTTGGTGCCGAACTGCCGCCGCATCGCCATGATGACCAGCCCGAACACCCCGCCGATGATCACGCCGACGGCGAAGCTCCACAGCAGCGTCTCGAAGCCGAGGCCCAGGCCGAAGTACGCGCCGATCCACGAGCCGAAGCCCATCGTCATCTTCACGTCGCCCTGGCCCATGCCGCCGACGAACAGCGCCGGGAACAGGCACAAGAACCCGACGGCGGTCAGCGCGAAGGCCGCGCCGAAGCCGCCGACGTTCTCGGCGTCGAAGCCGGGGACGCCGGTCGCGCCGAAGTCGTGCAGCGCCCCGACGGCCCAGCCGCTCACGACCAGCGAGAGCGTACACCAGTTGGGGACCTTGAACGCGACGCCGTCGATGACCGCGGCGACGACCATGCCGACGCAGATCACCGCGAGCGGCCCGAGGTTGTGCGGCACCTCGTCGATGGTCAAGTACCAGCCGAACTGGGCGACGGCCGCCGACGCGGCCCAGGCGGCGAGCGCCCACAGCACGGCGATTCCGGGGATGCGGGCGAGCGCGACGACGAATTCGCGGTCGATGCCCAGGTCCTCCGCGGAGCCGGGCCGCGGCAGGGTCGGGGTGGTCAGGCCGGGCGTGGTGAGGCCGGGCGGGGTCAACTCGTTGGTCATGGCGGCAAGTCACCTCAGGTAGGAGCCGCGGGGCGGCGAAATCCGCGCAACCGTAGAACGCGATCCCGGCCGGGGCCAACGCCGCGCCGCCCGGAAAACGCCGAAAGCCGCGCCGGGGTTTCCCCCGGCGCGGCTTTCGAGAACACCGCTCCTCACGCCCCCCACTGCGAGTCGGGGGCGTCGGATCAGGTGGTCGCGCCGAGCGACGAGCCGACGCGGCTGAACTGCTGGTTGGCGGTCGTGCCGATCGTCGTCACGGCGGCGATGCAGACCACGATGATCAGGGCGAGCATCACGGCGTACTCGACCGCGGTCGGGCCGTCTTCCTTCTTGACGAACGAGACGACCGACTTGATGAGCTTGTTCACGAGAGACTCCGGACTAAGGGTGGAAAAAAATAACCGATCGAAATCGCCTGCGTTGGGGGCAGTCACCGGACCCGCGATCGGGCCGGGGACTACTGCCGGGGACTGCTGCGAGCCGCCGAATCACGAGCCGCTTGAGAGGGCCGCGTTCAGAACCGGGTCGCTGTACTTGCTGCTCACAGTCGTCCCCAGGAACTTCACGGAGATGACACACACCGTGATGATCAGGGCCAACATGATCGCGTACTCGACTGACGTCGGGCCGTCGTCGCGTTTGACGAACACCACGACACGTCGAGCAATTCTGGTGAACATTCGTCACCTCTTTGCCGGGACGGTACCTGTGGTCGGGGCGGGGAGTCTCGCGGCCGGTGTCACCCGCCGCGTCGCGTCCGGCCCCATCACGACGGAACCCTAGGTCACCTCATTGGCCTGTCAAACCGCGCGATCCGGAAAACTCCGCCGGGCTTGCCGCGGCGGCCCTGGGCCGTCCGGTTTCACGACAATCCGGCTCGGCCCCGACCGTTCGGAGGCGACGCACTTGCCGAAGTTCGCGGGGGGCGGTGACTGGGGCCCGAAAACTGAGGGCCGTGCCGAATCCGCGGAGTCGGGAGATAATTGCCGCCGCCCGCGTCAGAGTGGTTAAGATGGTTGCGCCACTTTCGTCCTTGATCGGGGCGCGTTTCCGAGTCTAATGGTTCGTGCGACCCACGCCCCCGAGTCCGGCACCATGACGCGGCCCCTCACCAGCCCCGCCCCCCCAACCCGCCGGGCCGCCGCCCCGGTTGTCCTCGCGTTGACGGCGCTGGAGGCCCGCTGGAACCCGGTGCGCTTCGATTTCCGCTTCGACGACGACGCCGCGACCGACCTCGGCCCCGGCTTTTTCGACACCCCCGCCAAGGTGCAGGCGCTCCAAGACGCGGGCAAGGCGGTCAGTGGCCTGCTCGGCGACTCGCTCGCGGCCATCGCGCCGGACCCGGCGGGCGGCGACAGTTGGGCGGCGCAGTACGTCAACCCCTCATCGGGCGGCACCACGCAGCGCGCTAACCTCGCCGTGCCCGCCGACGTGCTCGTCGTCTACGTGGGCGGCCGCGCCGGGCCGGCCTCCGAGGGCGGGGTCGCCTTCGCGGCCCCCGGCAGCGCGGTCTTGGTGACCGGCAGCGACGCCTTCCGGGACCTCGTCAACGCCCGCGGCCAACTCGGGGGCCTGCCCACCGCCAGCCGGCCGACCGACTTCGGGCCGTGGGGCGGCTCGGTCAGCTTCGACTCGCACACCGACTGGTACTTCGGCACCGACCCGGCCGGGGCCGCGCCGGGCCAAGTCGATTTCCGCACGACCGCGATGCACGAACTCGGCCACGTCCTCGGGTACGGCACGAGCAACTCGTGGTTCACGTCGCTGACGCAGTACGCCACCGACGCCAACTGGTACTTCACCGGCGCGGCGTCGGTGAAGGCTTACGGCGGCAACGCGGTGCCGGCGGAGGCCGCCGACCTCGGCGGCGCGCACTGGGCGCGCGGGGTCCGGTCGCCCCAGGACGGCAACGCCCCGGCGCTGATGAACGGCGACCCGGCCGACCAGTTCCCGCGGGCGTTCACCGTGCTGGACCGCGCCGGCCTGCGCGATATCGGCTGGGAGGTCGCGCTGCCCGACTCCAAGCCGACCGGCGGCGTGCCCCCGGTGCCGCTGCCCCCGCCGGCCCCGCCGCCGGTCGCGCTCCCGGCGGCCCCGCCGATCGCCCCCGAGGACCCGCCGGCCGCCCCGCTGCCGCCGCCGACGCCGCTGCCGAGCCAGCAACTCACGGTCGTCTCGCCGGACTCCGGCCGGCTGGGCACGGTCCAGGCCTACGGCCCCAACGGCGTCTTGCGCGCCGAGTTCACGCCCTACGCCGCGTTCACCGGCGGCGTGCGCACGGCGTCGGCCGAGGTGGACGGCGACGGCTACGCCGACATCGTGACCGCCCCCGGCCCCGGCCTCGCCGCGCAACTGCGCGTCTACAGCGGCGCGGACGGGCACCTGACGCGCTCGTGGCTCGCCTTCGAGGAGGGCTTCACCGGCGGGGCGTTCGTCGCGGCCGGCGACTTGAACGGCGACGGCTTCACCGACATCGTCACCAGCCCCGACGCCGGCGGCGGGCCGCGCGTGCGGGTCTTCGACGGCAAGTCGGGCCTGGTGGTCGCCGACTTCTTCGGCATCGACGACACCGCTTTCCGCGGCGGCTGCCGCATCGCGCTCGGCGACATCAGCGGCGACGGCGTGCCGGACCTCGTCGTCTCGGCCGGGTCCGGCGGCGGGCCGCGCGTCGCCCTCTTCGACGGCGCGGCGCTCGGCCGCGGCCAGGCCGTCAAGCTGGTCAGCGACTTCTTCATCTTCGAGCCGGTCCTGCGCGACGGCGTCTTCGTGTCGGTGGGCGACATCGACCGCGACGGCCGCGGCGACCTCGTCGTCGGGGCCGGGCCGGGCGGGGCCCCGCGCGTGTTCATTGCCAGCGGCGTCGGCCTGCTCGACCCCGCCGGCGTGACCCTGATCCCCGTCGCCAACTTCTTCGCCGGCGACGTGACCAACCGCGGCGGCGTGCGGGTCGCGGTCAAGGAGCTGGCCAACGACGCCGGCCCCGAACTCGTCGTCGCCCCCGGCAAGTCGGCCGGCTCCGCGGTGACGCGCTACACCTACACCGAACTCACGAAGTCCGTCGATCCCACCCCGGAGTCGTCGCGGCGGGCCTACGAAGCCGGCTTTAACGGCGGCGTCTTCGTCGGCTAACTCTTCCGAAAGCCCCCGATGCCGTTCGATTTCGACCCCGCCCAGATTGCTCAAGACTCTGGGCACAAAATCCTCATCAGCGCGATCGTCACCGTCGTCACAGCGACCCTGACGTTCGCCATCGGCCGCTACTGGGGCCGCTACAAGGCCCGCCGCGAGTGGCACTCCAAGGAGTTCATGGGCCGCGTCATCGTCAGCCTCAACATCCTCGACGCGGGTACGCTGAAGATTCGCACGGTCCTGGAGCGCTCCATCGAGGAGGTCTTCCTGAACGCGGTCGCCATCGAGATGGTGCTGGCGGCGGCCAAGAGGTGTACGCCGACGCAGCCGATCCTGCCGATCCCCGCCGCCGACCGCTGGTACATCCTGAACTACGTCTTGAACGCGGTCGCCGAGCACTTCGCCGCCGGGCAACTCCGCCTCGACGCCGGGCTGCCGGTGACGAAGCTGCGCTACGCGATGTTCCTGACCTGCGAAGTCTTGGGCGACGAGCGCATCCGCAAGGTCCGGGCGATGCTGGTACGCGAGGAGCACCTGTTGGCGTTCCCGTATGCGGACACCCTGCCGGCGTTCGAGAGTCCGTGGCACGCCAACCGCATCGACACCCTGCGGGCTGCGGCGGCGCTGTACGGCCGCGAGCGCGACAACTTCCTGGTGATGGAGGTCTGCGCGTAGCGTGGGCGAGAGTCAGTGACTGGAGTGGATCGATGCAGGTGTTGCGGGGCAGAACTGCCAACACGACCCGCCTCGCCGTGTCGCCCGACTCCCGGTGCGTCGCGGTCACGGGCGAATCGCTGACTCACCTCTGGGACCTCGATGAGGACACGCCGACGGCGGTTGCGCTCGACCCGAGTGGCTCCAGTTCGCTGGAGTTTCTTAGTGGTAACCGGCTTTCGCTGGGCCGCTACCACGCATGGGCTTTGTACGACCCGGCTACCCGCCGGAGTGTGTCGCTCGGCACGCCTTTTCCAACGGACTGGCGTCCCGGCACAGATACGTTGGCAGTGCGGGTCGGCGCGGTACCGGGCGGGGATTGCACTTTGGAGAATACCTTAGGGGTGAACCTCAGTCTTTGGCGGGTGACCGTTCAGGGGGGCGAAACCACCAGAGAGTGCGTCTGGTCGCAACCGCATACGGACATTGACAGCGTGCTCTTCACGCCTGACACGACCCGCTTCGTGGCCTACCGCAATATGGGTATCTACTACCTGGACACTTGGAGCATCTACCGAACCGCGGACGGTGCCCACCTCGCCGACTTGGAGCCGCGCGGAACCGACCTCCCGGCCCGGATGCACTTCGCCCCCGACGGCGTCACCCTCTGGGGCGGGCAGGGCCCCGCGATTTACTCCTGGGACGCGCTCGCAGGCGGCGCTCCGACCCTCCGGTTCGAACACGCGTCAGCCGGGCGGAGTTTCTTCGCGACTGCGCGCCACCCGGACGGGCACATCCTCGCCGCGGTGACGAGCGACCGGTCGGTCCACTTCTTCGACCCTAACAGCGGCACTCTGCTCAAGACTTACGAGTGGCCGATCGACGAAATCGAACTCGTCGCGTTTACCCCAGACGGTACGCGGTGCGTCGTGGCGGGTCACCGGGGCGAGGTGCTGCTCTTCGACGTAGACTGACGACTCCTGGCGAACCGTCGGCGTGAGCCGGGGGTTGCTCGACCCGCACGAGCCTGGAAACCCCCCGCTGACGCGGACGGCTCGCCAAGACACAATCGAAGAACGTTCCTACGATATCCTCACGACGAAAGGCCCTTGCCGTGTCCCGCCTGCT
>JAYTUC010000032.1:0-11243 GCA_043744775.1 Fimbriiglobus sp. | reverse complement strand
ATCCACCTCATGCTGAACCGACTCCAACCGAAGGGCGGGGATGCAGAGTTCCACTACCGACAGGCCGCCTGACCCCCCTTATGGGACAGTCACTCAGTCCCATAAGTAACAATTTGCTTGCCCTCCTCGAAAACTATAACGCCAGTCGTTGATTCAGCCAAAAAACCAGTTTCGTTAAGCACATAAAGCAATCTGCCAATAGTGCTTACCTTGTCGTGCAATGAATCAGATACAACTCGTTTGTTGAGATTCGTTGATTTTGGGATTGCGAGATTGTTGCCGATCAGAGTACAAAGGTCAAGTATGGTTGCGAAGGCCCTAAAGACTGGCTCCTCGAGCGTCCCTAAGCACCAAAGTGCACACGGACTAACACTTCCGGGGTTGATCGACTCTGCCGCCAACGCTCTGGCTAAAATTTGCTCCCGCCAAGGCTCATTGTGGGCACGAGCCAGCTCGTTGAACTTGTCCATCCAGTGCGGCGAAATCTCCTGTTGAGCTTCGCTTTTGACTTCTTCGGTGTCATCTGCGTTCAACGGCACATATCCAATAGCTAATATGCCGATGTTTATTTGCCGTGTTCTCTGGTTGATGAACTCCAATTCTTTTTGTATCTGTAGTTTCTTCTTAGGCGTTGCCGCCCTGAATTCTGACATAAGCTCTTTAGACACGTCCGCGCAGTTGCCTAGCTCTTGTTTCAGATAATCTTTGGCCACTTTAACCATCGCCAAGCGTGCGTTGTGTTTCGTATGAGCCAGTGAGGCCAAATCCCATTGTGCGACTGCGTAGGGACCAACTGCTTTGATGGTGTTCCATACGGCTTTGCCGGTGCCGGCAGCCGCGACGATTGCGCCACCCGTTTTCGCCACCACCAACGCCCAGGTATCGCCTGCACCAATCGAATCCATAGCCGCCCCCGTCGAGATTTTCTTGCTTGAGCCCCGAATTCGAGGGCTCACGTTTTCTTCCGCCGCTCCGCCGACTTCCTACCTGGCCGATACCCCGTCTTCGCCGGCTCCGCCCCGCGCTCCCCCGGCTCCTCGCCCTTGGCCGGGTTCGCCACGGTATGATAGTGGTCACCTCGCGTGACTCCGTTCGCCTGCTGGCGGCGGGCCTCGATCGCCTCCTTGGGCGGCTCGGCGGGGATCAGCCCTTCGCAGCCGCCAATGAGGTCGGTTCGCTTCGCCTGGATCAACGCCTCGCGCACCTCGAAGTAGTTCTGCGGCTTGAAGAACTGCATCAACGCCCGCTGCATCTTGCGGTCGCGCAAGCCCTTGGCGATCGTCACCGGCTTCTTGGTGAACGGGTCGATGCCGGTGTAATACATGCACGTGGCGATGTCGAAGGGCGCGGGGATGAAGTCTTGCACCTGGTCGGGGCGGTAGCCGCTGCGCTTCAGGTACAGCGCCAGGTCGATCATGTCGTCGAGCGTACTGCCGGGGTGGCTCGCGATGAAGTACGGGATGATCTGCTGCCGCGACTTGCCGGCCTCCACCGAGGCCTTCTGGAACTGCTCGGCGAATAGGCCGAAGTTGTCGATCGACGGCTTCTTCATGACCGCCAAGACGTTGGGGCTGGTGTGCTCCGGCGCGACCTTCAGCCGGCCGCCGGTGTGGTGCTCGGCCAACTCCCGAACGTACTCCGGCGAGAGTTGGGCGAGGTCCATGCGGATGCCCGAGGAGACGCGCACGAATTTAACGCCGTCCACGTTACGGACGGTGCGCATCAGGTCGATGAGTTTGCCGTGGTCGGTGCCGAGGAGTTTGCAGATGCCGGGGTGAACGCACGACAGCCGTCGGCACTTCGCCTCGACCTCGGGGCGCGTGCAGCGCATCTCGTACATGTTGGCAGTCGCCCCGCCGATGTCCGAGATCGTGCCCTTGAACTCCGGGTCGGCCGCCAACTTCTCGACTTCTTTGAGAATCGACTCTTCGGAGCGACTCTGAATGACGCGGCCTTGGTGCGCGGTAATCGAGCAAAAGGTGCAGCCGCCGAAGCAGCCACGCATAATCGTGACGGAATCCTTGATCATTTCGTGAGCGGGGACCGGCTCCGCATACATCGGGTGCGGCCGGCGCGTAAACGGCATGTCGTAGGCGGCGTCCATCTCTGTTTGCGTCAGCGGGAAGCACGGCGGGGTTTGCACGACGGCTTGCCGGTCGTGGTACTGCACGAGCGTGGCAGCGTTGAACGGGTTGGTGTGCGAGTGGATCAGCCGCGTCGCCTCGGCGAAGGCGTTCAGGTCGGTTTTGATCTGCTCGAAACTCGGAATCACGATCGTCTCGGGCTGCCAGCGGGAGCCGTCGGCGCGGAGCGCGTGCGACTCCGGCGGCGCGTCCACGGCCGGCAGCAGCGTCGGCAACACGGCCGCGGCGGTCTCGGCCGGCGGCGACTCCTTGGCCCCGAGGGCGTAAGCGACGCCGCGCAGGTCGCGCAAGTCTTTGACCGTCTGCCCGGCGGCGAGGCGGCGGGCGATCTCGACGACGGTCTTCTCGCCCATGCCGTAGGCGACGAGGTCGGCCTTGGCGTCGAGCAGAATTGAGCGCTTGACGGTGTCGGACCAGTAGTCGTAGTGGCCGAGGCGGCGCAGCGACGCCTCGACGCCTCCGGCGATCACCGGGACGCCGCCGAAGGCCTCGCGGCAGCGCTGGGTGTAGACGAGCGTGGCGCGGTCGGGGCGCAAGCCGATGCGCCCTCCGGGGGAGTAGGCGTCGTCGTTGCGGACCTTCTTGTTGGCCGTGTAATGGTTGATTAACGAGTCCATGTTGCCGGCGCTAACGGCGTAAAACAGCCGCGGCCGCCCGAACTGCCGCCACGGCTCGCAGGTCTTCCAGTCCGGCTGACTGAGCATCGCGACGCGGTAGCCGGCGCGCTCGAGGGCGCGGTGCAGAATCGCCATCGCGAAGCTGGGGTGATCGACGTAGGCGTCGCCGGTCACGAAGACGACATCGACGGCGTCCCAGCCGCGGTCGGCCATGTCGGCCGCACTGATGGGCGCGAGCGGGGCCGCGTGCCGCTCCGTCCAGAGCGTCAGCGAGAGCTTGCGGGGGGCGGGCGGCTTCGGCGGGGCGGTCTTCGGCGAGTGGGTCATGGCTTGGCGTCGCGGGCGTGGTGGCGTGGAGTCAATCTATCTTAGCCCGAGTCTGGGGAACGGCTAAATCGATGTCGTCGATGTCCGGAGATCCGACACGGCCCGATGGGGAGCCCGATGTTTTCGGTAACGACTAAAGTCCGAGTGGTATAATTCTTGCGAGACTCGATCGTGCCCATGCTGTTCCCGGAACTTTCGGCACCGGCGGGAAGTCGTACTGTTCGACACCTTCCGTTTTTGGTAACCTAGGACTGTTGCTTTAGGGAAGAAGCGGTTTGGGACTGGCACTGCGTCCCCACAAACACGGAGTGACTCCGCGATGATACTCCTCAATCCACCGATCGCCATGTCGATCCGGGTCGTCGTCGCCGCGGCGGCCTTGGCAGTGTGCCTCGGCGTCGCCGTTGCGCAAGCCCCCGACGAGGCCGCGCGGCCGGTCGTCACGATGCGATACAAGGAACTCACGAACCGCGAGGAGTTCAAATTCGTCATCGAAAAGCGCGGCGAATTCACGAAGTCCGTTGGCGACATGAACTTCGAGTTCCCCGAGGGGTTCGCCCCGTCCGCCGGCCTCGCCGCCGCGCAGCGGTCGTTTTGCATCGAGCCGCTCGTGCCGATGTACGCCGGCCGCACCTACAATTTCTCAGTCGGCCCCGTCAACGACCCGCCGAGCTACGGCCTGCCGGACACAGTCGAGGGCAAAGTCGCCGCCGAGCGTCGGGCGACTTACTTGCGCGAACTGTACGGCCGGTACTACGCCGACACGACCGAGGACAACAAAGTCGCCACGGCCGGCTTTCAAGTGGCGCTGTGGGAACTCGCCAACGAGACGCAAGTGCCGGAAGGCCCGCTGCCGTTCAACTTGTTCACCGGATCGTTCAAGGCCAACTACCCTAACGAAGCCGAGGCCCCCGAGTCGGTACGCACCGGGCAACGCTACCTGCAGAGCCTGACAGGCGACGACGCCCCCTTCCGCGAGGCGGTCGGGTTGCAGGGGATGGAACTCGTCCGACTCAACGGACTTGCCGGCGCGGACGGCCTCGCGCCGCAGTCGCAACTCGCCTTGCGGGCGGCCCCCGGCGGCCTCGCCGCCGCGGGCGGCGGCAACGGCGCGGGCGGCTCCGGCGGCTTCGCCCCGAGCGCGTCGCCCATCGGCGGCGGGGGTGGCCTGGGGAGTGGGGGCGGCGGCGGCTTCGGCCCCCTCGGCGGCTTGGGCGGTCGCGGACCCGGTGGCGGAGGCGGCGGTGCCCCGATCGGCGGCTTCGGCGGGGTCGGGACCGTCCCGGTGGTTACGGCCGTCGGCACCGCGACGAGTCCCTTGCTCACGACCGTGTCCGCAGCGCAACCGGGCGGCACTTCGCCCCAAGAAGGGACTGTCACGACGCCGCCGGCGATTCGGCCGCCGGAGATCATCCCGCCGACGACGAACGACGTACCGCCTGGCGGGATTCCGCCGGTAGACTTCCCCCCCGGAGGGACGCCCCCAGGGGGCAGCCCGGTCCCCGCCCCCCCGGCGGCCGTCTTGGTGCTCCTCGGGGCCGCCGGCCTCTGGGCGACCCGCCGGACGCGCCGCACGCTGGCAGCCTAACCCCTCGCCGATCCGACACGCGAGCCGCCGTTCCCCGAACGGCGGCTCGTTCCGTTCCCACTCTCTTCCTACCGCCGGTGACGCATGTTGAAACAGGTCGAGTACCGCGGCTGGGCCAACAACTTGCTGCTCACCAACGGCGAAGTCGAACTCGTCGTCACGCTCGATGTCGGCCCGCGGGTGGTCGCGTACCGGTTGCCCGGCGGCTTCAACGTGATGAAGAACTACGCAACCCAGATGGGTGGCACCGGCGAGGCCGAGTGGCAACTCCGCGGCGGCCACCGCTTCTGGCTCGCCCCCGAAGACCTGACGCGGACCTACTACCCCGACAACCGCCCCGTCGCCTTCGAGCCGGACGGCGACCTGGCCGTCACGATCGTCGCGCCGCCGGAGGCCGAGTACGGCGTTCAGAAGCGGATGCACTTGCAGTTGCACCCGACCGGCACGAAGTGCGACGTGACGCTGACGGTGACGAACACCGGCGACGTTGACACCGAACTCGCGCCGTGGGGGCCGACGGTCATGGCCCCCGGCGGCGTCGAGGTGATCCCGCTGCCGGCGAAGTCGCCGCACCCCGGCGACAAGTCCAACGCCGCGTCCCCGGCCGACTACGCGCCGAACCAGGAACTGGTCCTGTGGCCGTACTTCGACTTCGCCGACACCCGCTGGAGCTTCGGGAAAAAGTACCTCCTGTTGCGGCAAGACGTGAACAAGGGGCCGACGAAACTGGGCCTGGCGCACCGCGCCGGCTGGGTCGGCTACGTCAACTCGAACACGCTGTTCGTGAAGCGCTTCGACTACCGCGAGGGGGCGGTCTACCCCGACCGGGGGACGCGCTACCAGACGTTCAGCAACGAAGACATGCTCGAAATGGAGACCGTCGGCGAGTTCGTGACGCTGCGCCCCGGCGAGTCGGCGACGCTGCGCGAGCAGTGGGAACTCTTCGGCGGCGTCCCGGACGTGGTGAGCGAAGCGGATGTCGATCGCGTCGTGTTGCCGCTAATCTGACGCAGTCGCGAAAGGCAACCTCACCCCCCCGGCCCCCTCTCCGACGCGGAGAGGGGGAGCAAGAGTCGTGAAGCCGTTTACTACAACCCACTTGCTCCCCTCTCCGTTTCGGAGAGGGGAGCAAGTGGGTTGAGGTTTCTTTACTCGCTGATCGCGGCCAGGAACTCCTCGTAAGCCCGGCGACTCGCCACCTCGTCGGCGATGAGTTGCTTCTGCTTGGCCGTCAGGGTGTCGATCTCCTTTTCTTGGTCGGAGAGCTTCTTCAGCCAGGTGTCGAACACCGGGGCTTCTTTGGGCGTCTCCTTCAGGTTCTTGCGGATGCGGTCCTGGTCCACCGTAATCGCCTGCAACGCGGCCGAGACCTGCTGCAAGTCGCGGCGAACGGCGTCCCACTTCGCCTTGACTGCCAACGCCTCCTTGAGCTTCGCCTTCAGCGCGGGGCTGGCCTCGTTCAGGCCGATGAAGTACAGGATGCGGTCGTCTGGCTGGTTGCTCAGTTGGATCGTCTCCGCGATGCTACGCTCCTCGACGACTTTGAACTCGGTCGCCTTGCCGGCGGCGACGGGCGTCGTGAAGCGGAACAGCTCGGCCGTCTCCTCGGTCGGCTTGGCCGTCTCGACGATTTTGTAACCCTGGTTGGTGCGGTTCGGGTGCTCGATCAGCAGCACGCGGTCGGTCGTCGAGCGGTTGTTGATTTTGTAGTCGCGGACCTCGCGGAACTTGCGGACCGTGGTCACGATCCCCTTATTCACCTTGACCGACACGATGGCACTACTGCCCTGGCCGGACTGCGGGACGACTTCGGTCCCCAGGTCGATGGCGTAGGCGATCAGCCGCTCCTCTCCGGGCTGGATGTCCAACACGCGGGCGTCGCCGGCGTAGGTGCTGCCCTCGAAGACCGTCACCGGGCCTTGCGACAGGTGCCCGCCGGTCGTGTTCTTGAACTTGAGGCCCAACAGCGGGTGCTTCGGCTGCACAGCAGCGTTGTAGATGCTGACCCGCGTGCCCTCGATCGGCTTGTTGACGATCGGCAGCAAGGCCGACTTCTGGCGGGCGAGGCTGACGGGGAACTCGACGAGGTACTGGAAGAAGTCCCCGAGTTGGCTCGCCGTGGCCGACGACGAGACGGCGCTGAGGTTCATGCGTTCGGAGAGTTCGCGGCCCATGTTCTGGGCGTATTGCTTGTCCGCCTTGCCGTCCGCGGCGTCTTTCGCCAGCCCCTCGGCCTCGCCCGCGGCCCCGCGCTTCATCGCGCGACCCGCCATCGGGGGGGCCGGGGCCGCAAGCGGTGTCGTGCCGCCCCCACCGAAACCCCCGCCGCCGCCGAAACCCCCGATGCCGCCGCCGCCCGCCATCGCGGCCTTCTCCTGGCCGATGCCGCCGGTGTACGTCGGCGGCCGCAGCGACGCGAACAGCTCCGGCTCGACGGTCGGCCGGGGGACGTACAGCGGGTTGTACAGGTCCATCTTGAACGAGATCGGCCGGCCGCTCACCAGCGCCATCTTCACACTACCCCAGTCCTCGTCGGTCGGGTTCTCGACCATCGCAAAGCCCAGGAGCACGGGGGCCGTGTCCTTGTCGAGCACGAGGCGGTACGAGGTCTTCCAGACGGGGGCCTCGACGACGTAGCTAACTTTCACGCGGCGCTTGCCTTCGCCGGCGAAATTCAGCGACACCGACTTCTTCTGCGTGTCGTGCGACAGCGCCAGTACGTCGAGGGCGCGCTTCAGTTCGGCCTCCAGCGCCGGGTTGGTGAACTTGATGCGCAGCACCTCGCCGAGCTTGAGCGCCCGAAGGCCCTCGGCGGTAAGCAGGTTCAGCACCTCGACTTCGACGAAGGCCTCCTTGCCGGCCGGGACCTTCTGCGTCTCGAGACTCACGATGGTGCCGGACACGGTGACCGGCTGCGCCCCGGCCGACGGCGGCAGCGACACCTCGACGCGCTCGCCGCGGGCCTGGCCGAGGATTTGCGCCATCGTCGGGTTGCCGCTCAGGTTGACCGCGAAGCTCGCCAGGGTGCGGGCCACCGGCTCGCGCGCGTCGTACGTCACCGAGTCGATGCGGCCCTTGTCGAGGTCTTGCAGCGTCATCGACTTCAGCAGGTCGTTGATGTCGGTCTCGGGAAAGGTGAGATCGACGCGGGCGTTGCCCTCGACCTCGCCGGAGCGCGAGAAGAACCCGACGCCGGAGTTGAACAGCACGACTTGCGTGATCGGCAACTTCGTGGCGGCGGGCTTCACGTCGCCCTTCCCTTCAACAGGGGTTGCCGCCTTGGGGCTGCCGGGCGGGGGCTGGATCATGGCGACCGCGACGCCGCCGCAGGCGACGACCGGGGCGAGCCACAGGAGTTTACGCCAACGCATGGGGAGACCCTCGGGAGAATCGGGGACGGGCGACCGCACTGAGTAGACGAGCCTGGCCGGTAAAAATTAGCGGCCGGGCGTCGATTGTGACACATTCGCGACGCCGAGTAGCCTCAAAAGCGCGTCGGCACACGCTTCCCCGAACTCCGGGTCGTTGACGTGGAAATCGAGTTCGACGAGTTCGACACCGTAAATCCAGTTGCGTAGGCTCTGGAACAGCGCCGCGTTCGCCTCCGGCGACCAGCGCGGCCCGCCAGGGGTGTCCTCCGGCGAGAGGCCCCGGAGAGGGACGACGATCGCCGTCGGCCCGCGGGCGGCGCAGGCCTTCATGGCGACCTCCTGGCCCAGCCGGTCGCACTCCTCCGGCGTCGTGCGCCGCCGCGACCCCGGCGGCCCAACCGCGTCGAGGCCGCCCAGCGAGATCACTTGCGGCACGCCGACCAGGCTCGCCGCCGTCAGCCGGTCCGAGGCCCCGCCCTCGGCGGCGAGGTCGCCCGTCGTCACGTCGAGCACCCCGGCGGCGTGCCCGGCCCGGACGAACCGCTCGAACGCCGGGCCATCGGCGTCGAACACCCGCACGGCGTACCCGGCGGCCACGAGCCGCGCCCGCGCGAACTCGACGCACGGGGCGGTGGACTCGGACGCGGTGACGGCGACGACGATTGACGCGCTCACGGGGACTCTCCGGGGGGCGGAAACGGCGTGGGCCTTCGCCGGGCGGCGTTTCTCGTTCTACGGTTCGGGGCGAGAACTGGTCCCGGCCGGCGTCCCCACTCGGGCGAGTCTTCCCATGCGTGCGTACCTCCTCGAAGTCCTGCGGACCGGCCTGCGGGTCGCGCTGGTCACCGGCCTCGTCGGCTACGGCCTGGCTTGCCTCGTCGGCCCCTACGCCGACGGGCAGGCGGCGCTGGTGCGCGGCAACACCGACGTGCCGTCGGAGCGTATGAAGGTGCAAATGCCGCTGTTTCTGGGGAGTCTGAGCTTCGCGGCCGTCGCCGCCCTGAAGGGGGTCGCCGCCCTGATGCGGTCGGCCAAGCCCACGCCGGCGGTCGCGCGGACGCCGAAGGTGCCGGCGTTCACGGCGTCCGGCATGGACGCGGAAGTCGAGGCCCTGTTGAACCAGATCCTCGCGCAGACGCAGGCCGAGAACCTCGCTCAGACGCCGCCGCCCATCGACGGCAAGTCGTCCGGCACCGGCGGGCCGCGGAACTTATCGACGACCCACTGAATCGAGAAGAAGAACACCGGCGTCAGGAACACGCCGAAGAGGGTGACGCCGAGCATCCCGGCGAACACCGCCGTGCCGAGCAGTTGCCGCATCTCCGCGCCCGCCCCTTGAGCCGTCAGCAGCGGCGTGACGCCGAGGATGAACGCGATTGAGGTCATGGCGATGGGCCGCAGCCGAAGTTGGCACGCCCGCAGGGTCGCCTCGCGGATCGACGCCCCGGCCAGGTGCTGCGCGCGGGCGTACTCGACAATGAGAATCGCGTTCTTCGACGCCAGGCCGATCAGCACCACGAAGCCGACCTGCGTGAACACGTTCACGTCCTGCCCGGCGAGCAGCACCCCGACGGCCGCGCACAGCAGGCACATCGGCACGACGAGGATCACCGCCAGCGGCAACGCCCAACTCTCGTACTGCGCCGCCAGCACCAAGAACACCAGCACCACCGACAGCAACAGCGTGTAGAGCGCCGTGTTGCCGGTCTCGTTTTGCAGGAACGCCGACTCGGTCCACTCGACCCGCGCGTCCGGCGGCAGCGTCGCCCGCGCGACCTTTTCGAGTGTGGCGATGGCCTGCCCGGTGCTGACGCCCGGCGCGGGGTCGGCGGTCACGGCGGCGGCGGGGTAGAGGTTGTAGCGCGTCACCATGACCGGGCCGGTCGTCTCGACGACGTTGAGGAAGCCGCCCAGCGGGACCATGTCGCCCTTGCGCGAGCGCACCGTGATCTTGCGCGGGTCCGAGAGGTCGTTGCGGAAGCGCTGGTCGGCCTGGACGTTGACCTGCCAGGTGCGGCCGAAGCGGTTGAACTCGTTGACGTAGTACGAGCCGAACTCGACCTGCAAGCTGTTGATGATGTTGGCCACCGGGACGCCGGTCGCCTCGGCCTGCTCGCGGTTCAGTCGCAGTTCGAGCCACGGCGTGTCGGCGCGGTAGCCGGTGAATACACCCGTCAACTCGGGGCGGGCCTGGGCGTCCGCGACGACGCGCTCGGTGGTCGCCTGCAAGAACTGCGAGTCGGGGTCGCCGCGGTTCTGCACGATCAGTTTGATGCCGCCGGTCGCGCCGAGGCCGTCGATCGGGGGTGCCCCGAACACCGTCACCACGGCGTCGGCGATGTCGGCCTGGCAGACCCGCTGCAACTCCGCCCCGATGGCGGCGGAGAAGAGTTTGGGGTCGTGGCGGTTCTCGAAGCCGTCGAGCATGACGTACACGGTGCCCAGGTTCGGCGCGTTGGCCCCCAGCAGTTGCGACTGCCCGGCGACGGCGATGGTGTGCGTCACGCCGGGCAGGGCGCGGGCGTACTCATCGACGGTCCGCAGCACGGCACCCGTGCGGATCAGCGACGCCGAGTCGGGCAGTTGCAAGTTGACGATCAGGTAGCCCTTGTCCTGGTTCGGCACGAAGCCGACGGCCGAGCGGCGCATCACCTCGACCGTCAGCCCGACCAGCCCGAGGTACGCCAACAGCACGACGGGGGTGACGAGGAGCAGCACGCGGGTGACGGCGAGGTAGCCGACGGTCAGGCCGTCGAAGAGGCGGTTGAAGGCGTAGAAGGCCCAGCCGAGGGCGCGGTTCAGCACGACCCGCAGGCCGAAGCCGACGACGAAGCCGACGGCCGCCGCGAGCCACGGCACGAGGTCGCCACGCCACGGCTCCAGTTTGGCCTGCCACGCCGGCGGCAGCGTCGCGCTGAGCCAGGAGTCGATCGGGGCGAGTTCCACGGCGTACCGCCGCGCGGCGACGAGGGCTAGGCCGGCGAGCAGCACGGGGATGGCGACGCGCGGCAGTGGCTCGCGCACCCGGCCGTGCCGCGGGCGCAGCAGCAGCGCACTCAGGGCGGGGCTGAGGGTCAGCGAGTTGAACGCCGACAGCAGCGTCGAGATGGCGATGGTCACGGCGAACTGGCGGAAGAACTGGCCGAGGATGCCGCTGATGAACAGGCACGGCACGAACACCGCCGCCAGCACCAGG
>JAYTUC010000031.1:0-11297 GCA_043744775.1 Fimbriiglobus sp. | reverse complement strand
AGTCGAAGCTCTGCACCAGTTCGCGCTCGGGCTTCAGTGTCAGTGTCACCGCGTTGTCGGTGCGGCCGTCGAAGGTGACCCGCAGCGACGTGACGGTGCGGTAGTCGGCGTTGACGACGAGGCTCAGTCCCGTCACCTCCTCGGGCTTGGCGAGCGTGCCGGACCACGACGGCGCGAGGCCGGCCGCGGCCTGGTCGTGGTAGAAGACGAACTTCCACGAGTCCGCACTCGTCAAGCCGTTGGTCATCTTCGACCAGCCGTCGGCGTAGCCGGGCGACTTGACGAACGGCGCGGCGTCGTCCAGATCGACGACGTGCGTGAAGGTGTCGGCCGCGGGGTAGCGGTCGCCGGCCCACGGGTAAATCTTCTCGCTCGACTCCAGCGCCACGTCGCGCAGGCTCAGCCCGGCGACGAGCGGGTCGCGGGCCGGCGGGAAGCCGACGCGCTCCAGCTTGAACGGCCGCATCGCGTGCTCGAAGCCGACGAGCTTGTTGAAGTCGGCCAACGCCTCCGGGGTGACGCCCCAGAGCATCAGCTTGCGGCCGGCGTCCGCGAACGCTTTCAGCTTCTCCGGCTCCGCGACCAGCTTCGCCAGGTTGCCCGGCGTGCCGTCAACGATGACCACTTCGCCGGTTTCGAGCGCTGCGACCGGGTCATCACTCGGCGTGAACTTCAGGCCAGTCGCCGCGAGCAAACTCCGGCGCGGGTCGGCCTCCGGCAGCACCGCAACCGTCGGCTTCGCCTGGCGCTGGTAGCCAGCGGCGTAGCGGATCAGGTTGGCCGCGAGCCGCAGGGCCACCGGGTCGTCGGGTTTCGACCCCAGCGGCACCTGATTCAGCAGCAGCAAGCCGTCGCCGACGGGCAGCTCGACGAGCGCGGTGCAGCCGAGTTCGACATCGCATTGCAGCAGCGACCGGCCGCCGCGACTCGCCTTGCGGTAGGCGTTGCGGTAGGCGACGTGGTCGCCGGAGAGGCAGAAGAAGTCGTCGCGCGTCAGCCCCGCGAAGGCGGGGTGCGTCGGGTCCTCGGGGAAGGCGATCCGGCCGCTGAATGTCGTCGGTTCGAGGTCGGCGGGGAGGGCCTGGTAGTGCAGCGGGTGCGACTGGTCGAAGACCACGACGCGCGTGCCGGCGGCCGCGAGTGCCAGCCACTTGGGGCTGGTGGCGAGTTCCGGCGTCACCGCGTCGGGGCCGACGACGAGCAGCTTCGTGCCCTTCGGCACCTCGGCGAGCGTGGCGACCGACGCGCCGCCGACGAGGCCGCGAATCGCCGGCGGCAGCTTGCCGGCGGGGTCCCAGGTGACGGCAAGTTTCGCCGGCTCGGCCAGCGGCTTGACGGACCCGAGCAGGCGCACGCGCTTCACGTCGCGGAAGACCTCCTTGCCGCCGCGCAGGGCGACGACGGCGTAGTCGGCCTCGGCCGTCTCGCCCGGCGGCACGGCCGGCAGGTCGAAGCTGATTGGCAGCGTCAGCCGCTCGCCGGGCGGGACGCTCGCGGAGTGCTTGCCGCGCTGCTCCGCGGCGTCGGGCGGGTTGCGCGGCTGGAGAATCCAGTAGACCGTGACTGCGGCGGGGTCGCGCGTGTCGTTGAACACCGTGAGTGTGCGCGGGTACTTCCGGCCCGCCGGCCAGGCGGTGTTCCACTCGCGCGTGAGTGCCGCGACCGGCTGCCAGGCCTTGTAGTGGTCGGCGTCCGGCCCCTCGGCGAACCAGAAGTGGAACGCGGCCAGGCCGTGCGTGCGGTAGCCCTCGCTGAGCATCCGGGCGAAGCGCGTCACCCCCGGCGACGCCGCGGCCCGGCCCAGGAACGCCGCCTCGCCGAGGACTTCCGAGTACGCCGACGGGGCCGCGCCGTTGGCGAAGAAGCTCTCGCCCAAAAACAGCGGCTTGTCGCGGGCGATCGGCCACGGGTCGAAGCCGCCCTTCACGGGCCGGGCGTAGGCCCGGCTCAGCGTGTACGCCTCGTCGGGGTAGTCGCGCTTGTCCTGCTCGAGGTAGTGGTTGCCGATCACCGGCAGCGAGTTGTCGAGCAGCGCGTCGCCGCCGTCCACCATGACCGTGCGCGTCGGGTCGAGTCGCCGCACCAGCTCGGCCGCCTTCTTCATCTCCGGCTCGACAGCTTTGAGCCAGCCGAAGTTGCGGGCGTTGATGAACGTGACCTCGTTCTCGAGGCTCCAGGTCATCACACTGGGGTGGTTGCGCTCGGCCTTGACCCAGGCGGCGAGTTGCAGCCGCCAGTTGTCGAAGAGCGCGGCGTTCACCTGGCCGCCCTCGACGAGCTGGTACGACGCGACCTCGCCGTCGAAGATGCCGGAGCGGCGGACGGGGACGCCGGCGCGGTCGAAGAAGGTCAGCGTCTCGGCCTGCGAGGCACCCGTCCACGGCTCCTCGCCCCAGTATCGCGTCATCGTCTGGCCGTTCTTGCGCCACTCCTTGACGGCGACCTCGGCCTCCGCAGCAGTCTGCTTGCCGCTGTGGCGCAGGTCGGCGCGGCCGTGCCACGGGACGCCGTTGAGCGTGAACTCGCTGCCGCGGGTGCCCCACTCGCGGAAGCCGAACGGCGTCTCGACGCGGTCGGCCGGCTTGCCGCCGACGGCGAGCGTCGTCTCGACGGCGTAGCGGCGCGGGTCGTCCGGCCACCACAGCCGGGCGTTGGCCCACGGCTGCGTCAGCGTCACGACCTCGCTCTTGCCGGGTGCGACGGTCACGGCCGCCGGCGGGAAGGTCAGGTCGGGCTTCGCCGAGGCCGCGCGGGCGGGCACGGTGTCGCGCTCCAGCAGCCGTACGGCGTGCCGCACCTCGATCGTCAGGGGCGCGGTGCCGGGGTTCTCGACGGTCGTCGTGAGGGTGAGTTGCTTCAGCGCCACCGACGGTTGCGCGAACACGTCGGAGGCGTAGACGCGGCCGGCGGCGGTTAGCGTCGGGGCCTCCAAAATCCCGGTGCGGCGGACTTTGTACATCGTCGGGAAGTCGGCGTACTTCGTCGCCCCGAGGCCGCCGGCGTTGTAGAACCGCTCGTGCGGCAGCGCGAACTGGAAGCGCGGCGAGCGGCCGTCGCCGGACTTCGCGATGCCGTAGTAGTGGTCCTTGATGCCGACGACGATGTCGTTGGTGCCGCCCAGCTTCACGGCCACAGTCACGTCGCACTCGAAGGGGGCGCACGGGGCCTTGCTGAAGCCGACGCGCTCGCCGTTGACCCAGACGGTCGTCATCAGTGCGTTGTTGGGGAAGCGCAGCACCAGCGTGCGGCCGGCGAACTCCGCCGGGACGCGGACCTTCGCCCGGTACAAGTAGCGGTGCGAATACGCCCACTCCGGCAGCGCCGCGTCGCGGTCGCCCGGCACGCGGACGCCGCGCCAGTTGAGGGCGTCGAGGTCGCGCGGCAACTCTTTGATCGGCCCGGTGCGTTCGTCGAGGGTCTGCTCGTCGAAGCGGGCCGTCTGCCAGGTGCCGGCGAGGTCGAGCGTCTGCCGGGCCTCGGGCGGCGTACCCGTCGGCACGGCGGGGAAGTCGAAGCGGACCTTCTCGGCGGCGTAGTCGAGCGGGTACTTCCACAGCGCCCCCGGCCTGTGCGGGCCGTTACTTGCGAAGTCGCCGCGGCTCAGGCAGACGCAGTCGAGCGCGAACAGCAGCCGCTGCCCCGCCTTCGGCTTCGGGACGTTGAACTCCAGCGCGTGCGGCCCGGCGGTCAGCTCGGCGTCGCCCAGCTTGAGCCAGGCGACCTCGGCGAAGTCGGCGATGGCCATCAGGTCGGTCGTCAACTCCTGCGGCGAAACGTCGCGCCAGTCGCCGGCGTCGATGCGCCAGCGGAACGGCGACCGCGCGAACTCGTAGCCGACGCGGGCGTGGACCTGGTGCGCCCCCGCGGCGGCGGCGCGGAAGTCGTAGCGCGCGCTCAGTCCGCCGGCCGGGACTTTGGCCGCCACCTCGCCCTCGCCGACGGCGGCCCAGAGCCACTGGCCGCCGGAGAGGGCGGCGGCGCGGCCCCAGCCGCCGGGGGCGAGCGGCGCGTCGAACTTCGCCGGGGCCTCGCCCTCGACCCAGACCGGCGCGGGCGGCACCGCAACTTGGAGCGTCGCGAAGAGGGCGAAAAGGGCGGCGGTCATGCGGGGGTTCCGGCTCGCGGGGTTTACGCCTCGGGGTACACCCACGGCTTACGATAGGCGCGGCGGAAGAGTTTGTTCGCGTCGTCGTCCGCGGCCACGGTCTGCGTCTTCTCGTCCCAGGTCAGCGACCGGCCGACTTTCAGCGCGACGTTGCCGAGTAAACAGGTCGCGGTGCTGACGTAGCCCTCGGCGATGTCCGCGACCGGGGCCTTGCGGGTGCCGACGCATTCGAGGAAGTCCTTCATGTGGCCCAGGCCGCCGGGGACGATGTTGGCCGGCTGGTCCTTGTCGGCCAACTCGGGCATCAGGTCGGCCTTGTCCTCGAACGCCTTGCCGCCGCCGTGCGGGACGAACTCCCACTTGTCCACGTCGAGCTTGACCGCGCCCTTGTCGCCGTAGAAGCAGACGGCCCACGGGTACTTCGGGTCGTCCGGCGCGCCGTAGGTGCGGTGGTCCCACGTCACCGTCAGGTCGCCGTAGTCGAGCAGGATCGACTGCGTGTCGGGGATGTCGGCCTTCGCCGACTTCTGCACGAGAACCCCGCCAACGGACGTGACCCGCTTGGGCCAGCCGAAGCCCAGGACGTAGCGGGCCGTGTCGAGCATGTGGACGAACATGTCGCCCACGATGCCGTTGCCGTAGGCGTTGGTGGCCCGCCAGCTCCGCGGGTGGTAGAGCGCGTTGAACGGTACCATCGGCGCGGGGCCGGTCCAGAGGTCGAAGTCGAGCGACGCCGGGGCGGGCGCGTCGGGCGGGTTCGCGGTCGAGCGCATGTTGTAGTAGCAACACGTCTTCACCACCCCGACGCGGCCGATCTTGCCGGAGCGGATGAACTCCCTGGCGCGCGTGACGTGAGGCGTCGAGCGGCGTTGCGTGCCGATTTGCACGACGCGCTTCAATCGCGTGGCCGCGGCGAGCATCGCCTTGCCCTCGTCGATCGTGTGGCAGATCGGCTTCTCGCAGTACACGTCGGCCCCGGCGGCCATCGCGGCGATGGCGTGCAGGGCGTGCCAGTGGTCGGGGCTGCCGACGATCACCGCGTCGAGCTTGCCGGGCTTGAGCATGTCGCGGAAGTCGGCGTGGGTCGCGGGGGCCTGCCGGCCCCAGGTCTTCGTCAACTCGGCCGTCGTCGCTTCGAGCCGCTTCGAGTCCGGGTCGGCGACGGCCACCACCTCGACCTTGCGGTTGCCCTTCGTGGCGATCAGCAGGTTGCGCAGGTTCACCATCCCGTACCAGCCGCAGCCGACGAGGCCGACGCGCAGCGGCCCCCCGACTTCGGCGCGAACAGGCGACCGCTCGGCGGCGAGGGCCAGGGCGGCGGACGACGTGGCGAGGAAGTGGCGGCGGTCCATGCGGAGGCTCCGTGGGGAAAAGATAGTGTAAGGGGCGAGGCCGGCCGTCGCTAGACATTCGCCGCCGCCGCACTACGCTACGCGCACCAACCCCCGAGTGCCCCCATGACTGCCCCGAGACTGTCGGTAATCATCCCGGCGTACAAGGCCGCGCACCTGCTGCAACGCTGCGTCGAGTCGATCCGCGCCGCCGGCGTCCCCGATGTCGAAGTGATCGTCGTCGATGACGACTCGCCGGACGACACCGCCGCCGTCGCCCGGAGTTTGGGCGTGGTCTACCGGCACCAGACGAACCAGCGGCAGTCGGCGGCGCGCAACGCCGGGGCCGCGATTGCCCAGGGCGAGTTCGTCGCGTTCCTCGACAACGACGACGCCTGGCACCCCGGCGTCGCGGCGAAGCTGCTGGCCCTGCTCGACCGCCGGCCCGACGTGGCGGTGGCCTACGCCGACGCCTGGTCGGGCAACCCGGCCGACGGGTTCATCAGCGGCCAGCGGGCGATCACCGCCACGCGGCCGGAGTTCTGGGACTTGCCGCACGCCGACGACGGCGGCTTCCGCGTCCTCGACCGCCCGGCCTTCCGCGCGCTGCTGTTGAAGCGCAACCTGGTGTTCGTGGGGTCGGCGGTGATGCGCCGCGACGCTTTCCTCGCGGCGGGCGGCTTCGACTCGCGCACCGACGGCGCGGAGGACTGGTCGCTGTGCCTGCGGCTGACCGAGCGCGGCGGCTTCGCCTACCTCGACGAGCCGCTGGCGACCCACTACCGGCACGCCGCGAACTACAGCAACGACAAGGAGCGCATGGTCCTGGCGTTCTGCGCGGTGCGCCGCCGCTACCTCGAGACCGCCGCCGCCGGCTTGACGCCCGCGGAGTCAACCGAGTTGCGGTCCGGGCTGCGGGTCGAGTCGCAGTACCACGCCGACCTCGCCTACGGCCGCGGCGACTACGCGGAGGCGGCCAAACGTTACCGCACCGTGCGGCGCGAGAGCGGCTGGTCGAAAGCCGTCGCATACGGGTTGCTGGTGACGAGCCTGCCGAGGCCGGTCATCGACCGCCTGCGCGGCCGCCGGGCGACGTGACATCCGGCGAGCGCCACGAGTCACTTCGCGCCGAGGCGGTACAGGTGCGTCGTCGTCCGCAGGTAGAGCGACCCGTCGGCCACCGCCGGCGACGCCAGGCAGCCCGCGTCGAGCTTGTTCGTCTCCAGCAATTCGAGGCTGCGGTCGGCGCTCAGCACGAACGTCGAACCCTTCTCGCTCACGCAATACAGCTTACCGCCGGCCACGACCGGCGACGCCGCGAAGGTGCCCTGCAACCGCTCGCTCTTGACGAACTTGCCCGACGCCGCTTCGAGGCAGGTCACGATGCCCTTGTCGTTGACCATGAATAGCAGGTCGCCGACCACGCTCACCGACGGCTTCGACGGCACTTCCTTGATGTACTTCCACGCCACCCCGGTCGCGGTCAGGTCGCCGGACTGGCCGGCCTTGACCGCGAGCAGGTTCTGCGTGTGGCCGGTCGTCAGGTAGACGAGGCCGTGGGCCAGGACCGGCCGGGCCGCCTCGTTCATGCCGCCGTGGACGACCTTCCAGACTTCGTCGCCGGTGGCCGCGTCGTAGGCGATCGTACCGACCGCCGCGGGGGCGACGACTTGCTCCTTGCCGTTGAGCGTGAACACCGACGGCGTGGCGAACGCCTTCTTGAGGTCGCCGTCGGCGGGGTACGGCAACGCCCGCTCCTTACGCCAAATTGTGTCACCGGTGGCGGCGTCGAGGGCGACGACGAACTGTTTGTCGTGGCCGTCGAAGAGCAGGAAGAGCCGCTTGCCACTGACGACCGGCGACGAGGCGGGGCCGCGCCAGTGGTTGCACGGCAGATCGTCGCGCGACCACAGGGGCTTGCCGGTCGCGGCGTCGAGGCAGGCGGTGCCGTAACTGCCGAAGTGCGCGTAGACCTTGCCGCCGTCGAGGCACGGCGTCGGGGTGGCGTGCGAGTTAAACTGCTTGATCGCGGGCGGGTTCTTGGGGCTGAACAGCTTCAAGTCGAAGACCGTCGCCCCGGTGGCGCGGTCGAGGGCCACCGCGAAGAGTTCGCTGCCGTCCTCCTTGGCGGTGGTGAGCCAGACCTTGTCGCCGCCGAGCACCGGCGACGACCAGCCCTTGTCGTGGACGGCGACCTTCCAGCGGACGTTCTGCGCCTCGCCCCACTTGGTCGGCACGTTCGCGGCGGTCGAGACGCCGTCGCCGGCCGGCCCCCGAAACTGCGGCCAGTCGTCGGCGGCGAGGGAGGTCGAGGCGAGCAGCAGGCAGGCGAGGAGGGTGCGCATGGGGGACACTCTAGCGATTGCCGCGACGACGGCGAGCCGGAAGCGTCAGCGCCCGGAGGTCTTGTTAGCCCGACGCGCGAGCGAGGGGAGCAAAGGCCCTTGACGACGAACGGTGTCAACGGCCGTACCGCCAACGACCGCAAACATCGTCAACGGCCTTTGCTCCCCTCGCTCGCGCGTCGGGCTAACAAGACCTCCGGGCGCAGCCGGACGCCGGCGGCGGTCGCCAGCACGCCGAGCGCGACGCCGGCGGGGACGCTCCAGGGCCACGGGAGTCGCGGCGGCGGCAAGTCCCACAGGCTCAGCGTGCTGCCGTTCGGCGTCCACGTCAGGATCGCGAGGTCGCGCGGCCCGACGGCGAACGTCGGCCCAGAGTCCCGGCCGGCGGGCACGCGGCGGTACTCGCCGGCCGACCAGTCGTGGTAGAAGTACTGATACCCCGACGCAGCGGTCGGGAGTCGCAGCCACTTCACGAGCCAGTCAGACCAGGGCGGGGGAGCCGGCAGGTTCGCGTCCGAGTATCGGTAGACGGCCGCCAAGTGGCCGGGGAGAAGTTGCGCTTCGAACCACCCCCGCCGACTGAACTCGCCCGGCAGCGGCTGCCAGACTGCGTCGGAGGTAACAACTCCGACGCCGACGCTGTGTCGCCCGGCGACGGGGTGGGGTTGCCAGACTGCGTCGGACGCTGCGGAGGTCACGACCCGGTACTCCGCGGGGTCGAACCGCAGCCACAAGGAGCGGCCACCGTCTCGGCCCACTTCACTCTCGTGGCGGTAGCGGAGGGGCGTGGGTCCCGGCACCAGCGGCGTCAGGGGCCGACCGGTGGCGTAATCCCAGCGGAAACACGACTGGTCGCCGGGCACCCGTCGGAGCCATGCGTCGCGGTCGCAGAGCGATTCACTGCGGCGACCCAAGACGTAGCCGAGGACCCCGGATTCGGGTCGGAACTCCGGCATGTCGGTGCCGGTGTTGGTCGCTTCGCCGGGGCCGAAGCGGTGGTCGAGCCGCCGGACGAGCCGCCCCGTCGCGAGGTCGTACACCTCGACGCCCGGCGGCCCGAGGCGCTTCGCGCCGTCCCACGCCTCGCAGAGGACGAGTTCGCGGCCGTCGGGGGAGAGCGCCCAAGCGAGCGTGGCGACTTGGGTCTGGCGGGTGTTCAGGCCGCCCATCCGGTCGGGAAAGGTCAGCCGGTTGCGCCGGCGGCCGTCCGCCACGTCGTAGACGTCAAAGGTGAGCGGCTCGCCTGTGGCGAGCACGAGCGTCGAGCGGTCGCCGCTCATTCGCGACTCGATCGCGGCGGGGCCGGCCACGGAAACCAGCGCCTCTTCGGTGCCGATCTCGAAGTCGTAGCGGACCAGTTCGTAGCCTTTGCTATCCCAATGGTTTCGGGCGAGGAGTCTCCCCGAGGAGTCGAACCCGAGGACCCACCTCCGCGCGCCCGGCCGCCACGGCCCGAGGAGCCGTCCGTCCGGGGCCAGGGACCAGAAAGCCGCCGCACTGTACGAGCGGGACGGGGGCTGCACCAAGTGCAACGCGTCTGCCGACTCCCCGATCAGCCGGTAAGGCGACGGTTGGTCGTGCCAGTTCATGAAGCTCACCGACCCGCCGGGCGGAGTGTCGAGCGCCCTCACCGAGCGCGGCCCCGGCCAGCCGGCCCACGTCAGCGCGGCGACCGCGATCGCGGACAGCGTAGCGGCGACGGCGAGACGGGTGAACCAGCGCATCGGCGACCTCCGGTTTCTTCTTGGGGGGCCGTTAGCTTACGCGGACGTACCGCCCGTCGCCGCGTCGGGGACACGCGTCACGGCGGGGGGCTGTCGCCGCCGGCGCAGCCGGACGCCGGCGGCGGTCGCCAGCACGCCGAGCGCGACGCCAACGGGGACGCTCCACGGCCACGGCCGTCGCGGCGGCGGCAGGTCCCACAGGGTCAGTGTCGCGCCGGTGGGGGTCTGCGTCAGGATGGCCAGGTCGTTCGGCCCGACGGCGGAGGTCTGCTCGCCGGTCGGCACCCCGTGGACGCGACGGAACTCGCCGGCCGACCAGTCGTGGTACAGGTAGTCGCTGATCGGGTAGGGCCTCGGTATCGGGAGGCCGAGTTGCCGGGAGTACCAGGCGAAGAAAGGGTTGGGCGCGGCGTCCCGTTCGACGATGTGGTACACGATTCCGGGGCGACCGGGCTGCGGGTGGGCGGTCACGCCAGTCGCCGTGCCGAACCGGCCGGGTAGGGGTTGCGAGTCTCCGGGAGTGGGTTGCGGGACGGGCGGGGGGCCGTTCCACATCGTCGGCTCGCGCAGCGTCAGGGTGCGTCCGGCAATCAGATCCGAGACACTCGGGGGGGCGGGGCGGGGGCCGTCCTCGGGGTCGGGTAGGGGTCCCCCGGTGGCGAGGTCGAGGTGGCGTGGCGGCTCGGCGACGGGGGTCGTTTCGCCCCAGTTCCCGACGGCAGGCGTTCGGCGGATCAGGTCGTACTTCACGCCGCGGCCGTCGGGCGTGACTTCGACACGCCCTACCCCGGAGTCGCCTGGTGCCCCTCCGAGTGGGACCGGAAGGAAGCGCGCCAGCCGTCCTGTCCCCACGTCGTGAACTTCGATTCCGGGCGGGCCGAGCCGCTTGACCCCCGACCAGCCCTGGCCGAGCAGTACCTCCCGGCCGTCGCGGGTCAGCTCCCAGTCCGACGCGGCGAGGTCATACCGGTAGCGGCTGAAGCCGTCCCGGCGGTTGTCGAATACCAGTCGCGTCCGCTTGCGGCCGTCAGTCAGGTCGTAGACGTCCAGGGTCAGCGGGTCGGTCGAGGCGACGGCCGCGAGCGTGGAGCCGTCGCCGCTGATTCGTGTGGCGATCGGGCCTGGGGCGGCCACGGAAACGAGAACCCCGCCCCGCCCCGTTGACGGGTCGTACCGCGCGAGTTGGTAACTCGGGATGCCTTCCCGGACGCCATCCTCGTGGCCCCGCAACGCGGTCGCCGCCAGCAGCCTGCCCTGGGGGTCGAAGCCGCGCGCCTCCAGACTTCGACCGGGCCGCCAGGGGCCGCGCAGGGTTCCGTCCGGCGCGAGGAACCAGAAGGCGTGCTCGCGTCCCACTTGCGCGATGACCCGGTGTGGGGCCTCGGGAGCGTTGCGCTGGTCGAGAAGGGTCAGCGCCCAATCCGTCTCGATCGTCACGACCGAGCGTGGCCGCGGCCACCCGGCCCACGTCAGCGCGGCGACGGCGAGGGCGGACAGCGTCCCGGCGACGGCGACGCGGGCGAGCCACTTCACGGGCGGACTCCGGGGTTCGGTGTGCCGATGCTAGGCGAGCGGGGGACGATAGTCCTCCGAGTGAACGCCGCCCACGGTAGGGACTCCCCGCGATGGCTGGTCACTCGGGGGACTGTCGTCCCCCGCTCGCCGGGAACGCCGCTAATCCACGTACGGGTCCGCGCCCAGGTCTTGCAGCATCTCTTGCCGCTGCTTGTCGTAGTTCATCAGGTCCAGCCGCTGCTTGTAGTGCTTCGCCTCCGTGCGGCGCTGCGCCTTG
>JAYTUC010000030.1:0-2894 GCA_043744775.1 Fimbriiglobus sp. | reverse complement strand
CCCGCCCTGAGAGCGGTTTCGCGTGGGGGGTTTGGCGTGACACGCATACTTACGGTCCTCGTCCTCGGTTGCGCCACGCTCTCCGGCGGCTGCGCCTCGACGTGGGACGCGGTGTCGAGCCGGCGCTTCCGCGAGAAGCCGTTCGGCACCATGTTCGGCAAGGAGCCGGACGCCCTCGCCACGCTGCGCGAGGCGACCCCGGACATGGGCGACGAGCGGGCGCGGGCCTTCACGCGGCTCCAGGAGCCGGCCAAGGCCAACCGCGGGGCCGCCGAACAAGACGAGGCGCTGCAACTGCTCTCCGACGCCGCGACCAAGGACCCCAGCGCCTACGTCCGGGTCTGCGCCATTGATGCGTTGGGCCGCTTCAGCGACCCGCGGGCGGCCGAGGTCCTGGCGAACGCCTACCGCTACGCCGCGGGCAAGCCGGTGCCGACGACGGTGGCGACCGCGGTCGTCCGCGCGTCGGCGCGGGAGCCGCTGAAGCTCGACCTGCAAGCGCTGTACGGGGCCAAGGGCTTCGCGCCGGACCAGGTCGCCAACATCCGCTGCCGGGCGATCGAGGGCCTCGCGGCCAGCGGCAAGCCCGAGGCGGTGGTGTTCCTCGCCCGCGTCGCCGACGGCCAGGAGTTCGGCCTGAACGAGGACCCGGCCGGCCGCGACTACACCCGGCAACGCGCCGTCGATGGCCTGGGCAAGATCCGCAGCAAGGAGGCGGTGCTGGCACTCCACAAGGTCCTCGCGGCCGAGAGCGGGCGGGACGTGGCGCTCACGAGCCTGGCGCACAGCGGGCTGAAGGGGCTGACCGGCAAGTCGGCGTCGGCGCGGCCGGAGGACTGGGACGCCATCGTCCAGGCGGGTGTTGAGGTGGTGCCGCCGCCGGGCGCGGTGCAGCGGGCGCTGGCCGAAGTCATCGACTGAGGCGGGCCGGCGGCGTAGTGTAGCGGCGTTGTCGCCCCCCGCCCGCACCGGACCCCCGCCCATGCAGTACGGCAAAGCCTACGGCTACTTCCTCAACCGCGAGGGCGGCGGCAAAAGTACGCTGCTCGCCAGCCTCTCCCTCGCCTCGACGGCGGTCATCCCGATCGTCGGGCAACTCGTCTTCCTGGGCTACATGGCCGAGGTCACCGAAGACCTCGAGCGCGACCCCGACCTCGAAGACCACGACGACTTCAACTTCGACAACTTCTCGCGCTACCTGAAGCGCGGCGTCTGGCCGTTCCTGATGCAATTGATCGTCGGGGCGATTGCCGCGATCGGCGTGGTCGCCGCAATGGCCGTCGGCTTCGCCGCGGGGGCGGGCTTCAACGCCCCGTGGGTCGGCCTCGCGGCGTACTTCGCGCTGCTCCTGCCGGTGGCGTTCTTGAGCGGCCTCTTCTCGCTGCCGCTGGTGCTGCACGTCCAGTTGACCGGCGAGTTGCGCGTGGGGGCGGCGTTCGCCTTCGCGTCGCGGTTCCTGGGCAAGCTGTGGGGCCAGTGCCTCGTGACGCTGTTCGTTCACATGCTCATCAGCGGCGTGCTGACGAGCGTGGGGTTGCTGGCCTGCTGCGTCGGCGTCTACCCGGCGACGGTGGTGGCGATGATGGCCCAGGACCACCTGTCGCTGCAACTGTACCGGCTGTACCTCGCGGAGGGCGGCGAGCCGGTCGGCAGCGCCGCCGAGGAGGCGGAGTACCGCGACGAGTGACGAGTTCCGGCTCGCCGGCTACTTCAACTCCTTGACGCGGACGTTGCGGTAGCGGACGAACTGCTTCGTGAAGTCGCCGCCGCCGTGGACTTGCAACGCGATGCCGCCGGTCGCGGGGCGGTTGCCGTCTTTGCGCGCGTCGGTCCAGTCGGAGAACTTCACGCCGTTGATCCACGTCGCGATGTGCACCGGCTGGCCCTCGACGCGGGCGCGCAGCTCGTTCCACTGGCCGTGCTTCCAGAAGGTCGCCCACTCGGCCGGCTTCACCGGCAGCGGGATCGCCTTCTTGTCGGTGTCCTCGACGATCTCGGTGACCTTACTCTTGAAGTGGTAGTTCTGGAACAGGAAGCCGCCGATGCCCTCGCCGTAGATGCCCATGAGGTTGCCGTTGGCGTGGTAGTCGATCATCGCCTGGTAGGCCTGGCCGCGGTCGTTGCTGCGCAAGAACAGGCCGCTGTCGGGGCCGAAGTCGTTGTTCATCTCGAAGGCGACCTCGAAGTCGCTGTACTGCTTGTCGGTAATGATGATGCCGCCGTTGCCGGGCACGTCTTGGGAGCCGACGATGGCCCCGTCCTCGACGACCCACTTGCCGCCGGACTTGTTCTTGCTCGGCCCGCTGTGGCCGGTCTTGGCCGAGACGGTCCAACCGGCGAGGGTCTTGCCGTCGAAGATTTTGACGAAGCCGTCCTCGGTGAACTTCTCGGGCGTGGGCAGGTCGGCCGCGCCGGCCCCCGCGGCGACAACAGCGGCGAAGAGCAGGGCGGCGAAGAGGAGTCGGCGCATGGGACGGGCTTCCGGCGGGTGGGGAGAGGCGACGCGGGGTGCCCCGCCGGCTCGTTGTAGGTGCCGCGGCGAGCCGTGACGAATTTGCGGGTCGCGCCGGCGGCTTACGCGGACGGCCCGGCCCGCCCCGCTTCGCTTGCGCCACTTCGGCCGGATTGGGGGCCGCTTTCCCCGTCACAACCCGCCCGGCTGGTGCGGCTGTTACGTCCCGCGTCACACGCCCGCCGGGACGAAGCATTCCCGCCGGATCGCGGCGCGGGCCTCTTCGGGTTCGGGCGGGTGGTCCGATACCACTCTCGACGAGCATAACGGCCCCACCGGTGATGGATGAGTCGGCGGGGATCGCGGAAGGCTTCCGCGGCTCGGGGTCCCGATCCAGGAGTTATCGACCATGAAGATTTTCTGGGGCATCCCTGCGGTGGTG
>JAYTUC010000029.1:0-11349 GCA_043744775.1 Fimbriiglobus sp. | reverse complement strand
CCGTGCGGCCGGGGTAACGATGGCCAAGCACGAGCGGACCCTGGCGGCGATCTTCGCGGACCCGATCCGGGCCAACATCGACTGGTCCGACATCGAATCGCTGTTCGTTCACCTCGGGGCGACGGTCGAAGAAGGCCGGGGGTCGCGGGTCCGGGTCAGTCTGGGCGGCGTCGATAAGGTCTTTCACCGGCCCCACCCCGGCTCCGAGGCCCGCAAGCCGCACGTCCGGGAAGTGCTGGCTTTCCTCACCAACACAGGTCACGAGCCATGAACCGCCTCGGCATGACGTACAAGGGCTACACCGGTGTCGTGACCGACTTCGAGCCGGACACCGGCGCGCTTTATGGGCACGTCGTCGGCTTGCGGGGGGGCATCACGTTCGAGTCCGAGTCGGGCGAGGGCCTCGTCCGGGAGTTCCGCGCGTCGGTCGATGACTACCTGGAGTGGTGCGAGGAGCGGGGCGTCGAGCCGCAGAAGCCGTACTCGGGTCAATTCCTGGTCCGGATCCCGAGCGAATTGCACAAGTCCGCGGCCGTCCACGCCAGGCGGTCGGGCACCAGTCTGAACACCTACGTCGAGGCCGCGATTCGATCCGCCGTGAGCCGCGACCGGGTCGCAAGGGGTCGCGTGGACGCCGGGCGTTCGGCGGGGGCGGCCAAGCCCCTGCCGGCCGCGGCGCAATCGAAGGCGCGCCCCAAGAAGGTCAGCGCCAAAAGTAGTAAGCCGTCAGCGTGAAGCCGATGGCGACGACCGTCGCGCGCACCGCCGCCGCCGGCAGGCGGCGTGCCAGCCGCGCCCCGAGGTAGCCGCCGGCGACCGCGGCGACCGCCATCAGCCCGGCGTACTCCCAGCGGATCAGCCGGCGCGCCGGGTCGGCCTGGAGCGCGTCGGCGGCCAGGAAGACCACGACCGTCACGAAGTTGATCGCCGAGGCGAGGACCGTCTTCACGGCGTTCACGCGGTGGATGCTGCCGATATTCAGGAAGCCCAGCGACGTGAGCATCAGGATGCCGATGCCCGCGCCGAAGTAGCCGCCGTAAGTCGCCGTGAGGAACTGGAAGCCGACCAGCACGGCGAGCTTCAGGCCCGTCGCCGGGGGGTGCGGCGTGTCGTCGGCGCGCCGCCTCCGCAACGCGCGGTTGATCGGCTGTTGCAGCGTGAACAGCGTCGCGGCGGTCAGGATCAGCCACGGCACGAGCGCGCCGAAGTCCTCGGGGTAGGCGACCATCAGGAGTGACCCGCACAGCCCGCCGGCGAGACTCGGCGGTAGCATCTGGAGCAGGAAGTGTCGCGCCCCGGCCAGCTCGCGGCGGTAGCCCCACGCCCCGGCGAGCGACCCCGGCAGCAGCGCGATCGTGCTCGTCACGTTGGCCGCCGCCGGGCCGACCACGGCGAACAGCGCGGGGAAGGTGAGCAGGGTGCCGCCGCCGGCGATCGAGTTGAGCGCCCCCGCCCCGAACGCCGACGCGGCCAGGGTGAACAGCGTCGCGGGGTCGGTCGGCATCGGGCGGCGTTCCTGGGCGGGGCGGGCACTCGGGGCGACTCCTGTTGTACGGGGCGGCACTCCGTAGAATGCCGGCGAACCCCCCACCCCCGGCGGAGCGACGCGAATGGCCGACTCGCAATACGTGGTCACCGTGACGGCCGAGAACTTCCGCGCGGTCGTGATCGAAGGCTCCGCGCTCGCCCCGGTGGTCCTCGACTTCTGGGCACCGTGGTGCGCCCCCTGCCGACAACTCTCGCCGGCGCTGGAGGCCCGCGCCGGCGCGGGCGCGTTCACCCTGGCGAAGGTCAACGTCGACGAGAACCAGTCACTCGCCGAGCAGTTCCAGGTGTCGAGCATCCCGGCCGTTTACGCCATCAAGGACGGCAAGGTGATCGACCACTTCGTCGGGATGCTCGCCGAGGCCGAACTCGACGAGTTCGTCGCGCACCTGAACCCCAGCCCCGCGGAGGTCGAACTGCTCGCCGCCGTGCAAGTCGCGGTGAACGACCCCGAGGCCGGCAAGGCCGCCCTGCGCGAGGTCGTCGCCAAGGCCCCGGCGGCCGAGGCCCCGCGGGTGGCGCTGGCGTCACTGCTGATCGAACTCGCCGAGTCGCCCGAGGAGTCGGCCAAACTCTTGCACGGCATCGAGTCGGGCGAGTTCGCCGAGGAGGCCCAGCGCCTGCGCGGCGTGCTGAAGTTGCGCGAGACGCCGCACGCCGACGCCGACCTGACCGAGGCGCTGGCCGACCACGAGACGGCCGACCGCTACCTGAAAGTCGGCACGATCCTCGCCGCGCAGGGCGAGTACGAGCAGGCGCTCGAGACCCTCGTCACCGGGGCCGACCTCGACAAGGTGCTCGCCGGCGGGGCGATCCGCGAGGCGATGCTGGCGGTCTTCGCCATCATCGGCGTGCGCAGCGAGATGGCCGACGAGTACCGCGACAAGCTGCGCGCGAAGCTCTATTGAGCCGCGTCATCCTCTGCCCGGTGGGGAGCCACGGCGACGTCCACCCGCTGGTGGCCGTCGGGGTGGCGATGCGGAGCCGTGGCCACGCCGTGACGCTCATCACCGCGGAGCCGTTCCGCGAGTTGGCCGCCCGGCACGGCTTCGACTTCGCACCGACCGGGACCGCCGCCGACTACCACGCCCTGACGCACGACCCCGACCTGTGGCACCCGTCGCGGTCGATGCGCGTGCTGTTCGGCCCGCCCCGCTTCGAGCGGCTGTTGCGCGACGCCTACCGGGAGCTCGTCGCGGCGATCGAACCCGGTGACACGGTCGTCGTGGGTGGATCGCTGGGGCTGGCCGGGCGGGTGGCCCAGGACGCGCTGGGGGTGCCGTTCGTGAGCGTCCACTTGCAGCCGGCGGCGATCCTGAGTGTCGTGAACCCCCCGCGCACGGCGACGGTGCGGGTGCGCGACTGGTGGCCGCTCTGGTTCCGCCGCTCGCTCTACTGGTCGGCCGAGACGTTCCTGCTCGACCCGCTAATGCGCGGCCCGGTGAACCGCCTGCGCGTCGAGGCGGGGCTGCCGCGGGTGCGGCGGGTCTTCGGGCCGTGGCGTCACTCGCCGCTGCGGGTGCTGGCGTTCTTCCCCGAGTGGTACGCCAACGCCCCCGACTACCCGCCGCAGCTCTCGCACGTCGGCTTCGTGAGGTACGACCAGGCGGAGCGGCCGACGCCCCCGGCCGTCGAGGCGTTCCTGGCCGCGGGGCCGCCGCCAGTGGCGGTGACCTTCGGCACGGCGATGCGGGGCGGCGGCCCCTACTTCGCCGCCGCGGTGGACGCCTTCCGCTGCACCGGCCTGCGCGGGCTGATCCTGGCGAAGTCCGGTGACCAAGTCCCGCCCGACCTGCCGGCTACCGTGCTGCACGCCGACTACGCGCCGTTCAGCGCGATCCTGCCGCGCTGCTGTGCGGTGATCCACCACGGCGGCATCGGCACGACGGCGCAGGCGTTGGCGGCCGGGGTGCGGCAACTGGTGATACCGATGGCCTTCGACCAGCCCGACAACGCCGCCCGCCTCGAAGCCTTCGGCGTCTCCCGCACGCTGTGGCCGAAACGCTTCACCGGCGTGAACGTCGCGACGGCCCTGACGGCGTTGCTGGCCGACGAGTCCGCCGGCCGGGCCGCGGCCGAGTACGCCGCGCGCATGGACGCCGAGCCGGACCCGCTGCCGCTGGTCGCGGACGCGCTGGAGCGGCTGTTGCGTTGCGGCGAAAACGGTTAGCCGCAGAGACGCAAAGGGCGCGAAGAGGACCGAAATTCTCAACTCGAATTCGGTTTTCCTCTGCGCCCTCTGCGTCTCTGCGGCTAACCGTTTTCGCCTTCGCCCGCAGCCCCGCGGTAAATCGGTTTCGGTCCCCGCCCCGCCGTGGTACGATGGCCGCAGCGCGTCGGGCGTTTCTCCCGACGCCACCGGGGGGGAACCGCATCATGATCCGCGTCAAGACCATCCTTTACCCGACCGACTTCTCGTCGTACTCGAACTCCGCCTACTTCCACGCCCTCGGGTTGGCCGAGGCGTACAACGCCGCGCTGACGATCCTCTACGTCTACACGCCCGGCGAGGTCCCCCCGAGCGCGGCCGACGCCGACCGGCGGCACTGGAAGAGTCAACTCGAGCAGATCCGCCCGGCGAACAAAAAGATCCCCGTCAGGCACGTGTTTCTGGAGGGCGACCCGGCGACGGAGATCGTCCGCTACGTCGGCGAGGTCGCGGCCGACGTGGTCGTGCTGGGGACGCACGGCCGCACGGGGGTCGATCGCCTGGTGATGGGCAGCGTGGCGGAGCGGGTGGTGCGCGACTCGCCGTGCAGCGTGCTGGTGGTGAAGCTGCCCGGCCGCCACCGCGCCGCGGAGCGCCCGCCGACGGAGCCGGTCGTCGTCGGCGCGTGACCGGCGACCGCGCACGGGAGGGCGAGGGTGGGGTTCCCGTTCCCGCACTACGACGCGGAACTGCTTGCCGGGGCTGTGGCGTCCTGCCTGCTGCTCGGCCCGTGCCTGTGGGCGTACCAGCACCTGCCGCGGTGGGCCGGCCTGCCGGCCCTGTGCTTGCCGCTGACGCTCCTGCTGGCGACGTGCGTCTGGGTCGCCGTCCGCGCCCGGCGTGGCTGAGCGGCTGACGCTAAACGTTTCGCCGCATCCGACTGAAGTCACTCCGGTCGAATGCGTTACGTGCTGGGTGAGTGAGTGCGGTGTCAGAGGTCGGCGTCCGTCAGGCCGGCGTCCCGCATGATGCCCTTCTGCGTGCCCGGCTTCAGGTCGTCGTTGCCATGCACCGGCACGCTCGTTCGCAATCGCGTCGCTGTCTGGCGGTAGATGTGGTGGCTCCCGTTGATACGCGCTAGGGTCCAGCCCCGCTGCTCCAAGACGCGACACATCCGCTTGCCCGAAACCACTTTCACGAGCCGGACTCAGGCGTGTCGTCTTTGGCATCGTCGTGGGCAACCGCCAGCCAGCCCTGGGCAGCCTCGCGGAGGTTGGCACTGACCTCTTCGAGCGTCTCGCCTTGGGTGTGGCAGCCGGGTAACGCGGGGATGGACGCCGAGTACCCGCCCGCCTCGGGTTCGGGCCGCACGACCGCGGTGAGCGTGACGGCGACATCCATCACAATGAGGGGCGGGGGCGGCGCGATGCGGTTCATGGTCACTGACCTCTGGGTCCGTGCAGTATACCGCCCCTCAGCACTGCCGTGGAGGGCGGCGGGTCACCTGGTCGAAGCAGTTGGTGGCTCCGCCGCAGGCGACTCCTGGCGAGCCGCTTGCGTGAGCGGGTGGGTTCCGGGCGCTCGCGGGTCGGCACGCTTCCCGGTCGCGGACCGAGCTCCCGACACTGATAGGCTAGAACCCGCCCGCTGACGCAAGCGGCTCGCCTGGACGGGCCGCGAAGCGCGTCGCCCGCAGCCGCGATGCGGTCACTCCGCCGGCGGGAGCGCGGCGGCGATGGCGAAGGCGAGGCGGTCGATCTCCGGGCCGCGGTCGGCCGCGCACAGCACGACGACGGCCGACTTCGACGCGGGGAGTAAGAGCAACATCGCGCGGTAGCCGCCGGTGCCGCCGTTGTGCCAGACGGCCAGTTCGTCGCGACCTGGCAACGGCGACGTCACCCAGAACAGGCCGACCTTCCGCCGGCCGCCGTCGTCGCGCCGCGGCTTCTGTGCCGCCAACAACGACGGCGTGAGGCGCGACGGCGCGTCGCCCAGGTTGGCCGCGGCGTAGCGGAGCAGGTCGTCGGCCGTCGAGCGTAGGCCGCCGCAGGCCGACAGGCTGGCGAAGTCCCAGGGGTCGGCCGGCGCGCTGTCTTTGTCGTGGCCGCGTGCCAGCCGGGCGCGCTGTTCGCCGTCGGGGGCCTCGGTCGTGTCACGCATCGTCAGCGGCTTCGCGATGCGCTCGCGCACCAGCTCGTTGAACGAGTCTGCGTCGGCGGCGTTCACGAGCGCGTGGCCGAGCAGGCCGGCCCCCAGGTTCGAGTAGACGGGCTTGCCGCCGGGGGGCTTTGACGTCAACGCCGCGAGCGTCGCGGCGAGGGCCTTGCGGTCGAAGCCAGCGTAGGGGTTCCCCGGCCGGCTCGACACCAGTGCGGTCAGCGGCAAGAGCGGCGGCTGCACCGGCAGGCCGGCGCGGTGCGTGGCGAAGTCGAGGAGCGTCGGCACCCCGTCGGCGTGCGGCTTGAACGCGAGGTCGGCCGGCAGGTGCCGCGTGACCGGGTCGTCGAGTGTGACTTCGCCGCGGGCGACCGCCTCGGCCAGCAGCACACCGGTGAACGTCTTCGTGACCGAGCCGATCTCGAAGAGCGTCCGGCCGTCGGGGGCGCGGCGGCCCGAGGGGGTCGTCACCTGGCCGTAGCCGCGGACCGTCGCGGCCCCGCCCCGCCAGACGCCGACGACGAGGCCGACCGACTTGTCGGGCTTCAGCAGCGGCTCGACGAGCGCGTCGAGGGTCGCCGGCAAGTCCGGGGCGACGAGCCGGGCGAGGGCGAAGGCGAGCGCGGCCACGAGCGGCACGGTCACACCGCCCCGGCGAGGGTCTGCTTGAAGTGCAGCAGGCGGTACAGTTCGCTGCCCTGCATCAGGTCGGCGTGCTTGCCGCTCGCCGCCAGCTTGCCTTCCTTCAGCACGAACACCTGGTCGGCGGCCATCACCGTCGCGGCGCGGCGGGCCAGGAACAGGATCGTGCGGCCGGGGCGGACGCGGGCCAGCGTGTCGTCGATGAGTACCAGGCTGTCGGCGTCGAGCGCCTCGGCCGGCTCCTCGATGACCAGCACCGACGGGTCGCGCAGCACCGCCCGCGCTAACGCGACGCGGAAGCGCTCGCCGGCGGTCAGCGCGTGGCCGGGGCCGCCGACCGGCGTCTCGTAGCCGTTCGGCAGGCGCTGGATGAACTGGTGGGCGTGGGCGAGTTTCGCCGCCTCGATGACGCGCGGCAGGGTGAAGCCGGCGTCGCCGCAGCCGATGTTGTTCGCCACCGTGTCGGTGAACGTCAGCGAGCTCTCGAGTACCAGGGCGACCTGCGTGCGGATCGACTCGGGCGTCACCCAGCGCGTGTTCTTGCCATCGACGCGCACCTCGCCGCCGGTCGGGTCGGCGAAGCGCGTCAGCAGGTACGCGACCGCCAACGCCTCGGCCGGGTCGCCGGCCACCAAGGCCGCGGTGCTGCCGGCGGGGATGACCATGCTGACCTTTTCGAGGACCATCCGCCCGGTGCCCGGCTCGCGCAGGCTCACGTCGTGCAGTTCGAGCTTCTTGGCGAGCGGCTGCAAGAACTCGGAATCGACGGCCTGGGCCACGTCGGCGCGGCGGTCGAGGAAGGCGAAAATGTCGGCCGCGGCGTGCCCGCCGGCGCGGACCCGCGCCCGCGCCGCCGTCCAGCGCGTCACGGCGTACACCAGCACGGTCAGCGTGCCGAGCTTGAGCGCCATGCCGGCCAGGGTCAAGTCGCCGGCGAGGGCGACGCGGCCGGCGAAGTAGGCGACCAGCACCGCCGCGAGCGTGATGACGGTGACGAGCGTCGGCCGGGCGAAGGTCTCGCCGCGCTGCCGGCGGGCGACGGAGCGGCCCAGGTCGGCCAACTGCCGCTCGAAGCGCGTCTGGCTGAAGCGCTCCATGAGGTACGCCTTCGACAGCGTCATCGTGGCGAACGACTCGCGCATGACCGCCAGCCGCGACTCGGCGCGGCGCTCGGCGAGGCGCACGTCGCGCCGAAAGAACGCGGCCGCTTGCCCGGCGACCAGCCAGACCGTCGCGGCGGCGCACACGAGCGCCACCGACAGCCAGACGTGGCCCAGCAGCATCAGCACCAGCAGCGCGCCGACGAGGACCGGCCCGCGGACGGCCCCGGCGAGCGACGCGGTGAGGCCGTCGAGGACGCGGTCGGTCTTCTCGGCGACCAACTCGCCGACGCCGGCCTGCTCGTCGGGCCGCAGGGCGACTGCTGTTAAGCGTTGGGCGTGCGTGTAGATCGCCCGGCGCAGGCGCGTGCCGGCGGCCAGGACCGCCGCGGTCGAGCAGGAGGCGTGCAGGTTGAGGAACAGCCCCCGCAGCGCGACGAGCGCGAGGGCCAGCACGAGCAGGCCGGTGAGGTAAGCGGCGTCGGCGGAGTCGGCCCCGGACGGCCGCCACGCCCACGGGTTCCACGACGCGAACCAGCCCAGCACCCGGCCGCCGACGTTGTGCCGCTGCCGGGCGACCGTCGCCAGCACCCCGAGTTCGTCGGTCGCGGCCGGGTCGGCGGGGGAGTACGCCTCGGCCGCGGCGGGGCCGACGAGCCGCGCCAAGTCGTCCTGCACGGCCAGGGTGTGCCGCACCTCCCAGTCGGCGATCGAGGGCCTGTCCGAGAGCGGCGCGGCCTTGAGCAGGGCGAGCTTCTCGGCGACCCCCGGCCGGGCACCGACGCCGGCGGCCCACTCGTCACGAAAAGCCGCCTGGCGCGCGGCCGGCAGGTCGTCGTAGCGCTCGACGCGGCCGCGGGTGTCGAGCAGATCGACGCCGAGGTAGCCCAGCGGCAGGAGCGCGACGACGCACAGCGAGGCGGCGAGCGACGAGAGCAGGGCCAGCGCCACCGCGAGCGGCCGCTGGTTGAGGTAGGCCCGCGCCGCGCGGAACGGGGCGGTACGGGGCGGGGCGCTCACGGCGGGAGTCTCCGGGCGGGCGAAGGGGTGCCCTTCACACTAGCCGGAGTTCCCTCGACTTGCCCGCGGCAAACCCCGCCGGCCGGCCATTTCGACTCCCTATGGTGCGGCGCGGCCGGAACAACTACGCCAGGTCGCGGTCCTCGAACAGCAGCAGCCCGACGATCAACGCGATCAGCGTGTAGATCACCGCGTAGCCGCTGACCACCAAGACGTAGACGGCGAAGTCGCCCAGGGCTAGCGGGGCCTCGCGGATGATCGCCGGGCCGACGCTGAAGAAGTCGAGCGCCGGCAGCAGCGTGTCGAAGACGTTGCCGAAGAAGCGGACCAGCCCGACCGCCGAGTTGTCGCGCTGCGCCGGGGCCTGCGTCACCCGCACGATCACGGGTGCCAAGTGCCCCAGGAAGTAGATGACCAGGCAGACCACGAGGTTGATGATGAACGGCAACCGTGTGGCGAGGGCCGTCGTGACGGCGACGAGGATCATGACCTGCCCGAAGCCCAGCCCGACGCCCAAAGTCGTCGAGAGCGTCTCGCCGAACCACAGGCCGGTGCCGGCGACGATCTGCTGCGCCGGGCCGTTGGGCACGAGGTGCGCGAACAGCGGGGCGACGAGCAGCTTGGCCTCCTCGGCCATGGGGTCGATGCTGGTGTCCTTGTTGATGGGGTCGAACTCGGGGTTGGCCAGGAACGCCCAGTTCAGGTTGACCGCTAGTAGCAGCGAGAGTGCCGCGCACGCCATGAGGATGCCGAAGAACTTGCCCAGCAAGAACTGCCGGCGGTTGACCGGCTTGCTCATCACGGTCAGGGCCGTGCGGCCCTCGATCTCCTCGCTGATCGAGATACTCGACGCCAGCACCCCGAAGAGGATGGCGGCGAGCATGACGAGGTCGTAGCCGATCTGCTTCATCATCTTGAAGTCGTCGCCGAAGGTGAAGTACGGCAGGAAGACCGCGATCCAGGTGGCGACGAAGCCGGCCAGGGCGATGAGCCAGAACATCGGCTGCCGCCAGCCCTCGCGGTACGCCGCCAGCGCCACCGCCCCGACCTTGGGCGACACGACGGTCAGCAGCAGCGGCACGTAGAGGAACAGGTCCACGAGGACTTGCAACTGCAGCACGCAGCCGTAGATGCGCCCGAGCATGGTCAACCCGGCCGAGTCGCCGCGGTAGCCGAGGAACACGGCAAACACCACGCCGAGTCCGGCCATTTGCAGCAGCGCGTAGGAGACGCCTTGGGCGCTGCGGAAGGTCGCGCCTACGCGCTTGGGGTCGATGGCGTAGAGCCACGGCAAGGCGGCGAGGACCTGGACGACCGCGAGGATGAGTCCGCCGAGCAGGATGTTCGGGTTGGTCAGCGACGAGAGCATGGCGGGCACCCACGGAGTCGGCAGGGATGGCGTCACTACGCCGGAGGCGGGGCCGGGGTTCGCGGGGGGGCGGGGTGACTGAACATTCGTCGTTGACAGCGACAGGGTTAGCAAGCACGATAGCCGTAGGGTTGCGGCTGGCGACCCACCCGCAGGGATGACGCCAACGCCACCTAGTGGAGGTCACTTTGCCCACTTAATGGTTCGGTTGTGCGCCCACCGGGGTCAGTTTGGCCTTGGCTTTGGCTTTGTCGGCCTGCTGTTTTGTCATGACGCCGGCTTGGACCATTAGATCAATCCGCACCTGGTGCGACACCGTTTGCAGGGCTTTCTTGGCCTGGTGGATTCGCCGGCTGGAGGCCGTCATGGCGAACTTGGAGCGCTTGGCAGACATCGCTTACCTCTAATCCAGTCGGGTGATGGAGCCACGCCCCGAGTATACTCGCCTGACTCCGCACGCACAATTGGATGTGAGTATCGCGTGCGATCCAACTCCCGTCCCACACCCGGTTTACCTTCATACTCGGCACGTAGACTCCCCGTGCCGTGTCCACCCGAGAGTTTGGTTGCGTGGCCTCAATGAAGGCGTAAGCGTACTCGAACACCGCCCGGTCCAGTCGCCGATAATGTCGCTAGTTGACGGGCAGAGGCTCGCCGGCCAGTCCCAAATTCGCCTTATAGTCTTTAAAAACATCCTGCACGAAGCGGATGTTGTCCGGCTCGGTTAGGTCCAGACAAAACCCCAGCCGGATCATACAGGCTACGACGGCCAGCGGTTCAGTGGCACGCCGCTCGTCGTCAGCCGTCTTGTTCGCTTTCTTAGCGTACTGCCGTTGGCGGAGTCGCGCCCATGCCAGTGTCTGTTTGGGAGCGTACTCCCAAAAGTATACGCCTTTACCTAGCCAGTCGTAATCCCGTTCGCTCGGTACGAAGTCGCCGATGCGGTTGACGATTTGGAGCGCGGCGGTCAAGCCGGTGCCGTGGTAGCCGATGACGGTTCGGTGGTAGTCGTCGAACTTGGCCATCGACCACCAGCCCGGCTCCACGACGTGGCGAAGGATGGTGTTAGTGTACCAAATAGCTCGGCCACCCGGCGCGGCAAGTTGAGCGGGTCATCCTAGCCCGGCAGCCGTAACCTAGAGCGAGGTAAGCAGAAGCGGGCGCTGTAGCCACTGCAGCTGACGACGCCCGAATCGACGGTGCGGCAGAGTCGGGTCGTTCGGCGTGGCAGGCGATCGTGGTCCCGTCGAGGTGCGAAGAATGTCCAAGACCGACGCTCCGGAACCCGGCACCGACCCTTTCGGCCCTCCGGTCGTCTCGACGCTGGTCGGGTGCCTGCACTGCGGGCAGGAGTACGACAGCTACCG
>JAYTUC010000028.1:0-11399 GCA_043744775.1 Fimbriiglobus sp. | reverse complement strand
AACCCAACTCTTCTCCGGCGGCGAGTTGTAGCTGGGGTCGTTCGGCGCGGTGCGGTACTCCTCCACGACCGGGACGCTCACGTCGTGCTTGGTCGTGTGGCAGCCGGCGGTTAGCCCGGTACTCAGGATCAGAAAGGCCGCGCCGCGCATCCGCTCTCCTCCGTCCACGCCCACCCGAAGACCCCTCGCCGCGGCGGGATAGCCTCCGCCTCGCCGCGACGCAACGCCAACCTCGCCGTTGCGGGCCGCGCCGCTATGAATACCCCGCCTCCTCCCAGTGCCGCCCCGAGTCGATCGCCGGATGGACCTCCACGCCCTCACGCTCGTCGCCCTGCGGCCGGTCCTCTGGCTCCTCACGCGGCTGACGTACCGCTTCACGGTCTACCACGCCGACCGCGTCCCCGCCGCCGGCCCCGCGCTGGTGGTGAGCAACCGCGTGACATCCCTCGACCGGCTGCTGCTCGCCGTGGCGTCGCCGCGCGGCTTGCGCTTCCCGGCGACCGTCGAGGCGGCGGTGCGGGCGCTGCACGCCGGGCACGCCGTGGCCGTGTTCCCCGAGGGGACGCCGACGCGCAACGGGCAGTTCCGGCCGTTCGGCCCCGAACTCGGCACGATCCTTGCCGGTGCGCCGGCGGGCGTGCCGGTCGTCCCGACGCACCTCGACAACTTGTGGGGCAGCCTGTGGAGTTGGAGCGGCGGCCGCGTGCTGTGGAAGCGCGTCGAGCGACCGCTGCGTCGCCGGGTCGCCGTGCGGTTCGGCCCGCCGCTGCCGCGGACTGTGAGCGTCGCCGAGGTCCGCGCGGCCGTCGTCGAGACGGGGGCGCACAACGCCGTCGCCCAGAGCGCGCACCTGCTGCCGCCGACGCGGGCGTTCGTCCGCACCGCCTGCCGCTTCGGCTACCTCTTCCGCACGGCGTGTACCGACCTGGCGACCGGGACGGAGCGTAAACTGACGTGGGGCAAACTCCTCGTCGGGGCCTGGAGCCTGGCTGACTGGCTCGGGCCACGGCTCGGGCCGGGAGCGAACCTCGGCGTCTGGCTGCCGACGGGTCTCGGCTCGACCCTCACCAACGTCGCCCTGGCCCTCCGCGGCAAGACGGCCGTGAACCTGAACTTCACCGCCGGCGCGGGGCCGGTGCAGTCGGCGTTGCAGCAGGCCGGCATCACCACCGTCGTCACGGCCAAGCGCTTCCTGCACAAAGTGCCGTTCGTGGCCCCACCGGGCGTCAGCGTCATTCTGCTCGAAGAGGCGCTCGCCGGCATCTCGCCGCGCGGGCGGCTGGTCAAGTACCTCGCCGTCGTGCTGCTGCCGGGCTGGTTCGTCGATCGCGTGCTGCTGGGTCTGGGCAAACTCAAGCTCGACGACGTGCAAACCGTGCTGTTCTCCAGCGGCAGCACCGGCGACCCGAAGGGCGTCATGTTGACGCACCGCAACGTCGCGGCCAACGTCGATAGCTTCCGCCGCGGCATCCCGTTCTACGAGAGCGACCGCTTCCTGGTCACGCTGCCGTTCTTCCACTCCTTCGGCTACACGGTCTGCCTCTGGACCACGCTGGTCGTGGGCATGGAGACGGTCTACTACCCCGACCCGCGGGCCGCCAAGGAGCTGGGCGAACTCTGCAAGAAGTACGCCTGCACGATCCTCGTCGGCACCGCGACCTTCCTGCGCTTCTACCTGCGCCGCACCGGCCCGGACGACTTGAAGTCGCTGCGGCTGATCGTCTGCGGCGCGGAGAAGCTGCCGGTGGCGCTGAGCGAGGAGTTCGCGACCCGCTTCGGCGTCTACCCCTACGAGGGCTACGGCATCACCGAACTCGCCCCGATCGTCGGCTTCAACCTGCCGCCGACCACCGCCGGCGGGGTGACGCAAGTCGCGCACGAACCCGGCACCGTCGGCCAGCCGATCCCCGGCGTCTGCATCAAGACCTTCGACCCCGACACGCTCACGCCGCTGCGTCACGGCGAGGAGGGCCTGCTGGGGTGCCTGGGGGCAAACGTGATGCGCGGCTACCTCGGCTGCCCCGAGAAGACGGCCGCCGTGCTGCGCGACGGCTGGTACGTCACCGGCGACGTGGGCCGCGTCGAGGACTCGGGCTTCGTCCGCATCACCGGCCGCATCAGCCGCTTCGCCAAGATCGCCGGCGAGATGGTGCCCCTCGAACGCCTCGACGAGGAGTTGCACGCGCTGCTCGACGCGGCCGGCGAGCGCCGCCTGGCCGTGGCCGCCGCCCCGGACGAGAAGCGCGGCGAGCGCATCGTGGTGCTGCACCTGCCGTGCGTGACGCCGCACCTGCCCGACCTGTTCGCCAAGCTGCGCAAGAGCGGGCTGCCGAACCTGTGGATTCCCGACGGTCGCGACTGCCACGTCGTCGAGTCGTTCCCCGAGTTGAGTACCGGCAAGCTCGACCTCAAGCGCCTCGGCGAGTGGGCGCGGGCCGCCGCCGCCGGCCACGCGACCCCGTCGTGAGCGCCGACACGCGACTCGCCCGGTGCCGCGTCGTGCTGGTGCGGCCGCACTTCGCCGGCAACCTGGGTGCCGTCGCGCGGGCGATGAGCAACTTCGGCCTGAGCGACCTGACCCTCGTCGCCCCAATTGCCGACCGGGCCAGCCCCGACGCCCAGATGATGGCGACCCGCGGCAAGGAGATTTTGAGTGGTGCCCGCATCGTCGCCACGCTCGCCGAGGCGGTGGACGATTGCGCCTGGGTCGTCGCCACGTCGGGCGAGGTGCGCGGCATGTTACGTCAGGGCTTCTGGGGCACGCCCGACGCGCAACTGCCGGGCCTCATCGACGCCCTTGGCACTTCGGACGTTGCCACAGCAGCGCTCGTGTTCGGCCCTGAGCCGAGCGGCCTGACCGTCGCCGAGGTGACGACCTGTCAGGCGATGGTGTTCATCCCGACCGCCGACGACTCGACCTCGCTGAACCTGGCGCAAGCCGTCGCGGTCTGCCTCTACGAGCTGCGCAAGCTCTGGGCCGTGACGCAGCCGCCGGTGCTGGTGGCGGAGCCGCCGGCGAGTTACGGCGATGTCGAGCGGATGCTGGCGAAGCTGCGCGAGAGTCTCGTGGCCGTGCGCTACCTGTGGGACGACCGGGCCGACGGCATCTTCAACGTCCTGCGGCAAGTGCTCGTGCGCGCCAAGCCGACGCGGCCCGACGTGCAGGTGCTGCACGGCGTCGCGCGGCAACTCAGTTACGTCGCCAAAGTCTGGGGCGTGACGCACCCCGCCGACGGCCGCGTCCCGGCCGCCGGCCCCGCGCCGCGCAAGCCTGAGCAGCCCGGTTCCTGACCGCCTGGGGCGTTCGCGCGGTATGTGACGCAGGCCACCGGCATTCGGACCGGCCGACTTGACCGGTTGGCTTGCATCTCGCGGAAAATGCGCATAATTTACGGTCCATGATTGAACTGGGGGGTTTGGGAGTGCTGCGGCTTCCCGTAATCTCTTCCTGTTGGGTTCGTTCGGCTCACCGCTTGCTTTCTCTTGTGAAGTTTACCGCACGGAGTGGCGGGTGGGCGAGCGTCACGGAGGGTGTGTTTTTGCGCAGGAGTGCAGACATGGGTGAGGGCATGCGGCGGGTCGTCGTCACGGGCGTCGGGGTCATGGCCTCGAACGGCGTCGGCCGCGAGTCGTTCTGGTCGGCGTGTACCGAAGGTGTCAGCGGCATCCGGCCGATCCGGGCGTTCGACGCCTCGCGCCACCCCGTGCGCGTCGCCGGCGAGGTGCCGGACCACGACCTCAGCAGCCTGGTGCCGGCGAGTTGCCGCAAGCACTTCAAGACCATGAGCCGCGCGGCGCGACTGGGTTTGGGCGCGGCGGGGCTGGCCGTCGCCGACTCCGGGCTGGACTTCGAGGGCGACGCCCCCGACCCCGAGCGCGTCGGCGTGATGATCGGCACCGGCGTCGTCCCGGTCGATCTGGCCGAACTCGGGCCGATGCTGGCCCGCGCCGTCGGTGACGGCGACGGACTCGACTGCACGCGGCTCGCGGTCCCCGGCGAGGGGTCGCCGGTCCACCCGATGTGGCTGCTGAAGCACCTGCCCAACATGGTCGCGTCGTACATCTCGATGGCGTTCAACGCCCAGGGGCCAAACAGCACGATCGTCACCGCGTGCGTGGCCGGGACGCAGGCGATCGGCGAGGCGTTCCGCACCGTCGCCCGCGGCGAGGCCGACGTGATGCTCGCCGGGGGCGCGGACAGCCGCATCGACCCGCTGATGCTGCTCGGCTACGCCGCGCTCGGCGCGCTCAGCCCCGCGACCGGCGACCCGCGCGAGGCGTCGCGGCCGTTCGACCGGCTGCGCGACGGCTTCGTCATCGCCGAGGGCGCGGCCGTCCTGGTCCTCGAGGAGTACGAGCGCGCGACCGCCCGCGGGGCGACGATCTACGCCGAGGTCCTGGGCTTCGGCAGCTCCTTCGACGCCTACAACATCACCAAGCCGGACCCCTCCGGCCGCGGCGGCGCGCGGGCGATCGCGAGTGCCCTGCGCGAGGCCCGCATCGACCACCGCGACATCGGCTACATCAACGCCCACGGCACGAGTACCCGCCTCAACGACGCGATGGAGACGGCGGCCGTCAAGCGGGTGTTCGGCGAGCACGCCAAGAGCGTCAAGCTCTCGTCGATCAAGTCGATGATCGGCCACAGCATCGGCGCGGCCGGCGCGATCGAGGCCGCGGCGCTCGCCCTGACGCTCCAGACGAAGGTGCTGCCGCCGACGATCAACCTGCACACCCCCGACCCGGCGTGCGACCTTGACTACATCCCGAATGAGGCCCGCGAGACCGCGGTGAGCTACGGCCTCTCGACGAGCTTCGGCTTCGGCGGCCAGAACGGCGCGCTGGTCATGCGAGCGGCGTAAGGGAGTAATGGCGAGCCGGAAGCGTCAGCGACCGGAGTGCGTGCGCGACCCGAACTCCAGGCGCTGACGCTTCTGGCTCGCCGGGAACCGCCAGCCCCTTGAGTTCCGCCGTGCGGTCGGTCATAATGTCGGCATGCACACGATCCTCCCCGCAGCCAACCGCCGGCTCTTCCTCCAGCACACGGGCCTGAGCCTCGGCGGCGTCGCGCTGGCGAGCCTCCTCGGTCGGGACGCCGTCGCCGGGACGACGCCGGGCGTGTTGGCGAAGCCGCACCACGCGCCCAAGGCGAAGCGGATCATCTCGCTGTTCATGGCCGGCGGGCCGTCGCACCTCGAACTCTTCGACGACAAGCCACGCCTCCTCAAAGACTACGGCCAAGAGATCCCCGACAGCGTGCGCGGCGGCCAGCGTCTCACGGGGATGTCCGGCTTCCAGTCGTCGCTGCCGCTCGTCGGCTCGTTTGCCAAGTTCGCCCGCCACGGCCAGTCCGGCGCGACCGTCAGCGAACTCCTGCCCAACATCGCCAAGATGGCCGACGACCTGACCTTCGTGAAGTCCGTTCACACCGACGCGATCAACCACGACCCGGCGATCACGCTGTTCCAGACGGGCCACCAACTCGCCGGCCGGCCCAGCTTCGGGTCGTGGCTCAGCTACGGCCTCGGCAGCGCCAACGACAACTTGCCGGGCTTCGTGGTGCTGGTGTCGAAGGACCGCGCGGAGCAAGGGTTGTACGCGCGGCTCTGGGGCAACGGCTTCCTCGAAAGCACGCACCAGGGGGTGCAATTTCGCGGCGGCAAGGACCCGGTGCTGTACCTGCAGAACCCCGACGGCGTGACGGCCGCGTCGCGCCGGCAGATGCTCGACCGCCTCGCCGAGTTGAACGCCGCCAGCGACGACGCGGCGACCGACCCCGAGGTGAGCGCCCGCGTCAAGCAGTACGAGATGGCGTACCGGATGCAAACCAGCGTCCCCGACGTGATGGACCTCAGCAAGGAGCCGCAGGCGGTGCTCGACGCCTACGGCCCCGAGGCCAAGACCCCCGGCACGTTCGCGGCGAACTGCCTGCTGGCACGCCGCCTGGCGCAGCGCGACGTGCGCTTCATCCAGCTCTACCACCCCGGCTGGGACCAGCACGGCGGCCTGCCGGGCGCGATCAGGCGGCAGGCGGCCGACATCGATCGGGCGAGTTACGCCCTCGTGCAAGACTTGAAGCGCCTCGGCATGCTCGACGACACCCTCGTGACGTGGGGCGGCGAGTTCGGCCGCACCGCCTACACGCAGGGCAAACTGTCGCCCGGCAATTACGGCCGCGACCACCACCCGCGCTGCTTCACGATGTGGTTCGCCGGCGGCGGCATGAAGCCCGGCACAAGTTTCGGCGCGACCGACGACTTCGGGTACAACGTCGCCGCCGACCCCGTCCACGTTCACGATGTCCACGCGACGCTGTTGCACCTGCTGGGCGTCGATCACGAGAAGCTGACGTACAAGTTCCAGGGCCGCTACTACCGCCTCACCGACGTGCACGGGCGTGTGGTCAAGGAGATTCTGGCGTAACATGGCGAGCCGGAAGCGTCAGCGCCCGGAGTCTTAGCGCGTAATACTCCAGACCCCGACGCGAAGAACTCCGGGCGCTGACGCTTCCGGCTCGCCTTCAAACCCCCCGAGGTCCTGCCGATGCTCGACGACGACGACACGGACGGCCGCGTCGGCTTGGCCCGCGGCAAGCCCGCGGCCCGCACCGTGGCCCCCTCCGTCCCCCTGGAGGACGACTTCCCCGGCGGCCGCGAGGGCGACTACGGCACCGGCAAGGCCCCGCAGAAGCCGGCGACGCTGGCCACGCACTCCGACGCCGACCTGCGCGCCATCCGCCTGGCCGACGAGGCGGAGTTGCGCGACGAGGTGGCCCGCGCCGAGGAACTGTTGGCGTCCGACCCGGCGGTGTTCCGCTGGCTCGGGTGGTTCGCCCACCCGCTCGCCGCGGCGTTCCTCCTCGGCGGCGTCGGCGTGCTGGGGCTGTTCCTCTACTCGCAAGTCCTGGGCATCCTCGCCAACATCGCGACGCAGCCGGTCTGGGCGCAATACTTCGCCTACGGCGGCCTCAGCTTGCTCAGCGGCTGCGTGCTGTTCGCCATGCTGCGGCTGGGGCTTGTTTACGCCCGGATGCAGCGCAACCGCCAGGTCCGCGTCGGCGGCCTCGACGAGTTGAACGCCCGCACCCGGCTGCGCTGGCTCGTCAACGCCAAGGTCGATGAGGCCCGCGGGCAACTCACCCGCTACGTCGAGGCGTACCCCCTGGAACGCGCCGGCAAGCTCGCCGGCGTCGGCGTCACGCCGGAGGTCGCCACGCGCCTGCTCGCGGCGAAGGCCGAGTTGACCGACGCCGACCGCTTCGGCAGCTCGGCCGTCTGGTTCGACCGCTTCCACGCCGCGTTCCAGACGCCGCTCGACGAACTCGCCGAGGCCCGCATCAAGTACTGGTCGAACCGCGCCATGGTCGTGACGGCCCTGTCGCCGAACGGCCTCATCGACACGCTCTCGACCGGCTACTTCAGCTTCGCCATGCTCACCGACCTGTGCCGGGTCTACCACCTGCGGGCCGGGCGGTCGGGCACGGCGATCCTGCTGGGCCGCGTCTTCTTCAACTCGTACCTCGCCGGGCAACTCAACGACCTCGAGAGTGTCATCGAGGGCCAGACCGACCAAGTCTTCGAGCAGGGGTTGCACATCGTCGGCGTCGGGGTCGGGGCGGGCGTCGCGGGCAAGGTGCTCGGTAAGGTCGGGGCCAAGGCGACGACGGGCTACCTCAACCGGCTGCTGCTGATTCGGCTGGGCCGCTACTCGTGCCGGCTGCTGCGGCCGATGGCGCTCCGCCCGGCGGCGTAGGCCGGGCCGACGGCAGCAGCACCACCAGCACGCCAGCGGTCAGCAGCAGGAACACGGCGGTGTGGCTGCCGTAGGTCAGCGCGAGGTCCTGCGGCTCGCCGCCGACAAGGCTCGGCCCGAGGATCAGCACCCCGACCGCGGCGAACGTGCCCACCGCGACCCGCCGCAGCCACGGCTTCGCGGCGCGGTCGAAGGCGACGGCCGCGAGGACCGCGAACGGCAGGATCAGCACGACCCCGTGGTGCTTCCAGGTCCGCTCCGAGAACAGCAGCATCCCCAGCATGACGTAGGCGCACTCCGCGGCGTAGATTCGCCCCGTGACCGCCCGCGTGCGGCACAGCCCGACGATTCCTAGCACGAACAGCGCCTGGCAGCCTCGGACGACCCACTTCGCGCCGTCCGGGCCGATGTCGGCGACGTTGTGGAACTCGACGGCGTGCGGCTTACCGTCCTCCTCGTCGTAGACCAGCGACGACGGCTGGTTGGTCAGCAGCCGCACGGTCAGGCCGGGGATCGACTGGTTGGCGTGCTCGCTGGTCACCCGGCCCTCGACGACGAACGGCTTGACCATCGTGTCGTACCAGCTCGCCAGCAGGTCGGCGTTGTGCCGCCAGCCGAGGGCCACGCCGGGCACGACCAGGAACCACAGGGCGCACCCCAGCAGTGCCCCGGCGAGCGTGCGCCAGGCCCGCTTCCAGACGAAGTAGGGCAGGAACAGCGCCGGCGTGACCTTGCAGGCGACCGCCAGGGCGAGGGTGAGGCCGCCGGCCTCGGGCAGGCCGCGGCGGCGCAGCTCGAGCGCGGCGAAGACCAAAAACGCGATGAAGATGTTGACGTTGCCGTGCGACAGGTCGCCGAGGACCGAGTGGGCGGCGAAGACGACCGTCACCAGCTTCGCCCCGTCGGGTAGGTCCGGCCCGTCGCCGCGCACCAGCCGGAAGGCCCAGACGGTCGAGACGCCGGCCATGAGGACCTTGAGCGCGAACCAGAGCAGCGCCCCCGGTAGGCGGTCGAGCTCGACCAGCGGCGACAGGATGAGCGCCTGGATCGGCGGGTTGGGGTACTTGTGCAGGGCGTAGATGTCCTCGCCCTTGGCCAGCCCCTCGATTTGGCCCCGCCATCGCAGGATGGCGGACTTGGTCTGGGTGCCGTCGCGGCTGGGCTTGCGCACCTTGTCGGCGTAGCGAAACGCCGAGACGAGGACGACGAGCGTCAGCAGCACCCAGAAGAGGGTACGCCGTCGCCGAACCCGCCGTGCCGTGACCGCGTCGCCCATCGCCGTGCCGACCCTCCGCGTTGCGGGACCGGGCACAATCTACCAACCGCACCGCGCCGCGGGCAAGGGCAACCCCCCGCCGGCCGCGCCGGTCCGTATGCTGACCCCACGGCGGGGCGGACGCGGCCCGCCCGACGCCCGGAACAGGAGTCCCCCATGCTTCGCCCCCTGGCCACGCTCGCGCTGGCCGCCGCCCTGTCGAGTTCCGCCCTATTGGGGCAAGAGGCCAAGATGAAGTACCCCGCGACCAAGAAGGTCGGGCAGACCGACACCTACCACGGCACCGCCGTCGCCGACCCCTACCGCTGGCTCGAGGACGACGTGCGCAAGTCGCCCGAGGTCGCCGCGTGGGTCGCCGAGCAGAACAAGGTCACCGACGCCTACCTCGCCACGCTGCCGCAGCGCGACGCCATCAAGAAGCGCATCACCGAGCTGTGGAACTACGAGAAGATCGGTGCCCCGTCAAAGACCGGCGGCAAGTATTTCTTTAGCCGCAACGACGGCCTCCAGAACCAGAACGTGCTCTACGTCCAGGAGTCGCTCGACGCCGAGCCGCGGCTGCTCCTCGACCCCAACACGCTCACGAAGGACGGTACGGTCGCACTCGCCGGGTTCGTGCCGTCGGACGACGCCAAGTACGCCGCCTACGGCCTCGCCGACGCGGGGTCGGACTGGAACTCGTGGAAGGTCCTCGACGTGGCCACGGGCAAGACCCTGGGCGACGACCTGCGCTGGATCAAGTTCTCGTCGGTGTCGTGGACGGCCGACTCGAAGGGCTTCTACTACTCGCGCTTCCCCGAGCCGAAGCCCGGCGAGACCTTCCAGAGCCTCAACGTCAACATGAAGCTCTACTACCACCGCCTCGGCAGCCCGCAGGCCGACGACGCGCTCATTTACGAGCGGCCCGACCAGCCCAAGTGGGGCGTCAGCGGGACGGTCACCGACGACGGCCGCTACCTCGTCATCGCGCTCAACGACGGCACCACGAGCCGCAAGTCGCGCGTCCTGGTGCGCGACTTGAGGGGGCCGGGCCTCGGGGCCGAGCTGATCGCCAACCACGACAACAAGTGGAGCCTCGTCGGCAACGCCGGGCCGATGCTGTTCTTCCTGACCGACTGGCACGCGCCCAAGATGCAACTCGTCGCCATCGACCCGCGCAAGCCGGAACCGAAGGACTACATCACGGTCATCCCCGAGGCGAAGGAGGTCCTCGAAAATGTCAACCACGTCGGCAACCAGTTCGTCTGCAGCTACCTGGAGGACGCCAAGACGGCGGTGCGGGTCTACGGGAGCGACGGCAAGTTCGCCCGCAACGTCGAGTTCCCCGGCATCGGCACCGCGTCGGGCTTCGGCGGCAAGCCGGCGGACACCGAGACTTTTTACACCTTCTCGAGTTTCGCCACCCCGCCGACGACCTTCCGCTACGACCTCGTCACCGGCGAGTCGAAGAAGATTCGCCAGGCGAAGGTCCAGTTCGACCCGTCGCTGTACGAGGTCAAGCAGGTCTTCGCCCCGTCGAAGGACGGCACCAAGGTGCCGATGTTCATTGCCCACAAGAAGGGCCTCAAGCTCGACGGCACGAACCCGACGCTGCTGTACGGCTACGGCGGCTTCAACATCTCCTTGACGCCGACGTTCAGCATCTCGCGGGTGCAGTGGCTCGAGATGGGCGGCGTTTACGCGCTGGCCAACCTGCGCGGCGGCGGCGAGTACGGCGACGCCTGGCACCGCGCCGGCACGAAGCTGACCAAGCAGAACGTCTTCGACGACTTCATCGGCGCGGCCGAGTACCTGATCGCCGAGAAGTACACGTCGCCCAAGAAGCTCGCCATCCAGGGCGGCAGCAACGGCGGCCTGCTCGTGGGTGCGGTGATCTGCCAGCGGCCGGAGCTGTTCGGCGCGGCGTTGCCGGCGGTGGGCGTGATGGACATGCTGCGCTTCCAGCGCTTCACGGCCGGCCGCTACTGGGTGGACGACTTCGGCTCGTCGGACGACGCCGCGGAGTTCAAGGCACTCTACGCCTACTCGCCGTACCACAACCTGAAGCCCGGCACGTCGTACCCGGCGACGCTGGTCACGACGGCCGACACCGACGACCGCGTGGTGCCGGGGCACAGCTTCAAGTTCGCCGCGCGCATTCAGGAGTGTCAGGCCGGCAGCGCCCCGGTGTTGAGCCGCATCGAGACCAAGGCAGGCCACGGCGCGGGCAAGCCGACGACGAAGGTGATCGAAGAAGTCGCCGACCAGTGGGCGTTCCTGGTGAAGAACCTCGATTTTAAGCCCGACGTGAAGTAATGGCTGGTGCCACGAAAACAGCATTAACCGCGGAGGAGCAGAGTAGCGGAGAAGACCGAAATTCAAGTTTAGGTCT
>JAYTUC010000027.1:0-87704 GCA_043744775.1 Fimbriiglobus sp. | reverse complement strand
CAAGGCGGACTGGCAGTTCACGACCGCCGACGCCCGCACCAAGCTCCGCCGCCTGTACCCCGTCTTAGCCACAGACTAGCTGCAACGGAGTACTAGGTAAACCGATCCGAGAAGAATGTTAGCCGCAGAGACGCAGAGTGCGCGGAGAAGACCAAATTCAAGGATTGGTTTTCTCCACGCACTCTGCGTCTCTGCGGCTAACATTCTTCTCCAAACATCGCACCCCGAACTCCGGCTACGTCAGCGCCGCCAGCAGCGCCCCCAGAACCTCGGCGTCGTCGGGGTAGTCGGTCGGCAGCAGGACGCGCAAGGGGATCGGCACCTCGTCGAGGCGGTACGCCGTGCCGGGGCGGTGGATGCCGTAGACGGCCGTCGTGAACTTCACCGTCGGCGTGAACGTCGCCTCGCGGCCGGGGGAGTCGAGCAAGATCGTCGGGACCGCCCGGAGCTGTGCCGTGGCCGCGGCGTCGAAGCCGGTGACCGTCTCGCTGCCGACGACGAGGCACGCATCCACTTCGCGGCGGGCGAGCATGTCGGGGCCGGTGAACTCGCCGGGGTTGTAGCGCGGGTAGCCGCGGGCGAAGTTGACGCCGAACGGGTAGCCGGTCTGCCAGGTCAGCACCGCGTCCGCCCCCGCCACGTCGCCGTAGCGGCGCATCCGCCGGGCGTAGAAGCGCGTGTGGTCGTTCAACTCGGTTACCAGTTGCAGCAGCGCCTCGACGTTGCGGTGCCCCAGCCGGCCGCGCGTCAGGCTGGTGCCGAAGAAGGCGATGCCGAACTTCGCCGCCTTCATCACCCCCGCGAGTTCGCGCAGCTCCGGCGGCACGTCCACCGGCAGGCCGCGCACGAGCAGCCGCAGGCGTTGGAGCGCGTCGGCGTCGCTGCCTTCGGGGATGCGCCAGAAGCGGTCGGCGAGCTTGGCCGTGTCGGTGAGTTGGCGATCGACGACGTGAATTTGGCGCGGGACGCCGTGGACGAGGCCGGGCGGCGCGTAGCGTTCGAGGTGCCGCGGGTGGGTGTTGACGGGGTCGCTGCCCCAGAAGATGACGAGGTCGGCCCGCTGCTTGACTTCGCCCAGCGTACACGTCGATTCGCCGACCTGTTGCAGCGCGACGATCGACGGGGCGTGGCCGGTGCTGGCGGTCGTGTCGATCGTCGCCCCGAGTCGGTCGGCCAGGGCGGTCGCCATGCGCTGGCCTTCGGTCGTGCTGCGCGACAGGCCGTAGATCAGCGGCGACTTGGCGGCTTGGAGAATTTCGACCGCGCGGGCGACGGCGGCGGCGAACGGCACCGGCACGCCGTCGAGGAGGCACGGCGCGGGCCGGGCGTCCTGTTCGGCGAACCACGGCACCGCCAGCCGGCAGGCGTTCTCGGCCCGCACCACCCGGCCGCCGCTCACGGTCACGCGCAGGTCGTCGCAGACGCAGCCGCACACAGTACAGGCCACGTCGTCGTAGGTTCGCTCCGTCTCCATACGGGTGAGCGTAGCAACTCGGGGCGACCTGGGGGGCCGGGCCGCTATAATCCCCGGTAAGCCGTCACACCGCGGGGTCTTACGCTGGCCATGAAGATCGTGAATTACCCCCACCCCGCGCTGCGCGTCAAAGCCAGGCCGGTCGCCACCATCGACAAGGACGTGACCCTCGCCGCCGGGCGGATGCTCGAACTCATGTACCGCCACGAGGGCCTCGGACTCGCCGCGCAACAGGTCGGCCTCGACTACCAGATGATCGTCATCAACTTCGCCGGCGACGCCACGCAAAAGGAGTACGAGGTCGTCGCGATCAACCCCGTGATCCTCGACGCCAAGGGGGCACTCAAGGACCGCGAGGGCTGCCTGAGTTTCCCGAGTTTGTACCAGGACATCCGCCGGGCCAAGACCATCCGCGTGCAGGCCTACGGCCTCGACGGCCAGCCGTTCGAGATGACCTGCGCCGACCTGCCGGCGCGCGTCTGGCAGCACGAAATCGACCACCTGCAAGGGACGCTGTTCATCGACAAGATGGGGCCGCTCGCCCGCATGGGCAGCAAGAAGTACCTCGAAGGCTTCGTGATGGACTTCGAGGACGCCGTCAAGAAGGGCACGATCCCGCCGGGCACGGAGATGAAACTGTAGCCATGCGAATCGTCATGATGGGCACCGGCACTTTCGCCGAGCCGACCTTCCGGGCGCTGCTCGACGCCGGCGAACACGTCGTCGGCCTCGTCACGCAACCGGACCGCGACGCCGGCCGCAAGGTCGGCTCGACGCGGCAGACCGGCGTCGGCATGGCGGCGCTGGCGTCGGCCCACGGCATCCCCGTCCTCCAGCCCGAGAGTATCAACACGCCCGACGGCGTCGCCGCGTTGAAAGTGTTCGCCCCGGACCTGCTCGTCGTCGCCGCCTACGGGCAAATCCTCAAGCCCGACGTGATCGCGGCACCCACGATGGGGGCGATCAACGTCCACGCCTCGCTGCTGCCGAAGTACCGCGGGGCGTCGCCGATCGCGCACGCGATCCTCAACGGCGAGTCGGTGACGGGCGTCACGATCATCCGCATCACGCTCGGCCTCGACGCCGGCGACATGCTGGCCCGCGTCGAGGTGCCGATCCCGCCGCGCACGACCACCGGGGCGCTGGAGGCGAGGCTCGGCCCCCTCGGCGCGACGCTCTGCCTGGCCGTGGTCGCGCAACTGAAGACCGGCACCGCCGTCGGCACCAAGCAAGACCAGGCGCTCGTGACCCGCGCCCCGAAGTTCACCAAGGAGATGGGTGCCATCGACTGGGGCCAGTCGGCGGCCCGGATCGTCAACCACGTCTACGCGATGCAACCCTGGCCGACGGCGTTCACCTTCCTGCACCGCCCCGGCAAGCCGCCGCTTCGGATGAGTGTCATTGAATTGACAGTTAGTGACACTCTCACGTCACCGCACGACAACGGCCTGTCACCGGGGTCGGTATTGGCCGTTAGCGGTTCGCCCCGCGTCGCCTGCGCCGGCGGGTCGGTCGAACTGCTCGAAGTCCAGCCGGCGGGCGGCAAGCGCATGACCGCCGGCGACTTCTTGCGCGGCACGCCGCTGCCCGCCGGCTCCCGCTTCGGCCCGGAAGGAACGTCGATTTGACCACCGCCCGCTCACTCGCCCTCGACCTGCTGGGGGCCGCGCGCGAGCGCCAGGGGTTCGTCGGCGACCTGCTCGACGATGCGCTCGCCGACAGCGAACTCACGCCGCAAGACCGCCGCTTCCTCACGCACCTGGTCTTCGGCGTCAGCCGGCGGCTCGGCACCCTCGACACGCTGTTGGCCCCGTTTTGCCAACGGCCGCTGCCCAACGTCGAGCCGGTGCTGCTCGACATCCTACGACTCGGGGCGTACCAGCTCGTCTTCCTCACACAGGTGCCGGCCCACGCCGCGGTCCACGAGTCGGTCGAACTCGCGGTCTACGCCGGCAAGCCGGGGGCGAAGGGGTTCGTCAATGGCGTGTTGCGCCGCGTCGCCGAGACGGTGACCGCCGACTTCAGCGAGTACGCCGCGGCCGACGCCGTGCCGATCGACGGCCACCGCTACCGCAAGCTGACCCGCGCCATCCTGCCCGACCCGCGCCGCGAGACCGCGGCGTACCTCGTCGAGGCGTTCAGTTGGCCGCTGTGGCTGGCCCGCCGCTGGCTCGACCGCTTCGGCGGCGACGAGTGCTTCCGCCTCGCGTTCTACTTTCAGTCGCCGCCGCCCACCTGGCTGCGCGTCAACACGCTCAAGATGCCGCGCAGCGACTACGCCCTGATGCTCGCGGCGGGCGCGATCGACGCCGAGAACGGCGAGCACCCGCAGGCGCTGCGGCTGCTCGACAGCGTGCCGATCCGGGCGTTGCCGGGGTACGCCGGGGGCGAGTTCGCGGTGCAAGACCACTCGTCGATGCTCGTGGCGTCGGCCTTGGGCGTGCGGCCGGGGATGCGCGTGCTCGACCTGTGCGCGGCCCCCGGCGGCAAGACGACGCACCTCGCGGAGTTGATGCAAGACCGCGGCGCGGTCGTCGCCTGCGACATCGACGCCGACCGCCTGGCCACGGTCACGAGCCTCGCGGCGCGGCTGGGGCTGACCTGCGTCGAGACGGCGCTGATCGCCGACGGCGACGACGCCCCGCCCGGCCCCTTCGACGCGGCACTCGTGGACGCCCCGTGCTCGAACACCGGCGTCTTGGGCCGGCGGCCCGAGGTGCGGCGGCGCTTGCAGCCGAACGAGTTCGCGCACCTGATCCGCCTGCAAACGCGGCTGCTCAAGGCGGCCGCCGGGCGCGTCAAGCCGGGCGGCGCGGTCGTCTACTCGACGTGCAGCATCGAGTACGACGAGAACCGCGGCCTCGTCGAGGGCGTGCTGCGCGACGACCCGACGCTGACGCTGGAGGCCGACCACGTCGCCATCCCCGGCCGCCCCTCCGACGGCGGGTACTGGGCACGGCTGCGGAAGGCCTAACCCCCGCGGCGAATCGTCCTGGCCTCACGGCATGCGCGGCATACGTTGGAGAAACGCCCCCGGTCCGACGCTCATGTCGTCATGGTCCACTGCTCATGTTCCCGGCGCTGGTCCTGGACGCCCACGGCTTCCCCTCCGTCGCGCTCGCCGGCCCGGTCACCGTCGGCCTGCTGCCAGTCCTCAAGGCGCAGTTCGAGGTCGCCTTCGGGACGCCCGGCGGGCCGGACCTGCTGCCCTACGCCGAGTGCTGCAAACTGAACCCGCGTGCCAGTTGGCGCGCGGCCCCCGCGTCGCCGGAGGCGCTGTTCCTAACCGGCGTACTGCCGGCGGAGGCGGCCGCGGTAGCCGCGCGGCTCGCGCCGGGCGGGCGGCTGGCGACGGCCGACGAGTGGCGCGAGGCCGACGCCCTGCTCGACGTGCCGCTATCGCCGGACCACCTGGAGCGGCTGCTGGCCGTCGCGCGACTGCACCCGGCGGCGCGGGCGGTGCTGCGGCGGGCGGGCGCGACCGCCACGACCTGGCGCGGGCTGGGGGACGGGCTGTTGGAGTGGCTGCAGGGGCCGACCGGGCCGGCGCTGTACGGCCGGCCGCGGCGGGAGTTCGGCTTGAATCTCATCCTCAACCCGCGGATCCACCCGCCGGCCGCGCCGCGGGGCCGCGACCGGCACCGCGCCTACGGCCTGCGGCTGGCCACGCCGCGCGGCACCGAAGGGCGGCGCGCGTGACCGGCACGATCGATGCGTTGGGCCTGATCTACACCAACGTCGAGGCCAAGGACTCGCCGACGGGGCAGCGCGGCTTCCAGGTCTGGCAGGCGTCGGCCGGGCTGTCGGCCGAGGCGCGCAAAGAAGTCAGCCGCCGCGTGGACGACTACCGCCTGCCGACCGGCGTGCCGCCCGAGGCCGCCGGCGAATACGGCCGCGACTCGTACTTCAAGCTCAGCGACAAGGCCGGCGGCGGCTTCGCGGTCGCGCGGTCGGGGCCGCTCGCCGGCAAGGACAAGTTCGGCCGCGGCGGCCGCTTCCTCGCCCACGTCTTGGTCGTGAGCGCGACCGACTTCGCGGAGCTGCACCACGACCCCTTCGCCCTCTTCGACGCCGCCACGTTTTTCACGGGCGAGCCGGAGACTTTAGCCAAGGACCACCCCGAGTGGCAGAAGGGCGTGCTGCCCGCCGTGGCGCTCACCCCCGCGGCGACGGCCGGCGACCTGCCCGAGGGCGAGGTGCGCTCGAAGTTCGCCGGGCACGTCGATCGCGACGCGGCGCAGCGCAAGACGGTCGTCCTCGTCGCGATGCCGGCGGCGGTCGCGGCGGTCTTGCGGACCGTCTACCGCGGCCTGCCGCCGGCGTTGCGGGCGTCGGCGGAGTTCGACACGATGTCGGCCGGCTCGTCGCTCACGCAGGTGCCGTGCGCCTTCGCCGGCTGCCCGAGTGCGGCGGTGCTGAAGATGTGGGCCTTCCGCCGCTTCGTGACCTTCACCCCGCCCGGCGCGTTCACGCCGCTGAGCGAGTTGCAGAAGCCGGAGCGTGCGGTCTGCGCCGCGCTGCCCGGTACTCTCGCGTGGGCCGAGGCGGCCGACTGCGCCCGCGCCGCCGCCTGGGCCGTGGCTGCGGCGGTCGAGGCCGGCCGGCCGGCCGACGCGGCGGCGGCGCTCGAGGCCGAGGCCGGGCCGGCGGCGCTGGCGATTCTGGAGGCCACGCCGGCGTTCGCGGCGACGGTCGAGAAGGCGCGGCGCGACTGGTTGGCCGGCTGCCCGGCCTTCGTCGCGGACGTGCCGGGGGTCCGGGTGTGCCTCGACGAGCACCTGGCGGTCCCGCTGGACCAGCAAATGCGTCGCTTGCGCGAGGGGTTGCCGCGCCCGCGCATCGCCGACCTCCTGCTGCACGCCGTCACCGCGAACTGCTACGGCAACGACGACCCCGAGTTCCTCGGTCACGTTCAGGACTGGCTCGGCAAGGGTCACGGGGCGGGGTCGGCCGGCCGCCGGCTCCACTGGGCGCTGTCCCGGCTGCGCTACCGGGACGCGGACGAACTCGGCCTGGTCCTTTCCACTTGCGAGGGCGAAGACGCGGTCTGGTTCCGCGACTGGCTCCGCGACCACGCCAAGGCGAACGGGATCACGGCCACGTCGCTCCGCCGGGAACTGCCGCACGACTCGGCAGTCGCCGCAATCGACCCGAGGCACGTTTACGACGCGGAGCTGTACTTGCTGTGCGAACCGGTCGAGCCGCCCGACGCGATGAGGGACTTGCGCTTCCGCCACGCCCACCACACCGGCGGCATGGCGGGACTGATCGCCCGGAGGGACTTGCCCGAACTCGCGGACCTGCTGGCGTACTTCCGACCCCGCACCGCCTTCGGGTGGACGGTTTTGAGCGACGGCACCTTCTTCGGCGGGGCGTTCGTCTACCCCCGCTCTGGGCAAGACGCCGAGTTGCTAGCCCACGTCGCCGAGGTAGGCGGTGGCGGCCGCGAATTGCTGCATTTGATGTACCCACAGGAACCCTGGCCCTATCAGTCCGCGCCGAAATGGCTCTTGGGCGCGGAGCCGCATACGCAGGAGCTTCTCGACAAGCTCAAGCCGCCCAAGGGCAAGTCATTCGACGCGGCAGCCTATTACGCTTTCGAGAAGGAGTTGATTAGCCTCGGCGAACTCCTCTTCAGAGAAACAGTCGCCTATCTTCGGGACAAACTCCGCGGCGAGGCGATAGTCGAAGTTGGCTCCGCTGGACCCCCAGGCGACGCGACCCTGTTCGGAGTCCGCTGGCACTGGAAGGCCGCCAAGGCCGCCCCGCCCCAGCTAACGAACCTGCTTCAGGTCGTCTTCGGTACGGCGGCCCCAGAGATTCGACGCCACGAGTTCCCCGACCCCGGATTGTGTGAACTCGACCCCGCGGGCTTTGCTAAACTCTTGTCTTGGTTGTGGACCAACTAGCCGCCGCACGTCCGCCCCCGCCCGAAGGTGTCTCCGCTTATGCTCTGTCCGTTCTGCCAGCGCCCGGTCGGGGCCTTCGCGAAGTCGAGCGACGGCCGCGGCCTGCGCTGCCCGCTGGCCGACTGCCCCGGCGCGGACTCCGACGTGCCCAGCCTCTACACCCTCGACTACGAAGCCCACCCGCCCGTCGCGCTGAGCATCCTCGGGCCGACCGGGCACGGCAAGACCATGTACATCGAGGCCCTCCTCACGCACCTCGAGCAGCACGTCCGCTGGCCGGACTTCAGCACCCAGTGGATGGACGAGGTCGGCATGCGCGAGATCCGCGAGCGCCTCCGCACCCTGCGCCACAGCGGCCGCGTCGCCGACGGCACCACGAGTAGTGTCTTCACGCGGCCCAAAATCCTGAGACTGCGCGGCATCCCGCGGCTCGGCGGCCGGCAACTGCTCATGTACGACACCAGCGGCGAGAGCTTCGCCACCGCCGAGAAGGTCCTGGAGTACGGCCGCTTCGTCCGCAACAGCCCGGCGATCCTCTGGGTCGTGAGCCTCACCGACCTCGAGTACCCCGAGCAACTCGGCGACCTCACCACGTCGTACGCGCACGCCATGCACCAGATGGGGGCCGACCCCCGCGACCAGGCGATGGTCGTGGTCCTGAGCAAGGGCGACAAGTTCCTCGGGGAGACGTCGGCGGGCGAGGAGCGACACGTCGCCCTGCCGGGGCTGCCGGCCGCGGCGCGGGAGTTCCTGGAGAACGACGACCTCGACCCCGCCGGCGACGCGTGGTCGAAGCTCGACGCGGTCCACGAGGCGCTCGACGCCTGGCTGCAGCAGACGACGCTCCGGGGGACGGTGAATCTGCTCAAGGCGCAGTTCCGCACGGTGAAGTTCACCATCGTCTCGGCGCAGGGCGGGGCCGCCGTGGACGACACACTAACGATGGACCTGATGCCGCGCGGCATCCTGGCCCCGCTGCTGTGGCTGCTGCGCGTCGGCAAGCCGGGCGTTTGGGTCGAGACGAAGGGCGGTAAGGAGTTCCACCTCGACTTCCTCGCGGCGGTCGAGGCGGCCCCGGACGGCGCGACCGTGCGCCTGGAGCGCGGCGCGGTCACGCTCGACGCCCCGCTAGTCGTCACGAAGTCCCTCACCTTCGTCGGCAGCGGCCTCGACTCGTGCCGCATCGTCAGCACCGCGGAGAAGTACGCCTTCGGCCTCGCCGGCACCGCGGTCACCTTCCGCGGCCTCACCCTGGCGCACGCCGGCACCGCCCCCGCCGACGTGCTCCGCGTCAAGCGCGGGGTCCTGGTCCTGCACGAGGTCGAGGTGCGCGGCGGGGTGGCCGGCGGGGGGGTGCCCGGTGCCGGCGTCCTGGCCAACGGCCCCTGCGAGGTCCGCCTGAGCGCGGCGCGGCTGACCGAGAACGGCGGCGCGGGCCTCGACCTGCGCGACGCGCTGGCCAAGGCCGAGTTCAAGGACTGCAAGCTGACCCGCAACGCCGGCGTCGCGGTCGCGCTCGTGGCGGGCGCGTGTACGATCGCCGCCTCGACGCTGGCCAACAACGGCCGCGGCGGCGTCGAGATCCTCAAGGGCGGCACCCTCGCGATCGAGTCGAGTACGCTGAGCGCCAACGGCAAGTTCGGCGTCCGCACCGCGAAGGAGAGCGGCGGCAGCGTCACACTCAAGGGCGTGACCGTCGAGGGCCACGCCGACCGCGGCATCGACCTGCACGGCACCGTGACCCTGAGCGCCACCGACTTGACGTGCCGGGGCAACAAGAGTTCGGGCGTCAACCTCAAGGACGCGTGCGAGGCGACTATTCGCGGCGGCACATTCACCGGGAACACCTACGGCGTCGTCGCGGCGGGCAAGTCGCGGTGCCAGCTCGCCGGCGCGACCGTGTCGGGCAACTCCGACTCGGGCGTCTTGTTCGCCGAGCAGGCCCAGGGCACGTGTACGGGCAACACGTGTACGGGCAACGGCAACGGCGGCTTGCGCGTCTTCGGCACGGCCAAGGTCGCGCACCGCGGCAACACGCTCAAGGGCAACGTCGGCGGCGACATCCTCACCGGCCCGGACGCCGAGGTGAGCGTCGCCCCCGACCCCGACGCGCCGCCGCCCGCCCTGCCGCAAGTGGCGGCCGCGCCGAAGAAGTCACGCGGCTGGTTCGGTTGAGTCGCGTTTTCACGGCTTGCTGATCGTGCGGCTATTGGCACAATGACGCGGACTGCCGCGCCCCCGGCCCGAGGACTCGCCATGCCAGCCAACCCCGACGAAGAACTCCTGCTGACGACGGTGCCGCCGACCGCCCCGCGGCCGCAGTGGAAGCCGGCGACCCCGCTCGCGGCCGTCGCCGCGCCGGCGACCGGCTTGGCCTGGGGCGTCGTCGGCTTCCTGCACGAGGCGGCCGAGTTGACGACGACGCCCGGCTCGCGCGGCGTCGTGCGGTTCGTCAACGGCGACGTGAGTTACGCCGCGTCGCCGCTGGCCGGGGGCTGGAAGCCGACGCCCGGCACGCCCGGCCGCTACGAGATGCCGTGGCCCGGCGACCCGGCGGCCGCGCGCACGCTGACGCACCTGCGCGCGGACCTCGACCAGGCGGGGCCTTCCGGGGCGCTGAAGTCGAGGTTCAGCCCGCTGCTGGCCGAACTCGACGCCGCCGCGGCGGGGCTGCTCGACGCCGCGGCCAACCTGCACGCCGCCGGCTGGACGCTGGGGCTGGTGTCGCCGGTGAACGTGGCGCTAAACGCGGCCCGCGAGCCGCACCTGATCGACCTCGGCTTCACGTGGCAGGGGAGTTTCGGGCCGCCGCCGTGGGAGGCCAGCCCCGGCCGCCCCGCCTGGCTCGACGACTCGGCCCGGTGGCTCAGCGACGTGCCCGCGGTGCGCCGGCAGTTCGCCGACCCGAGCGGCAAGCACTTCCCGCGCGTCGAGCCGGTCGAGGACGTGCGGACCCTCGCCCGCCTGTTCGCCTGGCTGCTGACCGGCCTGCCGCGGGACAAGGTCGTCCCCGCGAACGGTGCCACGCCGGCGGCACTGTGGGCGCTGCTCGCCGACGCGGCCGCCGGCAAGGTGGCGACGGCCCAGGAGTTCCGCGGCCGCCTGGCCGAGACCCCGCTGAGCCGCAACTACACCGCCGAAGTGGTTCCGCCGCCCGACACGACCCCCGTGACGCCGCCCCCCCCGCCCCCGAAGTCCGTCCTCCCCTGGCTCGCCGCCGGCGCGGCGGCCCTGGCGCTCGTCGCCGGGTGCGTCGCCGTCGCCTTCTGGCCGTCGGGCGACACCGCGGACACGTCCACGTCTACTTCGACCGCGGCCGGCACGCCGCCGTCCGCCGTGACGCCGCCAGCCCCGACGCCGCCGGCGTTCGCGGCGCTCCTCGCCGAGGTGGACGCGGCGCTGGCCAAGAAGGACGGCCCCGCCACCGCCGCGAAACTCCAGCAGCTTTACGCCGTCGCCCCGGTCAGCGCCGCCGACGCCAAGGCGCGGCAGCAGCGGCGTGAGAAGTCGCTGGACCTGTGGGTCGCCGACTACCAGGCCGTCGCCTTGCTCGCCGCCCAGCCGTCGCGCCGCCTCGACGCCGTGACGCAATTGAAGGCCCTCGAAGCCCGCTTGAAGCCGCTCACCGACGGTTACCCCCTGCCGCCCGACGCGACGGCCCTCACCACGAAGGAGAAGCAATGCCTCGAATTCGCCGAGCTTTTGGCGCGACAACTGGGTTCGTAGCCCTCGCGCTCCTGCTGACCGCCGCCGCGGCGCAGGAGAAGCCGCCGGAGAAGGGCGACTTGAAGCCCAAAGTCAAGAAGGCCGCGCCGCCGATCGACAAGGAGGGGCCGGCGAGTACCACGATGTACCTGTTCCTCCGCACCGGGCCGGACGAGGACGAGGCCGAGGTCCGCATCAACTTGAAGAAGGCGCTCGCGGCGTCCGGGGCGAAGTACGTCGGCGAGCCGAAGCTCAAGCCGGTGTCGCCGACGTTCTACGACGAGCTGGCCGGCCTCGCCGAGCAGGCCGGCCCCGTCGCCGGGGCCGCCGGGGCCGCCGACCTGGCGATCCGCCGACTCCCCGCCCTCGCCCAAGGCGCGGTCTACGAACTCAACCTGGACCCCGCGCAGGTGCTCAAGAAGCTGACCGTCCGCTACAAGTCCGGCGGCCCGGCGAAGGTCTACGTGCCGGAGGCCCCCAGGGCCGGCGACGAGAAGAAGCCGGCGCTGGTGCTGATCGTGCCGGGCCGCTACGCCTTCACCCCCGAGGCGGGCGACACGCCGGCCGACTACGACGCCGAGGTCGCGCAGTTCGGCAAGCCCGACGAGACGAAGACCGCGCCGTGGCCCGCGACTGACAAGCACTTCGTCGTCACGCTCCAGAAGTTCGTCGGCAACCGCGAGTTGCTCTTCGACAAGTTGCGCGACCCCAACGTGGTGCCGAACCCGTTCAACGTGAAGCGCGCCGACGACCTGCTGTTCGCCTTCGCGTCGCTGAACTCGACGGCCGACGACACCGGCGACGACACCGTCGGCGTCGATAACGTGACGATCGCCGCGGAGAACCTCAAGAGCAGCCGGGTGAAGCGCGTCTGGGCCTACTACCCGCTCGACGAGGCGGGGATGAAGGACGCGGTGGCGAAGTTCCGCGACCCCAAGATGACCTCCGAGGCGCTGTCGCAGGAGATCCGCAAGAACCAGGTCAAGGCCGGCGCGGCGACGATCAAGGCCGACGACGGCCCGAAGTGGTACGAGCTGAGCCTGCCCGAGGACAACCCGCGCGGCCGCTTCAGCCGGACGATCGGCGTCGAGAACCTGTTCGACCTCGCGGCGAAGTACAAGACCATCGGCAAGCTGATCGTCTGGGAGTTCGACGACGGCACGAACCCGCCGGTGGCGATCCGCACGCAGCACCCCAAGGCCGAGGTCGGCAAGGTGTTCGCGCTCGACCGCTTCGACACGTCGTGGCAGGCGAACGTCAAGCAGGCCCGCGACCGCGACGCCAAGAAGTAGCCCTCGGCGACCCCCGACTGGTGTGAGGACGGCGACGATGAGCACCGACGACTTGCGCGAGATCGACTGCCCGCTGCTGACCCGGCACCCGTCCGGGGCGGACCTGGTCCGCGCCTACAACGCGGTCGCCGGGCAACTGCGCGCGACCCGCGCCGACGCCGAGGTGGGCCAGATCGTCGGCACCGCGGTGTTCGAGGAGGCCGTGCTGAAGCCTTTGGCGAAGGTGCGCGGCGAGATGGCGCGGCCGCGCTACACCGTCGGCTTCATCGGCCTGTCGCAGGCCGGGAAATCGACGACCGTCAACAACCTGCTCGGCGACGCCGAAGTCTGCAAGTCCGGGGCCGGTGCCGCCACGTCCAGTCAGCCGGCCCGCCTGCTCCGCGCCCCGGCCAGGAGCCTCGACGTGGCTTACCTGACGACCGCCAACTACGAGGCGAGGCGGCTGCGGCTTTGCAAAGAGGTCGGCTTGCTGAACCCTGGGGCGGACGACGACCTGCTGAAGCAACTCGACGACGACGAGGTGTTCGTGGCCGTCCGGGACGACCCGCGCGTCCGCAAGGACCGCGAGTACCTGAAGAAGTTCCTCGGCGCGGCCCGCAAGTACGGCGCGACCCACCTCACGGCCGAGGGCCGCGTGGACGCCGGGCTGCCCTTCGCCGACCGCCTCAAGTACACCACCCACTCGCCAGGCGCGACGGAGGACCAGTCCCTACTCATCAAGGAAGCCCGCCTCCACCTCGACCTCGCCGCGCTGCCGCAGGACCTCGAAATCTGCGACCTGCCCGGCCTCGGCAGCGAGCGCAGCGTGGACGACGTGGTCACCTTCGATTACCTGGAACACTTGAACGGGGCGCTCCTCTTCGTTAACGCCTCGACGAACATGTGCGACGTGAGCCTGACCGGCGCGATCAACCGCTTCAAGCGCGTCTTCGAGGGCGACGTGGCCGGCCGCTCGTGGCTCGTCTTCACGCGCATGGACGGCCTGACCGACGCGCACTTCCGCACCGGCGGCGAGAACTTCTTCACCGTGGTCCGCGGGCTGCTCAAGGACAACGGCGTGCCGCTGTCGCAAGTCTGCTTCGTCTCGAACGAGATGACCAAGGAGTTGGCCCGCAAGCCCGCCGAGGCGCGGGCCGCGTGGGCAGCCGAGCGCCTCAAGCAATCGATCGACCGGCCCATTCCCGAGACTTGCCCGCCCGAACTCCGGCCCGCCTGGGAGGCCCTGCTCGCGGACGGCGGCATCGGCCAACTGCGCAAGCTCATCACCGACGACGTGGCCGACTCGCTCTCGAACGAGATCCGCCTCAGCGCCGAGCGCGGCTTGGAGAAGGTGCGCAAGGAACTCGACAGGCGCGTCGCGGCCGAGAAGGCGCGGCTCGCCGGCGGGTCGCAACTGCACGAGAAGGTCGAGAACTGCCGCGTCGCGGTGGCGCTGCTGGCGCGGACCCTGACCGTCGAGCCGGGGGCCTTCGGGATGCTCCAGTCGGCGGAGGAGTTCCGCGGCCGCCTGCGGCTCCTGATCGACAACCCGCAGACCCGCCCCTTCCTGACCCAGATGCCGCCGGCCGAGTTGCCGCGAGAGTTCGGCCGGCACTCGCGACTGCTGACGCGGACCTTCAAGGCCGAGGTGACGGCGCGACTCCTGGAGCCGGCGTACGAGCAGGTCGGTCAGCGGCTCGACGGCCTGCCCCGCGTCCCGCTCGGCACCGCCGGCACCTGCCGCGACGCCTGGCAGGCGATCCGCGACGACGACGCCGCCCCGGCCGCCGACGCCTGGGCGGGGTTGCCCAAGTTCGAGAGCGACGAGGTCGCGCAGTGGCTCACCGCCGCGTCCGACGGCAGCGTCGATGGCGCGGTCTACCTCGACCTCTTGTGCCACAAGATCGACGCCACCGTCCACGCGACCATGCTGGCGCTCCGCGGCCGGCTGCGCGCCCGCCTCGGCGAGGTGGCCGCCGACCTCGACCAACTGACCGCGAACTCGTGACCGCCCCTCGGCCCCCGGCGAAGGACCCCGACCGATGCCCCTCACGCTCACGCTGGACGAAGTCTACCTGCGGGCCGGCCGCGTCGAGAAGGCGTTCCCCGTCGCCGGGCAACTCCGCCCGGCCCGCCCCCTCCACACGCTCGCCGAGTTCGGCCTGCTCGTCCACTGGCCGCGTGCCCAGGACTGGCTGCGCGTCAGCGGCCGCGTCCTGGCCACCCCGGCGGCCCACTTCGCCGACGACCTCGCCGGATTGGACGCCGTCTGCCTCCGCCACGTTGTGCCGCGCCCCCAACTCGCCCCCGCGGGGTTCCTGGAGCAGCGCGCCTACCTCGCGGCCAGCCTGACCCCGAGCAGCGTCGTCGAACTCGTCGTGACGCTCGACACGGACGCCGCCGGCTTCCGCGCCGCCGTCGAGGCGCACCGCGACCCCACCACCGGCCAACTGGTCCTGCCGGTCGAGCTACGCTACTTCGACGGCAAGCAGTTCCAGCAGTACGTCGATCAGGCGTCGCGACTCGACCTGACCTGCCGGCCGTGTACGCCGCTGCCGATGTTCGTCGGGGCGATGGCGATCGACCTGGGCAACGCGGTGACCTCGGTCGCGGCGCTGGCCGACGCCGCGCGGGTCTACGAGTCGTCGGCGGTCGCGCTGATCGGCCTCGACCGCGGGGCCGCCGACCCGAGGCTGCTCGCCTCCGCGGTGCGGCTGGTCGAGGTGCGCACGCCGGGCGGGGCCGCCGCCGGCACGCGCCGCCTGCCGAGTCGCCCCTCGGACGACCTGCCGGACTCGGTCCGCTTCGTCGTCGGGCGGGTCGCCCTGGCGGGGGCGGACGGCCTGAGCGAGAGCGTCGTCCTGGGCGTCAAGCAACTCCTGTCGGTCCCCGAGCCGTCGCCCGCCGCGTCCCCGAAGCCCGCGAAGTCGCCGCCGTTCTTCGCACTGAACGTGCCGCACCTGCCGGCCGACGGCGGGCCGGCGCAGACCGAGCAGATGGAGGTGATGAACCACTTCCCCGGCGAGTTGATCTTCGCGCACGCCTTCAGTTGCTTCCGCGCCGAGGTCAAGGCGTGGCCGGCCGACGTGGCGCTGACCTACCCGACGACCTACACGCGCGGCGAGCTGCGACAACTGGTCACGGCGGCCGTGCGCGGCTGGCTGCGCACCATGCAGCAGCCGCAGTCGGTCGCCGCCGAGGCGACGCCGACCGGCGACGGCCCGCTCGACGCCCTCGTCGGCCGGTGCCGCGGCTGGCTGGCCGACCCCGGCCGCAAGTCCGCCGCGTGCCCGCTGGTGAAGCTCACGATGGACGAGGCGACGGCGGCCGCCTTCTTCCATGTCCACCGCCGCGTCTTCGAGCGGCCCGGCGCGCTCGTCCGCTTCCGCTACCTGCACCCGCGCGGCCTGCACGTGCTGGTCGTCGATTGCGGCGGCGGCACCACCGACGTGGTCCTCGTCCACGCCACCGCCCCGGACCCCCGCGTCCTCAAGCTCGACGTCCTCGCCCGCACCGGCGTCCGCACCTTCGGCGGCGACAACATCACCCGCGCCGCCTGCCGGCTCGTGAAGGCCAAGTTCACCGCGCTGCTCGCCCGCGTGTTGCAGCCCGCGACCGCCGGCGGACTGAACCCCTTGCCGTCCGCCGGCCCGGCCGAACCCGCCGCGGCCAACAAGCTCGTCGAGGCGTTCTTGGCCAGGGCCGAGGCCCTGCGCCCGCCGGCCGGCGGGGCCGCGGAGTACGCCCCGACGCGCTTCGACCCCAAGGCCCTCTCCGCCGACTCGCTCGCCCGCCAGGCCGCCTTCCGCGCGCTCTGGCAACTCGCCGAGGAGTTGAAGCGCAAGCTCTCCGACGGCAAGCCGGTCAAGTTCTCCCAGCTTACGGCGGCGCACCTGCTCCAGGGCACCTCGGCCCTCGTGCGGCTCGCGCTCGAGGGCAAGCCGACCGCCGTGGCCGCGCAGGTCCTCCAGCAACTCGGCGAGGTGTCCGTCGCCCCGTGGGAGGTGGACGCCTTGGTCCGCGCGGACGTCGAGGCCGTCGTGACGAAGTGCAACAACTTGATGGCCGAGAAGCTGCGGCCCGACGCCGGCGGGGTCGCCGCCGAGGTCGAGTGGGTCGTGCTGTCGGGCAACGCGGCCCGCTACCCGCTCGTGCGACAACTCTTGCGCGAGACGCTGCGGGTCGCCGGGCTGACCGAGGAGGGCGGCGACCGCTTCACCTTCGACTCGGACAACCTCAAGCACGCCGTCGCCAAGGGGGCCGTCATGGCGCGGCTCATGGGGCGCGTGGTCCGCACGGCCGCCGTCCAATACCCGGCCGACCTCAGCGAGCGTCTGCCCTACGAGGTCGGCGTCCACGAGATGCACAACAACAGCCACAAGATGATCTTCCCGGAGTTCACCCGCTACGAGGAGCTCGCCAAAGCGCAGTCGCTCGCCATGCGGCTGACCGCCTCGGGCCAGGCCGAGACGTTGGTGCTGGAGCGCAAGTTCCCCGGCGACCCGCGCTACTCGCGCTTCGCATCGTACACCTTCCGCGAGGGCCTCACCGCGGCGGCGCAGATCGACTACGACGACGAGCAGAGCCGCTTCGTGGTGACCTCCAACGGCGAGGAGTCCGACTACGAGGACCTGACCGACCCGCTCGAGCACGTCTCGCTGCAAAACCGGGGGGACCTGTAGCCGTGCCCGCGCGGCCGTGGCCGGCCGGACTCGCCGCCGCCTGGGCCGAGTACGCCGCCGCGCTGGGGCGGCTGCCCGGCTGCGCCGCCGAGGCCGAGGCGCTGCGCCGCGGGGTGACGCCGCCGCCGCCGGACGCCTGGCACGCCGCCGCCGTCGTGGCCGCGTGGGCGGACTTCCGGCCGCACCGGCTGCTCGCCCGCAAGGCCCGCGCGGCACGCGGCGGCGCGCTCAACCGCCTCCTCGGTGGCCCCGTCGCCGTCTGGTCCACGCCCGACCCGGCACTGACGGCGCGGCTCGACCACCTCGCCACGCTCGCGGCCGCCCTCGACGCCGCGCTGGCCGCGCTCGCCGACGCCGACCCCGCGGTGCGCCTGGGCCGCCTCGGCGAGTCGGTCGCGCCGTGGCCCCCGGCCCCCGACCCGTGCCCCGACGACTGGCCCGGCTTGCGCGACCACTTCTTCGCCGGCGTCCCCGGCCTGCCGGCGGGCACCCGCGACGCCCTGGCGGTTCGCGTCGTGCCCGGCGGCGACTTCGAGGCGAGGCTCGCGGCCGAGGGTCCGTCGCCGGAGTTGGCGTTCTTCTACCGCGAGCTGGGCCGGGCCGCGCCGGGGCTGCGGCCACGCCTCGACCCCGTGACCCTGCGGCCGCTGGACCCGCCGGACCCCGCCGACCCCACCGCCGGCGTCGAGTCGCCCGAGCCGGCCGGCACCGTCGTCGGCGTCGCGCGTCTCGCCGCGCCGCCGGCCCGGCCAACCTGGCGCGTCAGCACCGGACCCAAGGCCCCGACGACTCTATACCCGACGCCGACGGCCGACGGCTGGGTCTGGCCGGCCGGGGTGCCGCTGTCGCAGCCGGGACTGCGCGGCGAATTCGCCGCGCGGCCCCTGGGCACTGTCGTGGCCGCCGAGCGCATCGACACCGACCCGGCGGCGGCGCGGTTCGCCGTGAGCCTGGGGCCGGAGCCGTCGGCCGCGTCCGCCGCTTACGACCTGTGGGCGCTGTCAACGGAGCCGGCTTGGCAGGCCGCCATCGGCCCGCACCTCGACGGCTACTTGGCCGGCGCGGCCCCCGACGCCGCGCGGCTGGCGGCGCTGCTCGACGCCGCGACGCCGCCCGACTCGCCGGTGGCCGCCGCCGCCGCCGGGCCGACGCTGACGCGCCTTGCCCACTGGTGCGGCGCGACGCTCGTCGGGGCGGCCGGCTACGACCCCGCGGCCGACGAGGCGGTCACCGGCGTCCGGGCGGTGCCGGTCTTCCGCAACGCCCCGCCGGCCGGGGGCGTCGTCCGCGTCCGCGCCTTCGGCCTCGCCGCCGGCGGGCGGACCTTACGCCCGGCCGAGGTCGTCGTCAGCGCCGGGCCGCAACCGCCGGGCTGCGCGGAACTCGAGGCCCTCGTGCCCTCGTCGCCGGCGGACTCGCGGGACGAGTTGAAGGCCGCGCTCGCCGGGTTGCGGCCGGCCGCGCTGCACGGCTACCTCGAACTCGCCGCGGTCGAGCTGTTCCAACTCTTCTGGGGCCGCGTTCGGCCGACCTGGCACCCCGCCGACCCCGACGGGGCCGAGGGCTTCGCGCACGCGCTCGCCCAACTGCTCGACGGGCCCTTCGGCGTGCGCCCCTTCGAGCCGGCCAACGTCTTCGACCACCCCGACGGCTGGGTCACCCTATTGCCCGGCTGCCGCGTTACGACCGGCCGCGTCGTCGAGTTGCTCGTTCCAGGCCTGTTCGACGCCGCCGGCGGCCTCCGACTCCCCGCCCAAGTATTTGCCGAGTAATAGCCGTTCAATTTGTGTAGGAACGTGTCCTGTTCATTGTGGTTTACAACCTAGCATCCTCCACATATTATCTTCAATTATCTGTAATGCCCGTGCCAGTTCAACTTTCTGCCGACTTCTTAAGCAGTTGCGATCGAGTTCAGCATGCGTTGTGCACTTCTTGCGCAGCGTTACTACTGTACGGTAGCGTACGACGTTCGCGGCCCACCCGACTTTTCACGACATCTACGCATCCGCTGCAAGCGTAGCGAAACTGTCGGTTTAGGGGCCGTTTCGGCACGTTTTGAGGCACTCCCCCGGTCAGAGACTTCGCCCGATCGTCGCAATCGGCATTCAAGTTGCCAATAACCCCCCGACTTTTCGTCCTGCAGGCCGGCCCGTATTCATGGGCCGGTTTTCGCGGAAACGCGAATCCTGAAGTGCCGCGAAGTCGTCTTCAAGTTTCCGCCCACGACCTGGAATCCCCGACGGGTTTTGGCTCTGTTCACCGTCGAGAGAACATCATGACAGATTCGAGCGTCCAGCTTGCCCCCGTCGGGCACCCCCGCACCCACGCCACGCTGCCGGCCCAGCAACAGCCCGCGCCGGCGACTTCGACGTTGTCGCCGACCGAGCAAATGGTCCCCCTGACGGCCCAGACGATACCGGCACCGGCACCGGCGCTGGCACTGCCGGCTGCCCCGACCCCGGCCCGCCCCGCCCCGCGGCGAACCCTCCGCCAGTGGGCCACCGCGGCGGCCCGCCGCACGGTCGGCGTGGCGCTCGTCGTCGCGGCCCTGTGGTGGCTGGTCTTGCCGCTGGTGTTCCCCGTTACGAGCGAGGCGGTCGTCAACGCCCGGACGGTCCAGGTCCGCGCCCCGATCGACGGCACCGCCTCGGACCTGAGCTTCGACGTCGGCGACCCGGTGGCCCCCGGCCAGCCGATGGCCCGCCTGGTCAACCGCCACCTCGACACGTCGGGGCTGACCGCCCTGACCGGCCGCCAGTCCGAACTGGTCACCCGCCGCGAGCGCCTCGAGAGCGAACTGGGCGAGGTGGTCCGCAACGAGGAACTCTGCCGTGCCGAGGCCGCACGCTACCGCGACGCCGTGGTCGCCAACCTGGAGGCGAGCCTGAAGGAGACCGAGTCCAAGGCGCGCTCGGGCAAGGTCGAGCACGAGACGGCCGCCCGCCGGCTGGAGCGGGCCAAGCGGGGCGGGGCCGGCCTGAGCGAAACCGAACTCGACGCGGCGCGGGAGTCGGAGTCGGTCTGCCGCATCCGCCTCGACACCGACCAGGCGACGGTCGCCAAGTGGCGGGCCGAGTTGGAGGCCGCGAAGCAGGGGCTGTTCCTGCAGAAGGACTCGCCGCACTTCCAGCAGCGGGCCGACGAACTCGCGCTCAAGGTGCCGACCCTGAAGGCCTCGCTGAAGGAGGCCGCCGACTTGCTCAGCGGCGTCGAGGCCGAGATCGACCGCGAGCGGGGCCGCACCGGGCGGCTGGCCCTGGCGACGGCGGTCGCCCCCGCCGGCGGCACCGTCTGGGTGCGCCAGGGCAACCGCGGCCAGGGGGTCAAGCAGAACGAGGTCCTGTACGAGATCGCCGACGGCGGCACGGTGTTCGTCGAGGCCGTCGTCCACCAGGGCTACCTCGGCTCGGTGACGGCCGGTGCCCCGGCGGTGGTCAACGTGACCGGAGGCCCGTCGCTCCGCGGCCGCGTCCGGGCGGTGCGCAGTGGCCGGGCCGGCGACAACGAGCCGACGTTCGCCCTCGGGGCCTCCGACCACGACCCCCGGAAGCTCCGCGTCGTGATCGACCTCGACCCCGGCGTCGGTGACCCCGCGGCCCTGATCGGCCGCCACGTCCGGGTCCTCGTCGCCGACTGCGAGGCCGGGCCGTGCCACCAAGCCGTCGTCTGGCTGTTCTCGAACGCGAGGTTCCGATGAGCCTCGACGACCGGCTCCTGATGAACCTGTTGCTGCCGCTCGGCCTGATGCTCGCCCTCTACCGCCTCCCGGTGAGCGTCGCGGCCGCCCGGTGGCTGGTCGTCGGCCTCATGGCAGGGCTGACGGCCTACTACGCCACCTGGCGGGTCACCCAAACGCTGCCGGCGTTCGACTGGACGCCGGCGGCACTGTGGCCCTGGACTTTCTTCGCGCTCGAAGCCGTGGCCCTGGTCTACGAGGGCTGGTGCCTGTACGTGCTGACCGGCTACATCAACCGCACTCCCGAGGCCGACGGCTACGAGACCCGGTTGCGGGCCTCGGCTGACCTGCCGACGGTGGACGTGTACATCGCGACCTACAACGAGCCGGCCGACATCCTCGACGACACCATTGTCGGGGCGCTGGGCCTCGACTACCCGATGCACCTGCTGAGGGTCTGGGTCCTCGACGACAGCCGGCGGCCGTGGCTGCGCGAACTGTGCGAGCGCCGGGGGGTAGGCTACCTGGCGCGGCCGAGTAACGAACACGGCAAAGCCGGCAACCTGAACTACGCCTACCCACGCACCGACGGCGACTTCATCCTGTGCCTGGACGCCGACTTCGTCGTCAAGCCGCACCTGATCTACCGCACGCTCGGTTTCCTGGTCTACGGGCCGGGCGTGGGGCTGGTGCAGACGCCGCAGCACTTCCGCAACCCGGACCCGATCCAGCACAACCTCTTCGGCGGGGCGGCCTGGACGGAGGAGACGAACTACTTCATGACGGTCACGCAGCCGTGCCGCGACGCCTGGGGCAACGCCTTCTGCGTCGGCACCGGCTTCGTCGTGCGTCGCGCCGCGCTGGAAACCCTCGGCGGCTTCGCCCAGGGGTCGCTCTCCGAAGACTTGCAACTCTCGTACGCACTGCGGGGCAAGGGCTACCGGACTGTGTTCCTCAACGAGCCGCTGAGCGACGGCTTGGCCCCCGAGAGCGTGCCGGAGTACATCAAGCAGCGGGTCCGGTGGTGTCAGGGGACGATGCAGCAGGTGTTCCTGGAGTCCGGCCCCTTCAGGGCACCCGGCCTGAGCCTGTTGCAGCGCCTGTTCTACTTCGAGACGGTGGTCTACTGGCTGACCTTCCCGTTCCTGGTGCTGTTGCTGTTGGCCCCGATCGTCCAGTGGTACGCCGGCATCCCGGCGCTGCACGCGACCGCCACCGACGTGATGCTTTTCGTGATCCCGCGGGTGACCGCGCGGGCGGTGATCATGTACTGGCTGTCGGAGGGCAAGGTGGTGCCGATCGTCGGCTCCGTCGGCAAGGTGGTGCCGGCGTTCCACCTGACGGCGGCGGTGCTGAAGTCGTTCGTCAGCCCTTTCGGCTCGCCGTTCCGCGTCACGGCCAAGGGCCAGTCGCGCGACGGCGTGATCATCCACTGGCAACTCTTCGCCCTGTTCGCCGGGCTGGCCGCGGTCATGGCCGTCGGCATGTTCGCCAACCTGCTTGGCCTGCACGACGCCGTGGCGATCGGCGACGTGACGCCGCTGGACGTGGGCTGGAGCCTGTGCAGTTTGCTGGTGCTGACGCTGGCGGCGATGGTCTGCGTCGAGTTGCCGCCGGCGGAACCGGGCGAGGAGGTGCTTCGCGCCCGCCTCGGGGCGACGGCGTGGGCCGTGGCCCGGCGGCTGTGGGCGTGAGTCGGGCGGAGTCAAGTGCGTCGCCGGGGTCGGGTTCCGCGTCGAGTATCTTCGACAGGATGCGCTCGAACGCCGCCCGGTTGCCGCGTGCCGCCCGCGCCGCGAGGGGTTTCAACTCCGCCTCGGCCGCCAACTTCTCGCGCACGGCCTCCTCGACCCACGCCGACTCGCTGATCCCACGCTGGGCGAGTTGGTTGGCGACCGCGGCCCTCAACGCCTCCGGCAACTCGATACGCAACGCGCTCATTCGCCATGTCCTCAAACGGTTCATGTCAGTGTGCCGTGGTCCGACGCGGGCGGTCGTCGGCTTCGCGGTGGGAGGCGCAGGCTGGGCACCCACGAGGGGTACCCATACAGTTCGCCTGCGGCGGAGCCGAAAGCCGGTCGCCTGCGGCGGGGCCGGCGCTGCCGGTTCTTGTCGGGGCATCCCCTTGTGGGTGCCCGGCCTGCGCTTCCCACCGCGGAGCCGACGACGCCCTCCGTCGAGAAGCCCCAAGCCGTGGTAGTCCGGCTCGATTCAATCGCCGCGATTCTCACCCTGTGTCGGGAAGACGGTGTCGAGGAGCCAGTACAGCCCCAGCCCCGGCAGCGACCCCAGGCCCAGGGGGATCACCAGCTCGAACATGCGGATCGAGTCGCGCACCGACGCGTAGGCCAGCAGCGCCACGAAGGCCCCGGCCCCGGCGAGCAGCCCCGGCACGACCGCCAGCAGCCGGCGCTCGGCCCCGGCCGCGGCGGCGACCGCGCTGCCCAACACCGCGACGGCCCCGCACGCCGTGACGAGCCCTGGGCTGTCCGTTTTGTCGGTGAACACGACCATGCCCGGCAGGCCGACGGCCAGGCCGAACAGGACCATGCCGACCTTACGCCGGCTCGCCCGTTGCTCCGCAGTCCGCTCCACGATTGGCCCCCGTTCGACGCTAGCGCGCCGCCCCGAGTGGGCGACTGCCGTGGCATCATCGCAGGTCGGGCCGGTTCCGCAGCACACTTTCACCGCCCCAGCACGCTCCCCAGGCCGGCGGCCAGGTCGGGGTGGTCGAACTTGTAGCCGGCGGCGGTTAGCCGCGCCGGCTGCACGCGGATACTCGCCAGCAGCGCGGCGTCGGCCAACTCGCCGAACAGCAGCCGCAACGCCGGGGCGGGGATTGTCAGCAGGTAGGGGCGGTTCAGAACGCCGGCGAGGGTGCGGCCGAACTCGCGGTTGGTCACCGGGTTCGGGGCCGTCAGGTTGACGGGGCCGCGCAACGTCTCGGTCATCAGCGCGTGGTGGACGCCGCCGATCAGGTCGTTGAGCGTGACCCAACTGACGAACTGCGTGCCGCCGCCGAGGACCGCGCCGTTGCCGGCCTTGAAGGCGAGGAGCTGCTTGCCGAGCGCGCCGCCCTTCGGCGTCAGCACCACGCCGATGCGCAGGTTCACCACGCGGACGCCGGCGTCGGCGGCCAGGTGCGTCGGCCCCTCCCAGCCCTTGGCCACGTCGGCGAGGAAGCCGGTGCCGGGCGGCGAGTCCTCCGTCAATAGTTCGTCGCCGCGGACGCCGTAGACGCCGACGGCCGACGCGCTCAGGAAGACCGGGACCCTCGCGGCGACGACCGCCTCGGCCAGCCGGCGCGTCGGGCCGACGCGGCTGTCGCGGATGCGGGCCTTCTTGGCCGCCGTCCAGCGGCCGTCGGCGATGCCGTCGCCGGCGAGGTGGATGACCGCGTCGAGGCCGGCGAGGGTCGCCGGGTCGAGCGGCGCGTCGGGGGTCCAGGTCCGCGAGGTCGTGCCGTCGTCGTAAGCCGCCGGCTTGACGGGGCCGCGCACCAGCCGCACGACGCGGTGCCCGCCGGCCCCGAGGAAGTGCGTCAACTCGCTGCCGATCAGGCCGCTCGACCCGGTGACCCCGACCGTCAGCGGCGGCCGGCCGGCGAACGGGGCGTGGCGGCGCAGGTCCGACGCGGTGACGGCGTGGCGGTAGGCGAACATCGCCGCCAACTTGCCCCGCACCAAGCCGCCGCCGACGAGCTGGCCGAGGACGCCGAGCGGCAGGCGGTACTCGATGTCGTCTTCGAGGATCGAGGCGTCGGGGCCGTCGGGCAGGAAGCGGTGGGTGTGCGTCCACTCGGCGAACGGCCCGCGCAACTGGCGGTCGCGGAACTGCCGGCCGGGGACGACCTCGAACAGCTCGGCGACCCAGTCCTTGGCGACCGGGCCGACGAGGCTCGCGCGCAGGGTCACCCGCTGGCCGTCGCCGAAACTTCCCGCGACGGAGGCGACCTTGACGCGCTCCCACGGCGGCGCGAGCCGGGCAAAAGCCGCCGGCCGCGCGTGCCAGTCGTAGAGCGCCGCGGCCGACGCCGAGACCGGCGAGCGAAGCGTGAACCGTTCCATCGTGGAGCCTCCCGTTGGCCGTAATCTTAGGAACGCGCGGCCGGGGCCGGCGTACCTTAAACCGGGATGTTCGACTTCACCCTGACCGCACTCGTGTCGCTGCTGTTCCTCGTGGACCCGCCGGGGACGATCCCGCCGTTCCTAGCGCTGACGGCCCGCTACGCCCCGCGCAAGCGTCGCCGCACGGCGTTGGTCGCCTGCGCCGCGGCCACGGCCATCATGACGGCGTTCGCGCTGGTGGGCACCTGGCTCTTCGCGAAGCTCGGCCTGTCGCTGCCGGCGTTCCAGATCGCCGGCGGGCTGATCCTGTTCCTGGTGGCGCTCGACATGATCCGCGAGAAGAGCGAGCCGGGCGACGACGCGGCCGTCGAGGGGGCCGAGGCCGACGGCTCCGCCGACGCCGGCGACGTAGCCATCACCCCCCTCGCGGTGCCGCTACTCGCCGGGCCGGCCGCGCTCTCGACGGTCGCGGTGCTGATGAGCCGGGCGAGTAACGTCTTCGAGTCGGCCGGGGTCTTCGTCGCCATCGGCCTGACCGGCTTGACCGCCTACGCCACGTTGCGTCTTGCCGACCCCATCCAGCGACGACTTGGCGTGACCGGCATCCGCGTCGTCGGCCGCGTGCTGGGCCTCGTACTCGCCGGCATCGCCGTGCAGTTCGTCCTCGACGGCCTCGCCGCCGCGAACGTCATCCCCCCCGTGAAGTGAGGAACCCCCGATGCCGCGATGTCTACTTGCTCTTCTGCTGCTGGCGTCGCCGGCGACGGCGCAGGACTACCCGAAGGCGGCCGTGACCGGCCAGTCTTCGGCGTTCACGCTGTACTTGCCGGACGACGCGAAGGGCTTCTACCGCGGCACCCGCTTCGACCGCGGCGGGGTCGTCGCCGACTGGAAGGTCAACGGCGCGACGCTGTTCCACGCCTGGAAGGGCACCCACGACCCGGCCAACGCCGACGACATCACCGGGCCGTGCGAGGAGTTCGACCAGGCCGGCCCCGCCGACTACGCCGCCGCGAAAGTCGGCGACACCTTCGTCAAGATCGGCGTCGGCGAGCTGCGCAAAGTCAAGGACGAGCCGTACCAGTTCCAGAAGGCGTACCCCGTCGTCAACCCCGGCAAGCGGACGCTGACCGTCGTCGCCGGCAAGTACACGTTCACGCACGAGGTCGCGGCGAAATCTGGCGTCGGTTATACGCTCGCCAAGACGGTCGAGTCGGCCGACGACGCCACCGCCGCCGTGCTACGGCTCCGCTCGACGCTGACGAACGCCGGCACCCGGCCGCTCACGACCCGCGTCTACAACCACAACTTCTTCAACGTCAACCGCGACCCGATCGGCCCGAACTACAAGCTCGAATTCGCCGGCAAACTTCGCGTGACGAAGTCCGAAAGCCGCTACGACGAGTTGGCCGGCAAGGACGCGGGCGCGCTGACCTTCCGCGGCAAGCTCGACGCCGGCCAGGTCTACGCCGAGTACGGCGACTTGCTTAGCACCCCGTACCGCTTCACGATGCGGCACGCGCCGTCGGGCACCGCCGTCGAGGTGAGTAGCGACCGGCCGATGAGTGCGTTCCGCGTCTGGGGCCTCTCGACGGTGATCTGCCCCGAGCCGTTCGTGAGCATCGACGAGTTGCAACCGGGCCAGTCGTTCGCGTGGACGACGACCTACCGCGTGCCGCTGACGAAGTGAACGGCGGTCCTCAGCGGAGCCGTTGAAGCGACCCCCCGGCCGGCCTACACTGTCTGCCCATGAGCCAGTCCGCCGCGACAGTTGAAGCCACGTTGCGGCAGGTCGCCGGCCGGCCGTGCGCGGGGTGTAGCGGCCGCTGCCTGGCGCGGGAGGCGGTCTGGAGCATCGCACTGGGGTTCAAGGACACGCCGCGGTGCCTGCCCTGTCTCGGCCGCGGGCTAGGGCGCGAACCCGGCGAACTGCGGTCGCAGCTCGCCGACTACGTCCGCCGCCGCGAGTGCTACGCCGCGGCGTGGGCCGAGGCCGAGCGACTGGACGGGGCCGAGACGGCGACGCTGACCGGCGGCGAAGTCGCCTGGGACGCCGGCGCGATCGGCTGCGGCGAGTTGGCGTTGGCACTGCGAATCAAGCTACTGCCGCTGCCGCCAGGGTCCGTGGTCGCGGTGACCGCAACCGACCCGGCCGCCCCGGAGGACGTGCCCGCGTGGTGCCGGCTGACGGGGCACACGCTGGTGTCCGCGTCGCCGCCGGTGTACCGAATCCGCCGCAAGGGAGCTTGAGTCATGGCCGGGAAATTCTGCGTGAGCCTGACCGCCGGGGCCGACGACCCCGACCGGGCGACGGTCGCCTTCGTCGTCGCCAACGCGGCAGTCGCCTGCGACCAGGAGACTGTTGTCTTCCTGAGCACCGAGGCGGTGCGCCTGGCCGTCGGCGGGGCCGCCGACGCCGTCGCCGAGGAGGGGTTCGCCCCACTCAAAGACCTGATCGCCAACTTCGCCGCGGCGGGTGGGACGATCTTCGTCTGCTCGCCGTGCTTCAAGAAGCGGCAACTCGACGCCGCGACCCTCGTACCGGGGGCGGTGATCGTCGGCGGGGCGAAGCTGGTCGAGTTCATGGCCGGCGGCTGCCCGAGCGTGTCGTATTGACCCCGCGGCCAAACTCGCCGTCGCTTTACTCACGCTCGCCGCCGCCGGGTGCGGTGGGAGCCGTCCGGCCGCCGATATCGAGCGGGGCCGCGTCGCCGTCGTTGCCGCGCTCGACTCGTGGCAGGCGAACACCCCGGCCGCCGGGTTGAAAGCGCTGCCGGACCCGGTCGAGTTCCCCGAAGACCTCCGCGCGAACTTCACGCTCACAAGCTACACGGTTGGCAAGGTCGATGGCACCGACCCGGCCGTGATCCGCTACGCCGTCACGCTGAATTTGAAGGACCGCAAGGGCAAGGCGACCGCACGCGAGGCGGTCTACGCCGTGGCCCTGAAGTCGCCCGTGGTGGTCGCCCGCGACCCGTACTATTGAGCGCCGCCGTGCCACCCCCCGACGACACGCCCGCCGCGAGTTTCGACGGCGGTAATCTCGACTGCGGCAACGGCCTGCTGCTGCTGATCCGCCGGCACATCGATCCCCTCATCGCGGGGCAGGTGCTCGAAGTGCGGTCGCGCGAGGCGTCCGTCGCCGACGACCTGCCGTCGTGGGCGCGCCTGACCGGCAACGCGCTGCTGAGCGCGACCCCCGACGGCGACAGTACGCGCTACCGCATCCGCAAAGCCGCTTCTCGCACGCGGAACGCAGAGCCTGAAACTCCGGGCCGTGAGGCCGTTCCAGCAACTTCGACAGTGGGGTTTCGGCCCCCGAATACGCACTTAGAAGTGATGGGCGTCGGCAGTTGGCCGCGGCCGGCGGCGCTGGTCGCCGCGCTGCACGAGTGGCTCGCCGGGCGAATGCCGGAGGAGGAGTTCCACGGCCACGCCGACGACGCGGTGCGGCTGGCCGTCGCGGCGCAACTGCGCGCCGGCGTCGATGTCGTCACCGACGGCGAGCAGCGGCGCGACAACTACGCCAGCTTCGTCGCGGCGCGGCTCGACAACTGCCAGCTCATCCCGGTCACCGACCTGCTGCCGTACGTCACCGACCCCGCCAAGTTCGCCGCCGACTTGGCCGCGCTCGACGTGCCGGCCGACCAGATTCGCCACCCGGCGGTGTTCGGCAAGCTCCGCCGCTCGCGGTCGCTGGCCGGCCGCGAACTGGCCTTCACGCAAAGCATCACCGACCGGCCGGTGAAAGTCGCGTTGCCGGGGCCGTACCTGCTGACGCGGACGATGTGGCTCGAATGCGTTTCCGATCGGGCGTACCCCGACCGCGAAAGTTTAGCCGCCGACATCGTGACCGTGCTGCGCGAGGAGGCGTTGCAACTGCTCGCCGACGGCGCGGCGATCGTGCAGTTCGACGAGCCGGTGCTGACCGAAGTCGTGTTCACGCGCGCGGCCGGCCGGCGGACGTTCATGTGCGGTGCCCTCGGCGAGCGTCGGGGGCAGACGGAGGAACTGGAGTTCGCCGGGCGGCTGCTGAAGTCACTGCTCGACGGCTTGCCGCGCGACCGGGTGGCGTTGCACGTCTGCCGCGGCAACTGGTCGCGCGACGAGTCGGTCGCCCTGTCGGGGCCGTACACGCCCTTAGTACCGCTGCTGGCCGGCCTGCCGGTCGGGACGTACTTCCTCGAAATGGCAACGCCGCGGGCCGGGGAACTCGGCCCGCTTGCGGGACTGCCCGACGACCGCCGCATCGGGGTCGGGGTCGTGAACCAGAAGCTCGACCGGGTCGAGACGGTCGCCGAAGTGACAGCCCTCGCCGAGGCCGCCGTCGCGGCGTTCGGCGTGGGGCGAGTGCTGCTGAACCCCGATTGCGGGTTCGCCACGTTCGCGGACAGCCCCGTCGCGTCGGCCGCCGTGGCCGAGCGCAAGTTGGGGGTGATCGTCGAGGCCGCGCGGGTGCTACGGAAGCGCCACGGCCTCGGCTGAGTGTCGGTGTTGATGTCCGGACGCCAGGGGGCACGAATCCGGAGTTGGGCTTGTGACGACGGGGTTGTTACCCCCGAGTCACCCCGCTCTGTGCCGCCTGGGGTCCTCAAACTGAGCAGGAGTTTCCCATGACGAAGCGTCGGAGTCGGCCGGGGTTCACGCTGATCGAGCTGCTGGTGGTGATTGCCATCATCGCGATTCTGATCGGCCTGCTACTGCCCGCCGTGCAGAAGATTCGCGAGTCGGCCGCGCGGTCGCAGTCGCAGAATAATTTGAAGCAGGTCGCGCTCGCCGCGATGACCTTCGAGTCGGCCCGCCAGACGACCCCGCCGATCTTCGGCCAGGTCAACGCCGCCGGCGTCGCCGGGTCGATCTTCTACCACCTGCTGCCGGGCCTCGAACAGAACGCCGTCTACGACCTCGGCCCGGACGCCGCCCGGTCGGTGGCCCTGAAAGTGTTGAAGCACCCGGCCGACAAGACGATGACCGGCGACGGCCTGTTCGACCTGCCGACCGGTGCCCCGGCCTGGGCGGCCGCGAGCGGGACGGCCAACCCGTACCCCGCCTGGGCGAACTCCGCTAACACCCAGTGGGGCCTGAGCAGCTACGGCGCGAACTGGCAGGTCTTCGGCGACCAGGGGGCGCGGCTCACGAAGATTCAGGACGGCCTGTCGAACACGATCGTCTTCAACGAGAAGTACGCCGTGGTGCAGCGGCCGACGGGCAACCCGCGCTTCGGGGCGACCCTGTGGGGCTACGGCGTCGATCCGCGCACCATCCCCGGCGACTTCACGCCGGCGCTGACCGGCAACCAGTACCCCGGCGACGCGCAGTGGGCCAACGGCATGGCCCCCACGTCGCTGTACGTCAACGGCTACTGGCCGCGGACGGGGTTCGTCAACAAGGGCGGCACCGTCCCGACCTCGTGGACCGGGACCGACCCGTGGATGTGCCGCTGCATGTTGCGGCCGGAGTTCGCCCCGCCGGCGGACAACGCCCACTGCCTGAAGTCGCAGGGCGTCACGGCCGGCGGCATCCAGGCCGCGTTCGCCGACGGCTCGGTGCGCTACATCAGCAGCAGCGTGAGCGACCCCGCCTGGTCGGCCGGCGAGACCCCCGCCCGCGGCGAGACGATCTCCCCGGAGTAGCTCGTGAGCGCAGAGTCTGTGCCGTCGGGCGTGACGGCCTACGCCTTCCGCCTGACGCCGGGGTCGGACCTGCGGCAAGGGTTGCTGGCCTTCGCCGCGCGCCACCACCTCAGGGCCGCGGCGATTGTCACCTGCGTCGGCAGCCTCACCGATGTCTGCCTCCGCTACGCCAACCGGCCCGACGGCGTGACGCGTCGCGGGCACTTCGAGATCGTCTCGCTCGTCGGCACCTTCGGCGAGGTCGGCGGGCACTTCCACCTCGGCGTCGCCGACGAGCTGGGGGCGATGTCCGGCGGGCACCTGCTCGACGGGTGTCTGATTTACACGACGGCCGAGGTCGTGGTCGTCGAGTTGACCAAGGTGCAGTTCGACCGCCAGGTCGATGACACGTTCGGCTACAAGGAGTTGGTCGTCACGACGAGATAACCCGACGACCGGCGAGCCAGAAGCGTCAGCGACTGGAGCTGTCTCGATCTCCAGTCGCTAACGCTCCTGGCTCGCCTTCGCTTCGAGGACTGCCTTACGCACCGGGCGCAGCGCGATCGGGTCGTAGGTCACGACGGGGTCGGTGCGGTAGGCCCGCGCGATCGACGGGCCGCGCGACGGGTCGGCACTCGGCGTCAGGAAGACGCGGCCGGGGCGGCGGTTGACGTAGTCGTAGCCGAAGGTGCCGTTGATGTTGCCGACGCCCAAGCGCGGAATCGTCGAGGGGCGGACGTAGCGGGCCAGCGGCGGGAGGCCGTCGGCCGGCCACGCGGGGGCGACGGCCGGGGCGCGGGGCGGCGGCGTCCGCTCGGCGTAGCGCTGGGCGTCGGCCCGGCCGGCAATCACGGCCACGGCGATCAGGGCGAGACGGAGTCGGTGACACATCGTGGGCACTCAGCCTTCGGGGTTGCGGTTGAACTTCTGGTACGGCAGCCGCACGCCGCCGACGAACACCTCGTCGGCCTTCAGCACCCCGGCCGGCTCGAAGCCGGACTGGCCGCCGATCGTGGTCACGTCGTCCTGATCGACCCCGTCGCCGCTGACGCCGAAGCCGCCGACGAGCAGCGCGCCGCGGTAGAGCGGGGCGCTGCCGGGGAAGAAGACGATGCCGTCCTGGTTGAGTTGGTCGGCCGGGTCGCGGAAGTTGGTGCTGGGGTGGAAGGCGTCGTAGCCGACGACGCTCTGGTACGCCGACGCCGGCAACGGCGGGCCGACCTGCCGGCCGGTGCCAGGATCGACGCCGCCGTCGTTGAGCTGCGAGAACGGGCCGGGCGACGACCCCTCCACGCTCTCGGGGAAGCGCGGCAGCCCCAGGTAGCGGAAGGTCCGGTTGGTGAGCGCCGTGCCGGCCGGGACCCCGGCGACGCGGTCGATCGGTTGGAGGGCCGCGGCGTCGGCGTAGTAGGCGACGTTGCGGGCCTTCGCGACCGCCACGTCGATCGAGAAGACCGTCGCGTCCGGCTCGCGGTACAGTCCGACGACGTTGCCGCGGCGGTCGGCCACGGCGTAGACGAACTTCGCCCGGCTGCCCAGCGGCAAGCGAATCGCCGCGCGCGTCTTGGCCGCCTGCTCGAGGCCCCGCGCGATGATGCGCTCGACTTCGGCTTGCGTGACGCCGTCGCCGGAGTGCGGCCGGACCAGCCAGCCGTCGGGCACCGCGAGGCCGGCGAGGATCGTGATGTTCGTGGGCGTGACGCGGAGGTTGGTGCCGTCGTCCGGCGAGCCGCGGCCGACGGCCCGACTCTCGGCGATGAGCGCGTCGCGGCCGCGGTCGGTGCCGCCGGGGCCGAACACGTCGAGCGTGATGCCGACGAGGTCGATGCGGCCGGCCGGCGAGCCGATTCCCGCCGGCAGCGGCACGCCGCCGAGGTCGCCGATGGGCGTCGTCGGCACGCCGCCGATGGCGCTCTGCGTGCCGCCCGCGGCGGCGAAGGCGACCCACTCGGCCTCGAGCGTGCGGTCGGGCTTCGACGGGTCGTAGGTGGTGCCGAGCGGCGAGTTCTCCTCGGTGGCGTAGCCGGTCTTGCCGGGGAAGAACACGCCGAGGCCGCCGACGAGCTGGCCGCCCTTGAAGATCGGCACGCCGCCGGGCAGCGTCGCGATGCCGCGGCCCTGCGACACCGGCCGGCCGTTGGCCGTGACGCCGCCGGTGCCGGAGGTCGCGCCGTAGCCGTCGGGCGGGACTAGTTCCTGGCCGGGGGTCACGAAGGCGGGGTCGGCGTTGAAGCGCCGGGCGAGCGCCACGTCGTCGGCCGTGCCGCGGACGCCGTCGGGGCCGGGGGCGAAGGTGGCGTCGCGGTTGGTGTGCTCGATCTGGAACAAATCGACCTGCGGGGTGTTGGCGATGCCCGGCGGGAAGTGCCCGGCGATCCCCACGGGGGCCACGAAGCCGGGGCCGCGCACGGTCGAGTTGGGGTCGGTGACGTTCGGGTTCGAGTTGACCTCGCGCTCGGTGATCGTCGATTGGCTCAAGCTACGGATGGTGCGCGACGTGAGCGGGGCCTGGTCGTTGGCGAAGTACGCCCCCGTGCGGGCTAGCGACACTGCCCCATCGACGGCGAAGGCCAAGAGCGCCGGGTCCGACGTGAGTTCCGTGGCGACGCCCGACTCCACGCGCACGCCCAGAATACGTCCGCCGCGGTCCACCACGACAAAGATGCCGTCGGAGCTGGCGGACGCCGCGGCGGCGCGGCGGAGCAGGGCCGTCACGTCGTCCGCCGAGAGCGTCGGGGCGGGGCCGGTGGCCGGGTCGGGCGTGTCGAGCAACAGCCGGTCCTGCGGGCCGGGGACGGCGATGTCGGTCGGGCGGACGCGGACGAACTCGTTGCGGCCGGGGCCGCCGACGAACGCCGTCGAGGCCAGGCCGCCCCGCAACAGGTCGTCGCCGGGGCCGCCGTCGAGCGTCGCCGGGCCGCCGCCGGCGGAGAGCCGGTCGTTACCGTCGCCGCCACGCAGGGTGGCGGGCGCGGCCACGGTCGGGCCGACGGTCACCGCGTCGTTGCCCGCGCCGGCGTCCACGACGAGCGCGGTCACGGCGGCCGCCGCGAAGTCGCCGACGTGGGTGCTGCCATCATCGACGGCGATCGTGCCGGCGACTTCGGTGATGTGGAGGCGGTCGGCCCCGGCGGTCCCGGTCACGGTCAGCACGCCGCCGGCGAGGGTCGCCGTCGAGGCCGGCACGTCGCGGGCTTCGAGCCGCTCGCAGTGCAACGGCCCGCGGCTCGGGGTGGGGCGGCCGGGCATGGCGGAGACTCCGAGGTGGCGGCGCGGGACGTGAGTCTTATCGGGACGCGGTGGCCCAACTCTCGACGCGATTCTGGAATAATCGGCAGAGATTGCCCAACCGCTACAGTCCGACCGCCGGTCCGTCCGATACCTGTCGCGGGGGTAGTGTCACGCACGGAGGGGGCGGTTATGGCCGGCGTCGGACGCATCCGCCTCCTGGGACTCGCGCTGGCACTCGGGGGAAGCCCTGCTGCGGCCGCCGACCCCGCGCCGCTGCTGCGCAACTCCGTCCTGACGCGGGCCAGCCTGGTCGTGACGCAGGCCCCGATGACGCGCCCGCTCGACCGCGAGTTGGAGCCGCCGCCGGTCGCTCCGGTCAAGCTGCCGGCGGTTGCTGTGGAGCCGGTCGAGTACCGCTACCCGCCGCCGCCGGGCTACACCGGGCCGAGTGGCATCTTGCCCCGCAGCGGGAACAACGTCGAGTACGACACGATCGAAGACCGCTGGCGACTCGGCTACCCCGGCTGGGACCGCTACGGCCTGGGGCACCCGCGCGTCTTCGACTACCCGTACCGGCCCGGCCGCGTCGCCGACCAGTTCAACCAGAACGTCCTCAAGGGCGACTTCCCGATCTACGGACAGGACATCTTCCTCAACCTCTCGGGCAGCCTGAGTTCGCTGATGGAAGGCCGGGCGATCCCGACAGCGACGACGCCGTTCGAGAGCACGGCGCGGCCGAACTCGGCGGACTTCTTCGGCCGCAACGGCCAGTTCGCCACGCAGCAGTTGCTCACGGTGTCGGCCGACATCACCCGCGGCGACGCCTCGTTCAAGCCGCCGGACTGGCGCGTGAAGCTGACCCCGGCGTTCAACCTGAACAGCCTGGCGGCCCAGGAACTCGCGGTGGTCAGCCCCGACGTGCGCGAGGGCACGACCCGGACGCAGACGTGGACGACGCTCCAGGAGTGGTTCGCTGAGTACAAGCTGGCCGACCTGAGTTCGCAGTACGACTTCGTCTCGGTGCGGGCCGGCAGCCAGCCGTTCACCAGCGACTTCCGGGGCTTCATTTTCAGCGACGTGAACCGCGGCGTGCGGCTCTTCGGCAACCTCGGCGGCAACCGCACGCAGTTCAACCTCGCCTACTTCCGCCAGCTCGAAAAAGACACCAACAGCCAGCTCAACACATTCGAGGACCGCAACCAGAATATCGTGATCGCCAACGTCTACCGGCAAGACTTCCTCGTCCCCGGCTACACCGCCTCGGCGAGCGTCCACTACAACGACGACGCCTCGCGGACGCGCTTCGACCGCAACGGATTTTTGGTGCGGCCGGACCCGGTGGGGGTGTTCCAGGAGCACCGCGTGCAGGCGGTCTACCTGGGCCTGGCCGGCGACGGTCACATCGGCCGCTACAACGTCTCGCACGCCGCGTACTGGGTGCTCGGCAAGGACAGCCTGAACCCGCTGGCCGGCAGCGAGCAGACCATCTCCGCGCAGATGGCCGCGCTCGAGCTGTCCTACGACCGCGACTGGGTGCGCTTCAAGGCGAGCGGGCTGTACCAGTCCGGCGACGGCAACACCAACAACTCGCGGGCCACCGGCTTCGACGGCATCATCGACCAGACCAACTTCGGCGGCGAGTTCGCCTTCTGGCGTCGCCAGCGCATCCCGCTGTTCGGCGTCGGCCTGACCAACGACCAGAGCCAGTACGCCAACCTGCGGTCGAGCCGGGTGCAGGGCCAGAGCAACTTCGTCAACCCCGGCCTGTGGCTCGTCGGCTTCGGGGCCGACGTGGAGGTGACGCCGCGGCTGCGCTCGATCAACAACGTCAACGCGCTGTTCTTCGACAAGACGGCGTCGCTGGAGACGTTCACCTTCCAGAGCCAGCTCGACCGCTACATCGGCACCGACCTGAGCACGGGTGTGGAGTGGCGGCCGCGGCTGAACAACAACATCATCTTGTTGGGCGGCGTGTCGGGGCTGATCCCCGGCGACGGCTTCCGGCAGCTTTACAACTCGAAGGACACGAAGGCCCCGTCGCTCGTCGCCGGCTTCGTCGAGGTGGTGGTGACGTTCTAACTTGGCGAGCCGGAAGAGTCAGCGCCCGGAGTCCGTCCACGCGAAGACTCCGGGCGCTGACGCTTCCGGCTCGCCGCCACTTCGACGGTTGCACGACGACAATTCGCTTGACCGGGCGTGGGCGACTCCGCACACTAACGCCACTCACAGACTCACCCCGACTACCCCAGACGGCGGCCCCATGAATGCCCTCCTGCGCCCGCTGCGCTGGCCGCTCAACGTCCAGAACGCGCTGCTGGCCGTGGTCATCCTGGCGGTCACGACCGTCCTGACTGGCCGGCTGGTCTGGCGTAGCGGCGAGAAGGCATTGCTCGACCACGAGATCGTCGATTTGAAGGACGAGACGAACCTCCGGTCGCGCGAATTCCGGGACCAAGTCCTCGGGTTCGCGATCAAGCTGCGGGCGGCGGCGAACGCCCTCAAGCCGGACGTCACGGTCCTCGACGAGAAGGTCGGCAAGGATCTGGTGACGGCGTGGAGCCCGCCCACGAAGCGGCAACTGGCGACGGGCACCGAAGTCCGCAACGCCGAGATCGTGACGGTGTTCCTCTCGACCCGCCCGCCGGCGGGGGTCGCGGCGTCGTTCGCGACCTGGCAGGAGCAACTCGCCAAGCGTCCCGCCGGGCCGCGGCACCCCGTCGCCGAGTGCAGCCCCTTCTCCCTCGACGCACCGGACCCCAATCGCGTCTTCGCGCCGGCCAAGACGGGGACGTGCCGCGTCTACCTGAGCTGCCCGCTCGCGGAGCGGGCCGACGGCCCGGCGCTGGTGGCGGCGGTCAACGTGACGCACTACCTCGACGACCTGTGGCGGCTCTCCCCGCGCGTGCTGTACTACCTGATCGACCCCGCCAAGACGCCGGCGGAGTTCCTGTACCACCCGTCGGGCACGGTCGCCGTCCCGCACCTCGACTCCGAGGCCAGGCCGTTCGCGAAGTGGTCGCCCGAGACGGAGTTCCGCTGGCCCTCGCTGTCCGCGGGGGGCCGCCTCGACAAGAACGCGCCGGCCGAGCAGCCCTACTTCCTGAAGGGCGACAGTCAACTCCGGGTGTTCTGCTCCGGCGCGGTGACGAACCTCTCGCCGGCCGACACCCGCAAGAGCAGCAAGGACACCTTCCGCACCTCCGACCTCCCGGACGGCGGGCCGGTCGATCCCGAGCGCGTCTACACCACGAAGCGGGTGGTCCGCGTCCCGCCGCGGGTGGAGTTGGCGGAGGCGCAGTCGAAGTGCAAGGCGTTCAACGAGGCGCTGCGCGAGCGGGGGGGGCGCGGCCTGAGCTACTACGACCTCGACCCCGAGCCGGACGACCTTCACGGCGAAATGCTCCTCGCGATGTCGCACTCTGACCGGGAGGAGTTGCGGCTGGCCCAGGCCGAGGCGGGCCGGCTCCTCGGCGAGGACTGGCTGCCGAAGGACCGGATCGACTACGCCACCTACCTGCCGCAACTCGGCTACGCCAAGAGCGGCTGGCGGCCGGCGGTGAGCAACCGCGACGCCATCGGCTCGTACACCCTCCTCCAGACCGGCCTCGAGGGCGAGCAGCCCGACGGCACCGCCCCGCGGCTGGTGGTCACGGCGTCGGTCGCGGAGATCAAGCAGGACGTCTGGATCGAGACCTTCCCGCACCTGGTCATGGTGGTGCTGCTGAGCATCGTCGGCGGGGGGTCGGTGGCGCTACTCATGGCGTGGTACGTGACGCGGCCGCTGCGGCAGATCAAGCACGCCGCCTGGTCGCTCGCCGAGCGCGTCAAGCACACCGCCGGCGACGCGGGGGCCGACTCCGACGCCTTCGGGCCGCACGGCACCTCGACATTCTTGGCGCTCGACGAGTTGCCGTCGAAGGGGCCGCAGGAGGTCGTCACCCTCGCGGACGCCTTCCGCACGATGGTCCGGGAGATGGGCAACCTCAGCACGCACCTGCGGCAGCGCACCGCCCAGTTCGAGTTCATCCTCAACAACGCCCCCGACGGCGTGGTGGTCATCGACGCGCTGGGGTACATCACCCAGGCCAACGTCAAGTTCTCGAAGCTCTTCGGCCTCGGCCCGGCCGCCCAGGTGATCGGCACCAACCTGCACAGCTACCTCGTGAGGCCCGGCGAGCACGACGGCGCGCGGCCCGACCCCGGCACCTCGTTCTCGGACATGCACAGCGCGTTGGGCGGCGCGAACTTCTGGACCGTGCCGCGCATCCTGCTGACCGCCCGCCGCCCGGCCGGGACGACCTTCCCCGCCGGGGCGACCTTCACGCCGCTGGAACTGGGCGGCCAGGCCCACTACACCGGCATCGTCCGCGACATCACCGGCGAACTCGCGCGGCAGCAGGAGCTGGAGCGCCGCGTGCAGCACAAGACGCGGCAGCTCTCCGAGAGCGTCGAGAAGCTCAACGTCGCCAACCTCGCCCAGGACCGCACCAACAAGGAGTTGCAACTGGCCAACAGCGCCAAGGACATGTTCATGGCCAACGTCAGCCACGAGCTGCGCGCCCCGCTGACCGTCATTAGCGGCGACACGCAGATGCTCTTGCGCGGCAAGCCGGCCCCCGAGGTCGAGCGGCGCGTGCGGCGCATCTACGAGTCGATGAACTACCTCACGGCACTCGTCAACGACATCCTCGACTCGATGAAGATCATGGAGGGCAAGCTCGACCTGAACCCGCGCGAGTTCGACCTGCCCGAGTTCGTCGGCAAGGTCGCCAACGAGATGCGCGCCAAGGTCGAGGAGGGCAAGAACTGCCTCGAGGTCGAGTGCCCCGCCGAGATCGGCACGGTCTTCCAGGACGACGTGCGGCTCAAGCAGGTGCTGTACAACCTGATCGGCAACGCCTCGAAGTTCACCAAGGACGGCCCCATCCGCGTCGAGTGCCGCCGCGAGGCCGGCCCCGGCGGCGACCTCGTGCACATCGCCGTGCGCGACCAGGGCCGCGGCATGACGGAGGACGAGCTGGTGAAGGTGCGCGACCCCAAGCCGTTCGGCAAGATCAAGGACCGCGAGCTGAACCGCGAGGGTACTGGGCTGGGCCTGGTCATCTGCAAGGGGCTGTGCGAGAAGATGGGCGGCCGCGTCACCGTCGAGAGCGGCGGCCTCGGCCTGGGGTCCACGTTCACGGCGAGCTTCGCCGCGCGGCTCGCCGACGCCCACGAGCCGGGCAAGCCGGCGACCGCCCCGCCGGCCCCGGTGCCCGTGCCGGTGACGCCGGCGGCCGTGAACCGCCGCGTCCTGGTCGTGGACGACGAGCCGAGCAACCGCGAACTCGCCGAGGCGATGCTGACCGAGCGCGGCTTCGAGGTGCGCGTGGCGAGTTCGGACACGACCGCGATCCAGTCGGTGAAGGACTACCGCCCCTGCGCGATCCTGCTCGACATCGTGCTGCGCGACTCGCTCAACGGCTGGGCGATCCTGGTCGCGTTGAAGGAGGACCCCGGCACCCACGACATCCCGGTCATCATCGTAAGTGTGCACGACGAGCCGGAGAAGGCGAAGGCGAACGGCGCGGACGACTGGGTCGTCAAGCCGGTCAAGTCCTGGACCGACATGGCCGCGCGCATCCGCAAACTCCAGCCGGGGTGGCAGCCCCCGGCCTCGCCCGACGACCGACCCCTTGAGAGGTGAGCCGCGATGGCGAAGATCCTGATTGTCGAGGACAGCGAGTTCGAGCGCGAACTCCTAAACGACCTGCTCGGCGGGGCCGGGCACGAGGTCGTCGAGGTGCCGGCGGCGCACCTGGCCTTCGAGGCGGCGAAGCGCGAGCGGCCGCGGCTGGTCGTCATGGACATCGACTGCCCTGGCCCCGGCGACGGCCTGCGCGCCATCGCCGAGCTGCGCGCCGACCCGGCCACGCGCGGCCTGGCGGTCGTGGCGATGAGCGGCCACGCGATGAGCAACGCCATCGCCAAGGCGCGCGAGGCCGGCTGCGACGACTACGTGTTCAAGCCGTACGACTTCGACGCCTTCCTGGCGGTCGTCGCGCGGCACCTGCCCCCCGAGGCCCGCTGACATGCCCGCCGACTCACTCGCCGCCGCGCCGGAGACGCCCGGCCTCCTGCCGCCCCTGGCCGCACGGCTCGTCGAGCGCGCCGCCGCGCTGCTGGCCGGGCTGCCCCCGGACGCCCCGGCCGACTTCCGCGCGGGGGCGGAGCGCATGGCGCAGGCCGCCGAGCGGTTCGCGGCCGCGGTCAACTCCTCGAACCTCAGCCGCCACGACCTCAAGGGGCTGCTCAACCGCGTGCTCGGCGGCGGGCAAATCCTGCACCGCAAGCACCCCGGCGGCTACGCGGACCAACTGACCGCCATCGTCAAACTCGGCTGGGAGGCCAACCGCCAGATCGACCGCCCCGACGCGGGCGAGGCCCCGCCGGCCGCCCCGCCCCCGGCCGCCGAGGCCGCCCCCGACGCCGGCCCCGACGCCGGCCCGGCGCTCGCGCCGCGGCCGCACCTGGCGCGCATCCTGGTCGTGGACGACGACGACGAGGGCCGCCGCGACGTGCGCCACCTCTTGCGCGGCCTCGGCTACGAGGTCTGGGAGGCGGCCGACGGCCGGCAGGCGATCCACCTGGCCGAGAAGGTCACCTTCGACCTCATCCTGCTCGACCTGAACCTGCCCGAGGCCGACGGCCTGACCGTGCTCAAGGCCATGCGCGAGGGCAGCGGCCGCAGCGAGGTGCCCGTGCTCATGGTCTCCGGCGAGCACGAGATCGACAAGATCGCCGCCTGCCTGAAGGCCCGCGCCAACGACTTCTTGACGAAGCCGGTGGACCACGGCCTCTTGCGCGTCAAGGTCGAGGCCAACATCGACACGCGGCGGCAGCACCTCCGCATGATGGAGAAGTTCTTCCCCCCCGAGATCGCCCGCCAACTCATCGACAACCCCGAACTCGTCAACGAGGCCCGCGACGCCGAGGTCTCGGTGCTGTTCTGCGACATCCGCGGCTTCAGCCGGCTCAGCGAGAAGCTCGGCACCGTGCAGACTCTGCAACTGGTGCGCGACACGATGGGCGTCCTCACGGGGTGCGTGGCGGAGTACCGCGGGGTCGTGGTCGATTTCATCGGCGACGGCATGATGGCGATGTGGGGCGCGCCCTCGAACCAGCCCGAGCACGCCCAGTTCGCCTGCCGCGCCGCGCTGGCGATGATCGACTGCCTGCCCGAGTTGAACGCTCGCTGGGCCGGCCGCCTCCCTGAGGTCCTCGACTACAGCATCGGCATCAACAGCGGCGTCGCCCAAGTCGGCAACATGGGCACCGAGCAGCGCTTCAAGTACGGCGTCTTGGGCAACGTGGTCAACGTCGCCAGCCGGGTCCAGGGGGCGACGAAGTACCTCAAGACGCGGCTGGTGGTGTCGCAATCGACCCTCGACCGCGTCGGCACCGAGTTCGAGTCGCGCCGGCTCGCCGAGGTCCGCGTGGTCAACATCGGCGAGCCGCTGCAGTTGCACGAACTCGTGAAGCGCGGCGAGCCGGGCTGGGCGGACACGAAGGCCCGCTACGAGGAGGCGCTGAGCCTGTACGAGGCGCACCGCCTGCCCGAGGCGGCAAAGGTGCTCAGCGGCGTGATCCAGAGCCAAGAGGTCGTGGAAGGCCCGGCGGTCGCGCTCATGGCCCGCACGATGGAGGCGCTGATCTCGCGCGACCGCTGGAGCCGCGTCGCCGACCTGCCGGGGAAGTGAGGCGCGGCGGCAGTTACCCCCCCGCCCGCCGCGCCTCGACGACTTGCAGCAGCCCCGCGCCGGTGAACCGGAACGCCGCCTCGTGGGGGCACGCCTCGACGCAGCGCGGCTCGCCGCCGTCGCACAGGTCGCAGTTCGCCGCCACCCGCGCGGCCGTGCGGGTCGGGTCGCCGGCCGGGTGCCCCGCCGCCGCCTCGTTTCTCTCGTCGCGCGGCACCATGTGGATCGCGCCGTAGGGGCAGTTGCGCTCGCACAATCCGCAACCGATGCAGTGGTCCTCGATCACGACTTCCAGGCTCGTGCCGCGGCGGTGGATCGCATCGACGGGGCAGCCGTCCATGCAGTACGGCTTCTGGCACGACCGGCACGACGTGGCGACGAGGAAGTCCCCGAAGCGCAAGCCCTCGCGCAGCAGCCGCGCCTGGCCGCCGTGCGAGTCGGCGCACGCCTTGGTACACTCGTCGCAGCGGGTGCAGTTCACCAGGTCGAGTGCCAACACCTTTTGCGCCTGGTAAAGCCCCTGGCGGACGTACTCGGTCAGCATCGCCGGCGGCGGCGACCCGGCGACGCGCTCGCGCTTCTCGCGCTCGAGTTCGGCCCGGACCGCCGGGAACGCCTCGCACATCTGGAGGAACAGCGCCTTGGGCACCAGCACGACCTCGGCGGGGTCGAGGGTCGCCACGCTGGCCGTGCGGACGCCCTCGCCGCCGGGTAGCATCGACACCTCGCCGAAGCTGTCGCCCGGCCCCAGTAGGCGCAGGTCGCGCTCGCGGCCGGCCTCGCCCTTGAACACGCGCAACGTGCCGAGCCGCACGACGTAGAAGAAGCTGGCGTCGCCCACCAAGTCGCCCTCGGCGACGAGCGCCTGGCCGGCGTCGAGTTGCCGCAGTTCGAGCTTGCCGCTGACCAGCAGGAAGCGCGTCACGGCGGCCTTCTCGGCGTCGGCGAGCGTGGCGAACATCAGGCCCTTCGACACGCACGACTGCACGGCCCGCTGCGAGTAGACCTCCGCGATGTCCTCGCGGATCGCCGCGGAGCGCTGCATCACGTCGAGCAGGTTGCGCGTCACCTCGTAGACGACCACCGGCCCCGCCGCGCCGGCGACCGCGACGACGCCCCGGCCGTCGGCCGTGAGCGCCAGGCGCGGGTTGTCCGCCGGAGCGATGGCGACGACCGAGGCGGTGCGCGGCCGGTGCGTCAGGCAGCTCATCTCGCCGATGAGGAACTCGTCGCCGCCGGCGGTGTGGACCTTGCGCCCGAGGCCGCCGTCCGCCGCCTCGCCGCCGCCGAAGAGGCGCTTGAAGAGGCCGGGCTTCTTGACGGGGCCGGTGCCGCGGACGTAGATGGCGAAGTCGCCGTTGCCCTGCGTCAGGAAGGCCGTCGTGGCGTACTCGCCCTCGGTGCACAGCACCCGCTCGGTGCCCGGCGCGACCTCCCAGCGCCGCACCGCCCCCTCGTTCCACTTCAGGTACGAGAACGGTACTGCGCGGAACGGGTAGACGACTTGCGGCCCGCGGGTCGGGCTGCTGTAACTCAGCCACACGTCGCGCATCTCGTCGGCGTCGAGGAAGCCGGAGCCGTCGGGGAAGGGCGTGTTGGGGTTCTGCGCGATCGCCGCCGGCGAGTCGTCCCAGGCCCGCGGCTGCACCCGCCGGCGCAGCGAGAGTGCCCCCGTCGGGCACGAGGTCATGCACTCGCCGCACTGCACGCACGACGAGTCTCCCATGAGCGCGTCGAGGTCGAAACTCACGCGCGTCTCGTAGCCCTTGCCGGTGTGGCCGATGACCTTGAACGGCTTCACGTCGGCGCACGACCGCACGCAGCGGTCGCACAATATGCAGCGGTCGTGATCCACGACGACGGTCCGCGACGAGTACGGCAACGCCTCGTCGATGAGCTTGTTCCAGCCCGCCCAGGCGACTTGCGCGGCGGGGTCGGCCAACTGCTCGTCTTCGATCACCGTCGCCGCGATCGGCAGGCTCAGGCGGCGCGAGCGCTCGCCGGGGGCGGCGTTGCGCGACGGGGCGTCGGCCGGCCGCGCCAGCCGCGGCCGCGGGCCGCTGACGCCGACGACCTTGGCGACGGCGGTCAACTCGTCCTCGTGGCGGCGCACCGCGGAGAGTTCGGGCCGGGCGTGGTCGGCGAGGAGGAGTTCCGCGAGGAGGCCGGTGCTGCGGCGGATGTTCGCGGCGAACTTCTCGACGCCGTCGCCGGCCCGCGCCTCGGCCTTCGTGAGCGCCGCCGCGAGGGCCGCCGGCTTGGCCTCCGGGTCGCCGCCGCGCCGGGCGAAATCGGCCTCGAAGTCGGTCGCCGCCTTGGCGCACGCCTCGCCGACGAGGCGGGCCTTCTCGCCGGGTTCGTGGCCCGGCCAGCCGGCGCGGGTCGTCACCACCATGTTCTCGGCGACCATGTGCTGACACGCCGGCAGCAACTTCCGCTCGGTGCGCGCCGTCCCACGCTTGATCTGCTGGATCTGCACGACGCACATGCGGCAGACGCCGACCGGGTGCAGGTGCGGCTGGTGGCACAGCAGGGGGATGCGCTCGGGCAGCTCGCTCTCGGCCCACGCGCCGTCGCGGGCCAGCTTCATCGCCGCGTCGTAGATGGTCGAGTTGCGCGGCACCAGGCCGCCGTCGGGGGCGCGCAGCGGGTTGCCGCGGGCGTCGGTCTTCGGGACCGCCTGCGGCACCGTGACCGCGTAGCCGTCGATCTTGACGGTGACGGTCCGGGCGAACTGGTCGCGGGTGGCTTTTTCGCGGCGGACGAGTTCGTCGTTCTCGCCGCGGGCGAAGACCGACTCCTCGTCGCGGCCGCGGGTCAGCTCGTCATTCGGCTCGGCCATTCGCCACCTCGTCGGGGAAGTACGTCAGGGCGCACGCCAGCGGGGTCGCCGCCGAAGTGCCCAGCGAGCAGATCGACGTTTGCGTCAAGGCCCAGGCCACGTCGTTGATGTCGGAGCGCACCGCGGCGACCTCGGCGTTGCCGCCGGCGCGGCGGGCCGCCAGCAGCGACTCGCCGATGCGCACGAGCTTCTCCGCCCCCAGCCGGCACGGCACGCACTTGCCGCACGACTCGTTGCGGAAGAAGCGCGTGAAGCAAACCGCCTGGTCGAGGATGTCCGCGCCCTCGGCGTAGACGACGATGCCGGCCCCCAAGAGCGGCGACACCGGCAGCCCGACGAGGTCAGCCATCAGGCCGAAGAACTTCAAGTCGATGGGTGCCGTCGCCAGGTCGAAGTGAGTGGCCCCGGCAGGCAGGTGCGTGGCGACGAACCACTCCTCGAGCGAGTACGCCTCCTCGGCCGGCTCGCGGTACTCCTTGCCGGCCTTGACCGCCTCGGCCCGCTTGGCGTCGCCGTCTTTGCGGGCGCGGTCCTTCTTGCGGCCCAACTGCTCGGCGAACTTCGCGTGGAAGTCCGGCGGCAGCGGGAACTTCGCCGGCAGAATCCCGCCCGACGGCCCCGAAGTCGCCACCGCTTTGAGCGTGCCCAGCACGCCGCCGCAGTAGTCGGGGCCGCCGAAGAGTTCGCCCAGCGGCAGGCCGATCGGCACCTCGTAGACGCCGGGGCGCTTCACGTCGCCGCTGACCGAGAGTAGCCGGCGGCCGCCGAAGCGCGGCGGCTTCTCGACGAGCTTGGGCGTGGCCGGCACCCTCCAGCCGCCGCCGGAGTACGCCGCCCCGCCGGTCAGCACGATCAGCGGCGTCCAGGCGAGCGTCTCGACGTTGTTGAGGATCGTCGGCCGGTCGCGGAAGCCGTTCGAGGTGATGTCCGGCGGTCGGTTCCGCGGCTGCGCCCGCCGCCCCTCCATCGCCTCGATGAGCGCGGTCTGCTCGCCGCAGATGTAGCCGCCGGGGCTTTCGATCACCTCGACGGGGAAGGCGCGGCCGGAGCCGAAGACGTTCGGCCCGCACGCCCCCATCGCCTCCGCCCGGACGACCTCCTCGCGCAACACTTTGACCTGCTCGTGGTACTCGTGGCGGACGAAGATGTACCCGGAGCTGCACCCGGCGAACAGGCCCGCGAGGATGACACCTTCCACAATCAGGTGCGGCGTGCGCTGCATGATCTCGCGGTCCTTGAACGTCCCCGGCTCGCTCTCGTCGCCGTTGGCCACGACGTACTTGTCGAAGAGCGTCGGCTTGGTGTCCGCCAGCGCGGGCCGCGCCCCGGCGTCCTCGTCGAACGGCGAGCGTTGGCCCCACACGTCGAGCCACTTCTGGTAGGCGGGTGCCCCCGCGCCGCCCATGCCGCCGAGCCGCGACTCGTTGAGCTTCCACAGCCACGGGTGCGCCTCCCGGACGTAGGCGTCGAGCGCCGGGCCTTGCAGCGGCTGCCCATCGACGAGCGGCGGCCGCGGCACGCAACGCCGCCGCTTCTCGACGAGCGTCTCCGCGAAGCCGCGCACGGCGCGGTAGTCGCGCGGCCAGCCGTTGCGGGCGTACACGTCGAGCGCCCCGGTGAGGAAGTTCCCCGCCGGCTTGTACGCTTCGTCGGGGTCCGGCTCCGGCCGCTGACCGGCGGCGAGGGTGCGGACGATCCGCTCGAGCCGCTTGGCGTCGGGGGCGGCGTAGACCCAGGCGTGCTCCTTGTCGGGCATCGGCTGCCGCTCCGCCCAGACGGCCGGCGCGCGGTCGCAGCGGCCCAGGCACGACACGCCGGTCACCTCGACATCCCCGCCGTCGGCGTTCAACTCCGCCGCGACTTTCTGCCCCGCGGCAATCAGCGCCGGTGCCCCACGCAGGTGGCACGTCATGTCCCGGCAGACGCGCACCTCGACGGCCGCCGGCCGGCGGCGTTCGAGCCGGAAGGCGGGGAAGAACGTCGTGACCTCCTCGATGCGGGCCAGCGGCATCTCGATCCGCCGCGACAGCGCGCGCAGCTCCGCGTCCGGCAGGTAGCCGTACTCGTGCTGGATGTCGCGCAGGTCTTGAATGATCATGCCGGTCGGCCCTGGGGTCGGAGTCTAACGCTTGCCGCCGTGGAAGTAGTCACCGAGCGAGAGTGGCGCGGCGGGGGCGCGGGCCGGCGCGCCGCGGCCTTGCAGCGGGTGCGTCGCGTTGTGGTAACTGTGGCAGTCGGTGCAGGCGTGCTTCACCCCGCCACCCGTCAGCGTCTTGCCGTCGGCGAGGTTCACCGGCGTGCCGGCGGGGGCGTGGCAGGCGCGGCACGACTGCACGCCGAGGATCTGCACCGGCTCCTTCTCGGCCCACTTCGCGCCCGCGGCCGGGAACGACGCCGCGGTGCCGGGGTGACACTCCACGCACGCATTCGCCCGGTGCGCGGCGTGGTTGAACTTCGCGTGCGGCAGCCAGACGGTGCGGTCGGGCACCGGCTTGACTCCCTGGCTGTCGAGGTCGTGGCACTTGACGCAGCCCTGCACCGGCCCGGCAGTCGGCGGCTCGAACAGCCGGCCGACTTCGGCGTGGGCGTAGCGGTCGTCGGCCGAGCGCAGCGTGTCCGGGGCGTCGGTCGGCGGGCGTTGCCGGCCGACTTGCAGCCCGGCCGGCACGTCGAGGTCGCGGTGCTCGGCGGCGAGCAGCTGCTTCAAGTAGCCGGTGCGGACCTCGTCCACGAGCTTGGCACGCGTGGCCCGGTGCGGCAGGTCGAACGCCTCGACGAGTTGCCCGCCGGACGCCTTTGGGCTGGCGGTGAGCGGGTGGCAGTCGCGGCAACTCGCCTCGAAGTTGACGCCCAGGTAGTAGTCGCCGGCGGCGCGAGCCGGCAGAACCGCCTTGGCCGGCACCTGCCCTGCCGTGAGTCGGCGGCTCAACTCGTCGTGCTTCGCGGTGCCGACGCCGGCGTCGAGGCGGTGGCACGACGCGCACTCCAGTTTCACGGGCGCGGCGTCGGGCCGCTCCACGCCGTAGCGTTTGGCGACCGCCTCCCCGAACAGCAGTTTCGTACGCTCGGGCGTGAGCAGTTCCTTGCCGTCGGCGGTGTGCGGGATGCCGGGGGTCATGTGCTGGGCGTGGCTGAATTTGAGCGTCCGCGTCTCGGGCGATGTTTTGAGCGGGCCGAAGTCGGGGTGGTCGGTGGCGAAGTTGGTCACGCGGTTGGCCGGCAGCGGACTCGCCCCCGGCGCGCGGTGCGGGGCGAGGTCGCCGTGGCAGGTCGCGCAGTGGGCGTCGGTCAGCTTCACGAGCGAGTTGCCGCGGCCGCCGTGGTCGTGGTGGCAGTTCGCGCACTGGTTGTGGAAGTCCGCGTCGGCGGTCAACGGCGTGGCCTGGTGCGCCGGGCCGCTGTGGCACTTGTCGCAGGTCAGGTTACGCCAGCGCTGGTCGGGGTGCGCGGCCGAGAGCGGGTTCGCCAGGAAGTCGCCCGGCGACGACGCGACGTGGCACGCCTGACAGTTGCTGTCCCAGGCGGCGTGCGGGTTGGTCAACATGCCGTGCGTGTGCGCCGGGGTCGCCGCGGAAGGCCGCGCGACTTCGACCGTCGCCCAGGCGAAGGCGACACCTAACGCTAACGCGGAGAGGAGCCACTTCCAGCGCGTGACGGCGTCCGGCCGGCGGAAGTAACTCCGGCTGGCGTGGTGGCGGTCGCTCAGGTCGCGGCTCGGGGAACGCGGCATGGGTCACCAGTACTTCAGGGCGCGGACGGCGTGGACGACCATCAGCGCGGTCATCCCCACCGACAGCGGCAGGTGAATCAGCAGCCAGTTGTGCAGCCAGAAGTGGTACGCCGCCACGGCGTCCCACTGCCGCCGCACATCGACGAGTTCGCGCAGGCGCGCCCACGCGATGGCCGCCTCGGGCGTGGCGGTGCCGGCCAGCTCCCGGAAGCGCCGGTCGGCCTCGGCGCGGCCGGCCAGGGCCGCGCGCGAGCCACGCCCGGAGCGCAGGTACGGCAGCAGGTCGGCGTCGCGGAAGCCGGCCACCTCAAGGCGCGGCGGGCCGGGCAAGGCCGCGACGACCCGCGCCGCCTCGGCCGCCGCGGCGTCGGCGAGCACGGGGATTTGCGCCACGATCACCTCGCCCGGCATGTCCGTGAGGAACTTCTGCGGCAGCCACTGTTGCAGGGCCAGGCCCCAGACGCCGCTGGCGAAGACGAGTAAGAACAGTGTGAGCGTCGCGGCCGGCAGCGGCCCGCCGAAGCCGAGGCCGGCGTGCAGCAACACCAGCGGCAACGCGACCAGGCCAAGCCAGACGTGGACCTTCATCCAGACCCGCGTCGCCCCGAGTCGCCGGCCGCGCAGCCACTTACGCGGGGCCAACAGCATCTCGAAGAGCACGATCGCCCCGACGGCGACGCCGCAAGTGAAGCCGAACGGCGCACTCGGCCGCGGCGGCCAGTCGCCGAGGCCGACGAGCGACGCGGCGTAGACCGCGGCGAGCGGCGCGGCGGCCACCACGGTCGCCGCGGCGACGAGCCGGCCGACGCGGCCGCGCACCGACTTGGCCGAACCGAAGCGCAAGGGGCCGTCCTCGTAAACTGGCAGGGTGTGATGGCTGGACGGTCTTTGTATCAGGAAGCGGTCGAATTCGCACGCCGAAACGGGGGATCGCGTGCGCCACGGCGCGGGGAGCCTGGTAGCTTAGGCACAACGCAATCCCTGGGCACGGGGCGGACGATGGCGCGGCGACTCGACGGACGGACGCGATACCTGACCTGCGGCGTGGTCGCCGTCGGCGGCCTGCTCGCGCTCGCCCTGTCGCCGTTGAAGTCGCACTCCGAGGTCCCCGCCGCCACGCCCCCGGCCGCGGACCGGGTCCCCCCTGAAGTCGCCGCCGCGAGTCAGCGCGTCGGCAACGCCGGCTGCGCGGCGACGGCCTGCCACGGCGGCCCCGCCCCGTCGCTGACCTCGCCGATCGACGCCCACGGCTACGCCGGCGCGGCGACGCACTGGCAAGCCCGCGACCCCCACACCCAGGCTTACGACGCGTTAAAACTGCCGCTCGCAATTGCCATGATGGCGCGTCTGAATGTCCCCAAGCCGTCGGGCGGGCTGTTGAAGGCGACCGAGTACGATCGCTGCCTGGCTTGCCACACCGACCCGCAACTCGTCGGGCGGCCCGGCGTCCCGGAGGCGGCGTTGGCCCAAGGGATCGGGTGCGAGTCGTGTCACGGCCACGCCGAGCGCTACCTGCGCGACCACACCACCTGGCGGACGCCGGCCGAGCGCGCCGCCGGCTACGCCGCGACCGGGATGGCCCCACTGTACGACCTCGGCCGCCGCGCCGCCGCCTGTGCCGGCTGCCACGTCGGCGCGCCGGCCGAAGTCGGGGGTTCCGCGGTTCCGCGCGACATGAACCACGACATGATCGCCGCCGGCCACCCCCGGCTCGACGGCTTCGACTTCGCCGAGGCCCAACTCCGCTTGACGCCGCACTGGTCCGAGAAGTACCGCACCCGCCCCGGCCAGCCGCCGCGCGGGCCGGACGCCGCGTGGCGCATGTGGCTTGTCGGCCGCGCCGCCTGCGGCGAGGCGTCGGCGCGACTGCTGGCCGACCGCGCCGCCCACGGCGTCTGGCCGGAACTCGCGGAGTCTGACTGCCGCGGCTGCCACCACGCGATCCCCGGCCCCGAGCGCCCCGTCGCCGGCGGCAAACTCGGGGCGACGCGCTGGCAGTCGCTCTGGCCGCTGACCGGCGGCACGCTGGCGGAGGCGTCCGAACTCGCGTCGCTGGCCGCGTGGATGGGCACGAGCCGCGCCCCCGCCCCGGCCGAAGTCACCCGGCGGGCGACCGCCGCGGCCGGCCAACTCGCGGCGTGGCGCGAAGAGTTGGCCCACGCCGACGGCGACCTGCGGCCGCTGGCGCGTCGCGTCTTCCCGCCGTCGGCCGCGGGGCTGGACGCCGACGGCGTGCTGCGCGGCCTGGCCGCCCTGGAGCGCTCGGCCGGCACACAGACCCCCGCGGTCCGTGTGGCCGTTGAGCGCTTCCGGGTGACGCCGCGCGACGCGAACTTGGCGATCGACGAAGCCCTGCGCGACGCCCGCCGGTGACTCGCCCCGTGTCCGTAGCAGGAACCGCCCGATGACCGGACGCCTACGCTGCCTGCTGCTGTTCTGGCCCCTCGCGGTCGTGGGCGGGGCCGTCGGCTTGCCGCTACTCACCGCCACCCCGCCCGAGCCGCGCGTTCAACAGTCGCAGGCTGCCGGCAAGCCTTACGGCGGCGAAGCGGCGGCGTTCCGGCAACTGTCGAGCGGCTCGTGCGCGTCGGACTCGTGCCACGGCGGCCCGGCCGGCACCAAGGGTGGCGAGCACTCGACGTGGGCCGCGGAGGCGTTCCCCGGCCGGCCGTCGGACCCGCACGCCCGCGCCCACCGCGTGCTGTTCAACGAAGTCTCCCACCGGATCGGCACCGCGCTCAACCTCGTGCCGCATCGCGACGCCCGCTGCCTCAACTGCCACGCCGTGCCGGGGGCGGCCCCCGAGTGGCACGCCGACGGGGTCGGCTGCGGAGGCTGCCACGGCGCGGCGGAGAAGTGGAACGCCGCCCACGTCGCGCCGGGCTGGTCGGCGCTGTCGGCCCGCGCCAAGTTCGAGCGCTACGGCTTCGCGCCGACGAAAGGGCAAGTCGGCCGCTCCGGCGGCTGCGTCGGCTGCCACGTCGGCGACGCGACGCGTGAGGTGAACCACGACCTGATCGCCGCCGGCCACCCGCGGCTCGGCTTCGAGGCGACCCGCTTCCACTTCGACACGGGGTACGCCAGGCACTGGGTCGAGAAGACGCCGCAGCCCGACTTCGAGGCGCGGGCCTGGCTCGCCGGGCAGGCGGTCACGGCCCGCGCGGCGACGGAACTCTTGCGCGTCCGGGCGAGTCGCGCCGCCGTGGCGGGGTCGGCGACCCCGTGGCCCGAGTTCGCCGGGCAGAGCTGCTACGCCTGCCACCAGAGCCTCGGCAAGACCACCGGAGTCGCCGCGGCCCCGAAGCCGGCGGCGCTGGCCGGCTGGGAGGTCGGCGTCGCCACGACGGTCGGCGTCGCGGCCGAGTTCGCCCCGGCGGCCTACCCCGGCACGACCCCGCCCAAGCTCACCGCGTTCACGGCACTGCAACGCGAGATGGCGAAGCGTAGCCCCGCGGCGGCGACGGTCGCCGGGCTGGCCGCCGACGCCGTCGCGGAGTTCGACGCCTGGCTCGCGCAGCTGCAGGCGGCCGAGGACGGTGGGCTGCCGCGCCTGCCCCCCGACGTGCCCCGCCGCGTCGCCAACGCCCTGGCGTCCGCGGCCGTCACCCCCGACCGCGCCGCGCTCGCCGACGCCGACTGGGACGCGCTCGCCGCCCGCTACTTGGGCTGCGCCGCGATGTACCACGCCGGCGGCGGCCGCGCGACCACACCGGGCTGGGCCGCGCCGGTGCGCGGGCTGGCCGGCCGCCTCGCCTTCCCCGCGGACGCGAAGGGCGTGCGCTCCGACAGCCCCGCCGGTCTGGGCGAGGTCCGCGGCGACATTTTGAGCCACTTCCGCACACTCCACGACGCCACGGCCGGCCCAAGGGTCTCGCGATGACGACGACACGCATGAGTGCCATCGGGGCGACACTGCTGGCACTCGCGGTCGCCGGGCTGGGCCTGGCTGCGCCGCCGGAGCCGCGCGCCGAGCCGTTGGGGGCGGCGGGCGTCGCCTCGTGCGTGGCGTGCCACAACTCCACCGTCGCCGACGCCGCGAGCCACCCGTTCGCCACGCGCTACGACTCGCACGAGTTCATCCTGCTGAGCGAAGGCCGGACCTGGCCGCGCGAAGACCCGCATTCGGCGGCGTACCGCGGCATGACCAACGAACTCGGCCGCAAGATGCTCTCGCGGTTGCCGCAGGGCCACGACGCCGTCTGGGTCGCGGCCCACTGCGCCACCTGCCACGCCGTCGATACGCTCGCCGGCGACGACGCCACGCCGCCGGTCCACGACCACGTCACGCGCTTCGACACGAAGGACGGCGTGTCGTGTACGGCCTGCCACGGCACCGCGAAGGCGTGGCAGACGCAGCATTACGAGGAGCGCACCGACGCCGCTGGCGTGAAGTCGCTGCCGTGGCGCAAGCTCGACCCGGCGGCGAAGGCCAAGGCCGGTCTGCGCGACTTGCGCGACCCGGCGGTCAAGGCGAGGCTGTGCGCGACCTGCCACGTCGGCAGCGACGAGTTGGGCCGCGTCGTGACGCACGACCTGTACGCCGCCGGGCACCCGCCGCTGCCGCCGTTCGAGCTGGCGACGTACCTCGAAGGCGAGCCGCGCCACTGGGCACCGACGGCGAAGCTGCCGCACTTCGACAAGCTCGCCGAAGACCCCGGCAAACTCTGGCGGCGCTACCACTCCCACCCGGCGGGCGACGAGGTCCCGGCGGGCCGGGAACTCGCGGCCGGGGCGGTCGCCGCGCTGCGGGCCGAGGCGACGATGCTGCAAACCGGTACCGACTCGACGCGCGACGGGCTCGACTTCGCCCGCTTCGACTGCTCCGCGTGCCACCACGACTTGAAGACGCCGAGCGACCGCCAGGCCCGCGGCCCCAAGCACGGCGCACCCGGCCGGCCGACCCTGCGGCCGTCGATCGCGGCGCTCGCCGGGGTCGTCGCCGCGCACGCCGCCGCATCGCCGGACGCGACCCTGAAGGCGTCGGCGGCCGAGTTCGCGACGAAGTGGGACGCCCTGAGCGCGGCCGCGGTCGAGAGGCCGTTCGGCAACGCCGACGCGGTGCGAATCGCCGCGGCCGATCTCGTCCGCTGGTGCGACGCCTTCCTCGACGTGCAGAGCCGCCACCCCGCCGCGCTGTACTCCGAGGCGCAAGTCGCCGCGCTGCGTCAACGCCTCGGCGACGCCGCGCTCGGCGAGGCGAACCGCGACCCCGAGGCGGCGCTGGTGCTGACGTGGGGCTACGTCGCCCTCTCCGACGGCCTGCCCGCCGACCGACTCGCGGCGCTAGCGAAGGTCTTGCCGACGACCGTGCGCCCCCGGCCGGCCGGCGCGGCGCGGGAGCCGGCCGCGCTCGACTGGCAGTCCCGGCAGTCGCGGCTCAACGGCTACCGCGTCGAGGACTTCGTCACCCCGTTCCGCGCGCTGACGAGCCGGTGACGCCGCAGGCGCGGCGAGCGGCGGACGTCAGTCCGCTGTTCCAGCCCGGCGTGGGGGGCACTGCCGCTTGCGTGCGCCCGAGACTGCCCGCGGGCTGGACTCCCCGTAACAGGTTGGAACAGCGGACTGACGTCCGCCGCTCGCCGCGCCTGCGGCGGAGTTGACGGCGTTGTGAGTAAGGGGGGTTGACGGGTGGACGAAGAGCAATGGCGGACGTGTCGCGACCCTCTGGCGATGCTGCCGATGCTGATCAACTCCGCGGGCGTCCGCAAGTGGTGGCTCTTCGCCGCCGCGTCGTTCCGCAAGGCGCTAGAACGCCTTGACCACCCGCAACTCGCGCTGGCACTCGAGTACGCCAGGGCTGTTGAGGAGGACGAATCCGGATATTCACGGTACACGTACGACGAGCTGTGGCGGGGGCGGGTGGTCGCGCAAGAAGCCCTCGCTGTCGCGGGGGGCGAGTCACCCGACCCCCTGGTGGATGGTGCCCCCCTCGCCCTGCCCCACAACCCCGATGTCAATACCGGGCGCGTGGTCGTGTCGGCCGTCGCCGCGGCCTACCGGGCCGGCGTCGTCGGGTCGGCGGGCGGCGACGACTTCGCGTTCCAGGCCGACTTGCTCCGCGAGTTCTTCGGCAACCCGTTCGCCGCGCCCTGGTTCAAGTCCCGCTGGCGGACCACCGACGTGCTCCAACTCGCCTCGTGCGTTTACGAGATTCAGGCCTTCGACCGCCTGCCGGTCCTGGCCGACGCGCTCGAGGAAGCTGGCTGCGAGCAGGCGGACATCTTGGGCCACTGCCGCGAGCCGGGGGAGCACCGCCGCGGCTGCTGGGTACTCGACCTGATCCTGGAGATGCCGGAGTAGCCACCTGCCCCGTGCGCCTGCGGCGGGGCCGTCAGCGCCCGTCGAGGTCGCCGCGCCGCGTCTCGCCGAGCTGGTTGGCCTGCCAGTAGCGGCCGCTGCCGGCGTCGAGGCACGTCAGCCAGCCGCCGCCGTGGGCGTGCGTGTCGAGGCAGACGGCGTGGCCGAGGTCTCGCGGCCGGCCGGACTTCTGGGGCGTGTGCCCGCACACCATGACCTTGCCTGACTCGTGCGGCGGCGGCTCGCCGAACCCCTCCCAGTACAGCATGAAGTCCGGCTGCTCGTCAAGCGGCACGTCGGGGTAGGCGTTGGCGTGGACGAAGAAGTGCGTCGCCGTCTCGAAGTGGCTCCGCGTCTGGTGTTCCAGGAACTGCCAGTGCGCGTCGGGCACGTCGGCCAGCCGGCCGGCGTCGCCCAGCGGCGAGTACGAGGCCAGCGTCGCGTCGCCGCCGCAGCCGAGCCAGCGCGAAAGCGACTCGCCGCCGTCATGGGCGTCGAGCATCATGATCTCGTGGTTGCCCCGCAACGCGACGAGCGTGCCGCGCCGGGCGTAGGCGATCAGCCAGTCGAGGACGGCGTGCGAGTCGGGGCCGCGATCGACGTAGTCGCCGAGCGTGATGACGGTGTCGTCGGGCCGGAACGGCACGGCCGCGGCGAGCGTCGTGAGCGCCCGGAAGCGGCCGTGGATGTCGCCGACGGCCAGGTTCCGCATGGGCAGACTCCGCGAGGGCGATCGGACTCGGCGGACTAACGCCCGCCGCCCGCCGGGGAGCGACCCAGCCGGTAGAAGCGGTTCGCCAACACGCCCTCGAGCGCGAACAGGACCAGCAGCGCGAGCAGAAGCCACGGCAGCAGGGGCAGGTCCGCACTCTTGCCCGCGAGCAACGCGCCCAGGTCGAAGTCCTTGCCGACGGCGACGATCGCGCCGGGGCCGGTCAACGCCTCGATCGCCGCGGCATCGACCTTGGCGAGGTTGCTCTCCTCCGCGGGGGCGTTGAGGCTGAAGCCCTCCTGCCAACTGCGGTCTTCGGTGCGCAGCGCGTAGTTGCCGGGGGTGCGGGTGCGCTCCGGCGGCAAGCGCCACTCGGCCGCGCCCGGCTCGACCTTCGGCGTCGCCTCCTCGGGACGCACGCCTGGCCCCTCGAAGACGAGCGCCTTGGCCGCGTCGCCGCCCTTCGGCAGCGGCACCGGCACCGCGCGGCCGGCGGTATACTGGAACAGCCCCTCGGCCGCGTCGCCGGCGAGGTAACGCGCCAACAGGTTCGGGAAGACGATGCCCCACGAACTGCCGGCCGACTCGTAGTAGTCGTGCCACTTCCGCTCCGCGTCCCACGGCGAGTCCATGCGGGTGGTCAGCAGCAGGACCTTGCCGCCTCCGGGCGTCTCGCGCTCCAGGACGGCCGGATGGCGCTTGGCCGCGTCGGGGCTGTCGTCGTAGCGGGCGACGACGTTCTCGGGGCTGGCCTCGACCTCCCAGAACTTCCAGGCCCGCCGCGGGTTGATCAGGAAATCGACCTTGCCGCTGAGTTGCCACTTTTTGAAAGGGGCCATCAGCGGGTGCCGCAGGGCGTCGTCGCCGGCCAGGAACCAACTCACGCCGAGCCGCCGGTCGGGTTCGGTGGCGTCGGCCGGCTTCGGCAGCGTCGCCGCGTCGATCACGGCGGTGAGTTTGCCCGGCATCAAGCGCGCGGCGGGGCCGTTGGGGTCGTAGCTGCTCAGCGTGATCTGGTCGAGGCCGCCAGGGATGACGAGCAAGCGGCCGCCGCGGCCGACGTACCGCGACGCCTTGGCCCACAGGCTCTCGCCGTCGGCGAGCGGCTTGGCGGGGTCGTTCAGGCTGAGGAAGCAAACCACGTCGTAGGCGGCGAAGTCCTTGACCGCCGCGGGGGTCACCACGTCGCAGGCGAACTCGCGCACCCCTTGGTGGGCCAGTTGCCAGAACGCGGCGTCGGTCGGGTCGTCGCAGACGGTGAGGGTGCGCCGGCTCTCGCCGACGCGGAAGGTGACGTAGCGGACGTTGTCGAAGCCCGGCACGCCGTCCGGCCCCAGGTTGTCCGGGGCTTCCAGGGTCACCTCGGCCTGGTGCAACCCCGGCTTCAGGTCGCGGAAGGTGAAGGCCGTGAGCGTCGGCGTGCCGGCCGGCAGGGCCACGTCGTTGGCCGCGGTCGCCCCCGTGTCGGTCAGCCGGCACTTGACGCGCGCCGCCGGCACGGCCGGGCCGGTCGCCTGAACGGTGGCCGTGACGGTCACCGGGGCACCGGCCGGCGCGACCGCGGGGCGGACCTCGGCGGCGAGTAGGCTCACGTTCGCCGGCTGCTCGACGCCCACGTCGAAGAGCAAGTGGACCGGCTTCGGCGACGGCAGGCGCTCGGCGGCGGCCTTCAAGTCCTCGACGCGGTCGGCCTTCCACGACTCGGCGGTGCGGTCGGTGAACACGGCCACCAGTCGCGGCAGCGGGTCGGCCTCCAGCGACCCCGACTCGGCGTCGAGCGCCGCGAAGAGTTGGTAGGCGTTCGGCAAGACGCTCGTCACCGGCAGCCCGGAGCCGTCGGGCGTCTTGAGCGACTCCAGGCGTCGGCGGGCGTCGGCAGGCGTCAACTCCCACGGCGCGAACGGCTCCGCGGTCGTCAGCACCGCGACGCGCGACGCCCCCGGCAGCCGATCGACGAGTTCGACGGCGCGGCGCACCGCCTCGTCGAGCCGGGTGCGGCGGTCAGCGGTGTAGCCCATGCTCGGCGTGGTGTCGATGACCACGACGACGGCGAGCGGCCGGCCCTCGCCGAAGTCGAGGCCGGCGTACGCCCCGGAGAAGTCGGCGGGGATCTTGGGCTGGAACAACGCGACGGCGAGCAGCGCGATCAGCAGCGTCCGCATCGCCAACAGCACGAAGTGTCGCAGCTTGAGCTTGCGCGAAGTGGTCCGCTGCTTGGCCTGAAGGAAGCGCAACGCGGGGAACGGCAGCCGCCGCGGCTCCTGCTTGAGGATCAGGTGCAACAGCACCGGCAGGCCGACGAGGGCCACGCCGGCGATCAGGATCGGGTTCATCGTGAGCCTTCGCCGCGCCGACAAGCCCCGGCCCCCGGCGTCGGCGGCCGCGGGGCACCGGTATCATAGGCACCCCGCGCCCGGCGAGCCGAGAGCGTCAGCGACCGGAGTCGATCTCACGCCGCCGGGTCACTTCACGGTGACGAGCTTGTCGTCCTTGGGGAACGTTTCGATGGTGAGGCCCTGGAAGTGGATCTCCTGGGCGACGCCGTTGGAGTGCAGTTGCAGGCCGATGGGGGCCTCCTTGATCGTCTCGGGCTTCGGGTCGCGGTAATCGACGACCGCGGTGCCGTTGACCGCGACGCGGACGCGGTTGCCCTGGGCGAGGATCTCGACATCGTTCCAGTCGTGCTGCTTGCCAACCTTCTTGGCGGGGGCCCCGTCCACCGGCAGGCCGTTGCGGCCGAAGAGGTCGTACATGCCGTAGCCCGAGGGGAACATCACGAGGTGCCCGGCGTAGGTGTGCTCGGTGCGGTCCTTGGCCGGCTCCTTGCTGACGCTCGGCCGGACTTCGCCCCAGAAGGCCACGCCCGAGTGCATCTCGGACTCGACGAGCTTCGCCGAGAACGTCAGCCGGAAGTCGGTGTACTTGCCCTTGGTGAGTAGGTAGGTGCTGAACGTCAGCGGCTTGGTGTTCTTGGCGACGATGACGCCGTCCTTGACGCTCCAGAGGTCTTCGTAGCCCTCCCAGCCGGCGAGGGTCTTGCCGTCGAAGAGTTGCGTCGTCTTCGACTCGCCCTTGAGCGGCGCGACGACGACGACGGGGTCCGCCTTCTTCTTGGCGGCGGGCTTCTCCTGGGCGAAGGCGGGGCCGGCGATCAGCACGGCGAGCAGGGCGGCGAGGTGGCGCATGGCGGGTTCGTACCGACGGGAGGGGGGCGGGAAGGGCAGAGCGTACCACGGCCACCGGCAGAAGCCAACAGCCGACGCTCCGGAATGCCGAGATCGCTTGGGGCGGGGCAAGTTTAGTCAGAGGGGGTCAGACAAGACTCGGCGGGGAGCGCAGGCTGGGCACCCACAAGGGGATGCCCCTACAAGATTTTCGGCTCCGCCGCCCCCGCCGCGGGCTTTCGGCTCCGCCGCAGGCGAACTGTAGGGGTACCCCTCGTGGGTGCCCGGCCTGCGCTCCGAACTGCGGCAGCCGACGCCACCGCGCGTTGCTAAACTCCGACCGATCCGGAAGGCATGATCCAGTTGCTCAGCCATGACGTGAGCAGAAGTCGCGGATGGACTGCCGGGTCAGCTCTTCCTGCTCGCGGGTGTACACACGCAGGAAGTCGGCTTTCGGGGAGCGCGACGCCATCCACGCCCCCGCCGCGAGTAAGTCCCGGATCGACCGCATACGGCCTTGCGGCGACATCGCCCGAAACCGCGCGACCTCCTCAACGATCACGTCCTCGTCCTTCGGGAATCGGATCGGCAAGTTCATTGCTCACTCCTTGGGAAGTTGCAGTTTACCGCAACAGCCGCGACGTCTCCAGACAAAAGCGTTTGTTAGCTCAGGCCCGGCTCCTCCCAGCCTTGGCGGTACGACTTGCGGACGTACTGGTTCGCCGCGGCAAGGTTCGTCACCCGCAGCGCGTCGCCGTCCCACAGGAGTTCCTGCTTCGGGAAGCGCGTCGCCAGGCAGCCGAGCAGCACCACCTCGGTCAGCGGGCCGGAGTAGTCGAAGGGCGCGCTCGTCTTGCCGGCCCCGCGGGCGGCGTCCACGAACTGCAAGTAGTGGTCGTCGCCGGGCACCTTCGGCATCTTGAAGTCGATGAACTGCTCCGCGGGCAGCAGCACCGGCAGCCCGCCGCCGTAGGGCGAGAACAACACACCCTTGGTGCCGACGAGGATCGACCCCTGGCCGGGGACCTTGTGCGGCTCGATCAGCTTGAGCACCTCCGCGGGCGGCTTGCTCTTGCCGTTGTACCACGTCAGCGTCACGGTCTCGGTCGTGAAGCGGCTGCCGGGGAAGGCGAACTCGACGCGGCAGTTCAGGCCCCAGTTGGTCTCGTTGGGGGCGTCGCCGGTGCTGACGATCGACTTCGGGCTGCCGACGCCGAGCGCGCCGAAGACGGGGTCGAGGATGTGGCAGCCCATGTCGCCGAAAGTCCCGGTGCCGAAGGCGAGCCGCTTGCGCCAGTTGCCGGGGTGGTAGTAGCCGCCGCCCAGGTACGGGGTTTCGGCGGAGACGCCGAGCCACTTGTCCCAGTCGAGGCCCTTCGGCACGGGGTCGGCGCGGTCGGGCCGGCGGCCGGCGTCGCCCCAGTCCTTGTCGCTCCAACTGTGGACGGCCCGCACCGCCCCGATCGCCCCGCCGCGGACGACCTCGACGAGGGTCTTGTGCGCGGCCGCCGAGTGGATCTGGATGCCCATCTGCGACACGACGCCGGCCTTCGCCGCCGCGGCCGTGAGCCGCCGGGCCTCATCGACGGTTTGGGCGAGCGGCTTCTGGACGTAGACGTGCTTGCCGGCGAGGACCGCGCGCATGGCCGGGGCGGCGTGCATGTGGTCGGGGCACGACACGTTCACCGAGTCGAACTTCTCGCGCGCGTACATCTCGCGCCAGTCGGCGTAGACCTTCACGTCCGGGAACTTCTTCCGCAGGGCATCGGCCGCGGACGTATCCACGTCGGCGACGGCGACGAGCTTGAGGTTCTTGCTGCGGGTCAGCGAGTTGATGTCCGCGCCGGCCATGCCGCCCGCGCCGACGCTGACGTGCAACAGGGTTTCGCTCGGGGCGGCCCGGCAGTAGCGGTAAACCGACGGGACGGCCAACGCGACGGCGGCAGTTTGGAGCGCGGCGCGGCGAGTCATTGGGGGCATCGGTTCGGCTCCGGGGTTCGGGAAGGTCAAGCCGCGGCGGCGTCGCCGAGAGTGTAGACGGCGAGCTTGTTGTGCCCGGCCGCGGTCAGGGTTCTGGCGTCGGCACTGAGGGCCACGTCGTGGACGTGCGTGCCGACCTTCTCTTGCCGCACCAACTTCTTGGCGGCGAGGTCGGCGAACAGGAAGAAGCCCTCGGCCGCGCCGCCGGCCGCGAGCAGCCAGGAACCGTCCGGGGCGAAGCGCAGGGCGTTGACGAGGCCGGCGAACTTGTCGCTTTGCAGTTCGAGCGTCGGCTTGCCGCCGGCCCTCCAGTCGAAGACCTCGACGCGCCCCTTGCCTTCGAGGTGGTCGATGTTGCCGACCTTGCCCATGCCGCCGACCGCGAGTTGCTTGCCGTCCGGGCTGAAGGCCAGCGAGCGAATCCCGCCGATGCTGTGCATGCGTTGGGCCGCGTCGAAGGTGTAGAGCGTCGGGGCCTCGACGGTGCCGACCGGCTTGCCCGACTCGGTCTCCCAAATCGCGACGTGGCCGACCTTGTCGCCGGTGGCGACGAACTTGCCGTCGGCGCTAAAAGCAACGGCGTAGAGCATCGAGTTGAAGTGCGCCGGCGTCTTGGCGGCGTGGCCCTTCAACTCGCGGAGGAGCTTGCCGGTCGCCGCGTCCCAGAGCTTGCAGAGCATGTCGTCGCCGACGCTAGCGACGACGGCACCGTCGGGCGTGGCGGCGGCCTGACGGATGCGCGTGGCGTGGGCGTCGGTCGTGCGGATCGCCTGATTCTTGGCGGTGTCCCACCAGACGAGCTTGCCGTCGTAGCCGCCGCTGACGAGCACGTTGCCCGCGAGGGCGACGGTGGTGACGTAGCTGCCGTGGCTTTGCAGGTCCTTCGGCTCGAACTTGGGGGTCGTCACGTCGGCTTCGCAGACCTTGAAGTCGGAGCCGCCGCAGAAGACGCGGCCCGACCCCGGCAGTCGCGCCACCGCGAACTGGGCGCACGGCCGGCCGAATTCCTTGACGAGCTTGAGCGACTCAGGGCTAGGAGACTTCATGGCGTGCCGGGGGGTTGGGGGGAGGGGGTGCGGAACCAGAAGTCGGTGGCGTCGCCGCCGTAGACGCCGAGGCGGAGGATCGGCAGGCCGACGAGTCCGGCGAAGTCGGGGTGGCTCTTGGCGACTTTCTCGCCGATACTCGCGCTAGAGTACCCCCGCACGAGTTCGACCAACCCGTCCTCCGGCATGAACAGTTGCAGCCAGCCGCCCGCCATGTCGCCGAAGTTCGTGCGGATCGGTGCGACGCGCGACCGCACCAGCCTGTCGAACCAGTGGGGTGCCAGAATCACCCCCTGGGGCGACCCCGTGTCCGCGACCAACTTCAGGGCAATCGAGGCCCCGCTCGCGTCGCGGAACCGCAGTTCGAGCCACGGGCGGGGCGTGCGACCCAGGTACGGGTTCCGCTGCTCACTCACAGCGCGACCCGGTCGGTCGCGAGGATGTCAGCGTCGCCCTCGTCCGGGTCGCCGACCCGGACGACGACGCAGTGACGCGGGTCGTGACCGGCCTTCTGGAGGGTCGCGACGACTTGCTCGAAGTCGCCGGAGTGGGCCGCCAGCTTGCCGCCGGCGAACGCGACGAACTCCTTGAGGGGGTAGGCGCGATCGAGTTCGCCTTTCGCCTCGCGGTAGGCTTGCACGTTGCGTTCGACTTCCGCCTCGTCGCGGACGCTTGAGAGCGATCCGTTCATCGTCGATCTCCGGAGGGTTCGGGTGCGGCCATTCTACCCCACCAGGTCCGCGACCGGCTCGAAGCCCGGCTCGACGAGCGGGATGGGGCGCGCCCCCACGCGGTAGCTCTTGTCGTGCTTGATCCCCAGGCACTCGTAAATCGTCGCGAACAGCGTCCCGGCGTTCACCTCGTCCTTGACGACCTTCGCGCCCTTGTCGTCGGTCTTGCCCCAGACGGCCCCGCCCTTCGCCTTGCCGCCGGTCATCGTCATGCTCCACGCGCTCGCGAAGTGGTCGCGGCCGAGGCTGGCGTTGATCGCCGGCGTGCGGCCGAACTCCGCGAGTGTCACGACCATCACGTCGTCGCGCAGGCCGCGTTCGGTCAAGTCGTCGATGAGCGTCGCCATGACGTGGTCGAGTTCGGGGACCATCTCCTGGTGCGTCTCGAAGTTCTGGCCGTGGCTGTCCCACCAGGCGCGGGCCACGCGCACGAACGGCACCCCGGCCTCGACGAGCCTCCTAGCGATCAGGCACTGCTCGCCGAGTTGCGTCTTGCCGTAGCGGTCGCGGACCTTCTGCGGCTCCTGCGTGATGTCGAAGAGTTTCTCGGACGCCATGATGCCGCGGACGCGCTCGTAAGCCTGGTTGTGGCTGCCGAGGGTGTCGGACTGCCGGCCCGCGGCGAACTGCTTGCCGAGCAGGTCGCGCAGGTCGGCCCGCTGCTGGTGGTCGAGTTCCGAAACGCCGTCGAGCTTGCGGATGTACTCGGGGATGTTGTTCGTCGTTAGCTCCATCGGGGCGTAGCGCGACCCCAAGAATCCGCTCGCGCCGGGGGCGAAACTGCGGCCCTCGGTCTGCGTGTAGAAGGTCACGTAGTCGGGGACCTTGCTATCGACGCGGCCCATCTCGCGCGCCAGCACCGCGCCGAGGTCGGGGTAGCTCACGCCGCCCACGTCCATGCGGCCGCGCATCATCATCTTGGCCGCGCCGCCGTGGTCGCCGTTCTTCGTGTTCAGCCCGCGGATCACGCACGTCGTCTTCATCCGCTTGGCCATCTCGGGCATCAGCTCGGAGATGTGGGTGCCGGGCACGTCGGTCGGGATGGCGCGGAACGGCCCGCCGGTGCTCGCGCCCGGCTTGGGGTCCCACGTCTCGAGTTGGCTCGCGCCGCCGGCGAGCCAGAGCAGGATGACGCGCTTCTGCCGCTTCTTCAACTCCCCGGCCAGCGCCGGCGTCGAGAGCGCGTCGAGGGCCGACATCCCAGCGAAGGCCGCGGCGGTGCCAAGGAAGCCGCGCCGGCTGGGCGAGTGGTCGGCGGAGCCGCAGAAGAACGAGCGGGGCATGGCGCACTCCCGGAGTTAGTGGTTGAAGCGGAATTCGGGGCTGGCGACGAGTGCCCACAACAGTTGCCGGCGGGCCTCGACTGGGCGGTCGGCGCGGGCCGTCAAGTAAGCGGTCAGCGCCTCGACTTCCGGTGCGGTCGCCGGCCGGCCGTAGGTCGATTGCACGATCAGCCGGGCGACAGCGGTCGGGTCCGTCTCGGACTTAGCGCGGGCGAGCAGCGAGCCGGCCCCGTCGGTGAGGAACTCCCTGCCGACGCGGTCGCCGTTGCTGAACAGCAACGCCTCGGCCACGCCGATCTGGAAGAGGTCAACGCCCGGCTGCGCGATCAGCGCCGCGAAGCCCTTGGCCGACTGCTCGGCCTGCTCGATGCGCTTCTCGAACTCGTCGGGCTTGAGGTCCTCGAACGTCTTGGGGTCGGCCGCGGCGAGCTTCAGCGAGGTCGCCAACTGTTGCGGGGTCAGCGCCCGCAGGCGGCCGACGGCGAAGCTCTCGGGCGCGGGGTGCGACTCGCTGCCGAACACCGTGTCGCGTGAGTACGCCTGGCTCAGGACGATGCCGCGCGTGAGGGCCGCGAGGTCGTACTTGGCGGCCCTCACCCGGTCGGCGAGTTCGGCCAATAGCGCGGCGTGCGACGGCTCGTTGGCGGCGTGCATCTGGTCGAGCGGGTTGACGAGGCCGTAGCCGAGGAAGCGGTGCCAGAGGCGGTTGACGATCGACCTGGCGAAGTAGTCGCTCTCCTTCGGCTGCAATGCCACCTTCACGAGTTCGGCCCGCGCACTGTACGCGGGGGCCGGCGGGGCCGACTTGTCTGCCTTGGCCTTGTCGAGGGCCTCCTTGTCGCGCTTCTGCTCGTCCTTGTCGGGTTCCCGAACCGTCGGCGTCGAGACCGCCGTGCCGGTGAGGAACATGAGCCGGGCCGACTTCTCCGGCCCCTGCGTCGGCTTGTACTTCACCAGGCCCGCCCCGCGCTCGGCGACGTAGCCGCCGGCGTCGTAGGTGCGGGCGAGGAAGCCCTTCAGCCCGTAAAAGTGCTCCTGGGTCCAGTCCTTCACGCTCGGGTGGTCGTGGCACTGCGCGCAGCTCACGTTGACGCCGAAGAACGCCACCGACACGTCGGCGGTGAGCTTGTCGAGGTCGGCGAGCTTCGGCCGCAGGTACTCGGCCGACCCGCGCTTGGCGGGGTCGTCTTCGCTGGGCAACATCAGGTCGCGGAACACCACGTCCCACGGCCGGTTCTCGCGCAGCGCGAGCGTCAGGTACTCTTGAAGGCTGCCGCCCTTGCCGGGCTTGACCGGCTTGCCGCCCACGCCGGGGCGGTCGGAGAGCATCACGTCGAAGAGCACCGCCTGGTAGCGGGCGTAGCCGGGCGAGGCGATCAGCCGATCGACGAGCCGGGCACGCTTCGCCGGGTCGGCCGACTTGACGTAAGCGTCCGACTCCACGCCGGTGGGGATTCGGCCGACGAGGTCGAGCGTCAGCCGGCGGACGAGCGTGGCGTCGTCGGCCTGCCGCGCCGGCGTGACGCCGTCGGCCCGCAGCTTCTCCGCGACGCGGGCGTCGATCAGTTCTTCGAGCGGCACCTCGGCGGCGCGGGCCGCGGGCGCGGCGCAACAGACTAAAGCGAGCAGACAGAGGGACCTCATGCGCAGGCGTCCTGTCGATGGGGTGCGGCGAGGGTGGGCGTTCGCGGACGCGCCCGAGGCGCGGTAGGCAGGTTGCCAGAGCATAACCATTCCTAGTCGGCGTGCAAGCGAAAAGCGCCGGCGTGCCGAATTCCGACGGGCCGCGGTTGGCCGCGGGCGGGGGTCAGTCGCCCGCCGCGCGGGGCGTCGGGGCCACGTCTGGCGTCGCCGGCAAGCCCTGGGCCAAGCGGACCGCCTTGTCGCGCGCCTCGCCGGTCAGCTCGGCCGCCTGGTCGAGCGACTGGCCCAGCCTCCACAAGTACACCCGCTCCGCCGACGCCTCGCCGTCCGCCTCGACCGGCGTCGAGACCTTCGCCGGGGCCTTACCGCCGCGTTGGCGACTGCCTCCGGGGGCCGGCCGCTTGGCCGGGGTAGCCCCAGTGGCGCTCAGGTCGGCGAGGACCAAGCCGTCCTCGGCGAAGCCGACGACGCGGAACTGCCGGGCCGTGCCGCTCGACGCCTCGCCGATGTCGAGGTCCGGCGCGGGGTCGTACGACTTCTTCACGCCCTTGATGCTGTAGTAGAACTTCGTCACCGCCGGCGTGAGCTTCGCGTCCACCCAGGCGAGATCGACGACGTACTCCTGCTTCGACGCCAGGTCCTCGATGACGGCCGTCCCGGAGCCGTCCGGGTTGCGGGCCAGGCCCGTGACGCGGATGAAGGCACTCGTGTCCTCCTTGGGCGGCGCGGGCGGCTTGGCGGCGACGGCCGCGGGCGGTGGCGGGGGCGGCCCGTGGAACACGTCCTTGACCAGCAACAGCGAGTAATCGCGGTCGGCGGCGGCGAGCGTCCGCACGAGTTGCAGCGGCGTCAGGCCGCGGGCCGGGCCGGGCGACTGCTCGAGCGTCAGCAGGCCGGCCCCACCGCCGACCGCCCCGAACCCGGCCGACACCGGCAACAGCGACCGCCGCGCCTCGGCCCCGTCCAGAACAATCGCCTCGGTCACGAGCGTCACGTCGAGGTCGGCGCGGTCGGCGACGAGCGACCCCCGCGGCGTCGCGGCGTCCTTGGCCTGGTCGGACTTCTTGACGCTGAACTTCGTGATCTGCTGCAACAGGTTCAGTTGGTAGTAGCGCTTCAGCACGTCGATCACCGTCGCGAGGCTCACCTTGCTGAGCGTGACCTCGAGGCCGACGCGGGTGTAGGCCGGCCGCTTGGGCGACAGCTCGGGGGCCGCCTTGCCCTCGACGGCCTTGGGCTTCACGGTCAGCGACGTGCGCGGCACCTTGGCGTCGCGCATCAGTTGCGTCACCACCGCGTCGTACTCCTGCCGCGACTGATCGACGTTGGCCGGCAGGCTGCGCTTGACCGCGAGTTGGTAACGCGGCAACTCCTGGCGGACCTTGAGCAGCTTGGCCTCCTGCTCGGCGACCTCGCCGGCGAGGGCGTCGGCCTGCGCGGTCTTCGTTTGGAGGGGGGCGTAGAGGAGGAAGTAGCCGAGGAAGCCGGCGACGGCGAGGACCAGAACGCCGCCGAGGAGCGCGGCGAGGGAGCGATCGCGGGGGGTCACGTCAGTTGCCTCCGGGGAGTTCGTCGTCGCCGGCGGGAGGCGCGTCGGGGTCGTCGGTCGGGGCCTTGCGGGTCGGGAAGGCCACGCTCAGTTGCCGCAGGTAGTCGGCGGCCGAGCGGCGCAGGACGTTGGTCTGCAACTCGAAGAGTTGGCCCTTGCCGCCGGCGTCGCCCTGGATCGTCTTCTTGGTGTCGGCGTAGAACCTGTCGGCCTGGAAGCCGTCGTAGGCCCGCTGGAACGCCTTGTCGTCTGCCCCGCGCAGGCTGACCTTCAGCCGCGCGACGGGCGCGAGCTTCGCCAGCTTGGGGTCGGTCGCGGCCTGCCCCGGCCGCGGCGCGAGCTTGGACGCTGCGCTGGGGGGGTCGCCGTCGAAGAGGGTGACGGTGACCTTCGACACGTCGGGGACGCGGTCGGCGAGGTCGTACAGCTCGTCGAGCCAGACCACCTGGCGGGCCTCGAACTCGTCCACGGCGGCGAGCCGCTTCATGTCGAGTTCGCTGCGCTTCAGTTCGGCCTCGAAGTCGGCCTTCCGCGACTGCAAGCCGGCGATGCGGTCGTCGGCCTTCTGCAGTTCGAGGAAGCCGAGGCCGCCGACGACCGCGAGGACCGCCGCGGCGACGAGGCCGCCGACGAGGACCTTGGAGCGCGTCTTGGTCGGCTCGGCCTTGGGCTGGCGCGGGACGGTGAAGTTGATCGGCAGGACCGGGCCGTGGCCGCGCAGCCAGAGCAGGCCCAGCGGCGCGGCGAAGCGGCCCCGCAAGGCGTCGGCGACCCCGGCGGTGGCGGGGTTGCCGACGCACGGGTCGAGCGGCCGCACCGGCAGCGGCAGCAGGTCGGCGAGCCGGCCGGCGACCCCGCCGCGGCCGGCCTCGGCGACGTAGAGGACTTCGACGGCAGCCGCCCCGCGCTGCCCGGCGTAGACGGTCAGGTTGCGCTTCAACTCGCCAGCCAGCGCCGTGTCACTCTGGTGGGCCGCGGCGCTCAGCGTGCGGGCGTAGAGGACTTCGAGGCCGCGGCAGACGACGAACTCGCCGCCGCCGTCCCAGACGCTCGCGACCGCCTGGACGCCACCCGTCGGTGACGGCGGCAGGCCGGCGGCCAGCGCGTAAGGGCGGGGGGTGACGCCGGCGAGCCGCAGCCCGGCGGCGTCGCAGAGTTCGCGCGCCCCGACGACCACGTCCTTGCGAACGATCACGACTTGGGCCTGCCGCAGCGGGTCGGCCTCGGCGTTGGGCGAGGTCGCCCGGCGCGGCAAGGGCGTGTAGTCCATCAGCACGTCGCCGAGGGCCTCGACGAGGTCGCGCCCGGCCTGGCCGCGCACGATCGCCGGCTCGTCGGCGGGGGACGACGGCGGGTAGTCCACGTCCTTGAAGATGACGCGGTCGCGTCCCAACACCAGCAGCACCGGCGCGGGGGCGATGCCGGCCTGCTTCAGCGCGTCCTTGAGCTTCGCCCCGAGCGCGGCCATGCCGGCGGGGGTCAGCGGCCGGGCGTCGTCGGGGCCGGCGGGCAACGCGAAGGCGTGCTCGACCTGCGGCCCGGCCTTGGTGACGGTGCCCGCAAGCACGAACAGCCCGCGGGCGTCGGGGTCGAGGGCCAAGAAGCGGGACACGGCACGTCTCCGGGGGCGGGTCAGCGGGGCAGGTCGAAGCCCTTGCCGAGTTCGGTCACGTCGCGGTAGTACAGGATGCGCGGCGTGCCATTATTCGTGTCGATGACCGCCTCGACGCGCGACGACGGCCCGCCCTTGCCGAAGTAGCCGACGCTGTGGACCCTGTAGACCATCGTCTTGCCGGTGACGTAGGGCATCACCGCCGCGAACTTCGCCGGCGACAGGCCCGCGACGGTCACCAGGAAGGCCCCGGTCGTCGTGGCGGGGTCGGCGGGGTCGAGGCCGGCGCGGGCGGCGACGATGGCGTCCACGTCGGCTTGCACCAGGCCCGGCAGCCCGAGCAAGACTTCCGGCGGCGCGGTCGTCACGTTGACGCGCGGCGTCATGTCGAAGTCGGCCGCCGGGTCGCGCGTCGTCGTGAACTCCATCAACGCCGGCAACATCGCGGCGACGTTGGCCGGCGTGTTCAGCGGGCTGGCGACGCTCACCGTCGGGGCGTTCGCCGGTGCCCCGGTCACTTTGGGCAGCGTCACCTGGGTGTTGAAGAGCGCCGTCATCGACTTGACCTGGCTCTTCATCCGCGGGGCCGAGCTGGCGGCGAGCGTGGCCGCGACGGCGGCGTTCAACTCTTGCGCCGACCCCATCCGCGTCGCTGGCGTGCTGGCCTTGGTGCTGTCGGTGTCGCCGGTGGTCGGTGTCGTGGCCTTCGTCGCCGTGGCCGTCTTCGAGTTCGACACGGAGCTACCTGAAGTCCCGGCGCTCGTTGACACGGTCAACGAGAGTGCGACCGGGGCCGTCGAGGTCGTGCCGTAGAGGCGAGCAGCCATGACGTAATCGGCCAGGCCCGGCGGCAGCTTGGCGGTGAGTTGGCCGTACAGCGTTGGGGCGTCGAGGTCGGCGTCGTTGAGGTACAGGCGCGGGGTGCCGTCGAAGCTCGTGTCGAGTTCGTGGCCGTAGACGGTCAGGAACTCGGCCCAGCCGCGGCCGAAGTCGGTGCCGGAGTCCTCGCCGGGGTCGAGCTTGCCGTTGCGGTTGCGGTCGCTGCCGAACAGCAACTGCGGCGTGACCCCGCGGACCATCAGGAGTTCATCGACGCTGTTCAAGGGGCCGTTCTTCGCGCGGTAGGGGGGGCTGAGTCCCGCGTAGTATGACGATTCGGCCCCGGCGGGGCGCGGGGTATCGTCGGCGTCGAGGTAATCGACGATGGCGTCGGCGATGTCGGCCGTCATATTCGGCAGGTTGAGCAGGGCCTTCGCCAAGGCGTCGCCGCTGGGGTCGAGCCGCATCAGGCTGTTGAGGTTGAGCTTCGCGCTCTCGTCGGTCACGCCGTAGCGCACGGCGTAGCGCGACTCGCCGCTGCCGGTGTAGGTGTCGCCGACGCTGATCAGGCTGAAGCGGCCGCCGTTGCGCTTGGTGGCGGGGCCGACGGGCTGGGCGGAGAAGGCGGCGGGGTTGTCGTAAGGGTTGTAGCCCAGCGTGCCCGAGAACGCGGCGGGGTCCGACAACATCCCCATCGCGTAGTGGACGCCGGACGCGGCGAACGCCTTCGTCTGGGCTGCCTCGGCCGAGCGGGCGGCGACCGTGTACTCGGAGGTCATGGCGTCGGTGAAGCGGTAGGCCGCCAGCGACAAAACCGTCACGACGATCAGCACGGCGATCAGGACGTACGCCTTACGCGGCTTCGCGGCGGGGTGGGTCATGCGTGAGCGCATCACATGCCTCCTGTCGTGGCGGCCGGGGTCGCGGTCGTCGTGGCGGGGGCGGGGTCGGCCGGCAAGTAGTTGCCGACGGCGGCGCGGAGCGGAATCGTCTGCGAGACGCGCTTCTGCTGGAGGACCCCCCGCGTGGCGAATTGCAGCACCAGCGTGACGCGGATGGCGCGCGGCGGGCCGGTCAGTGAGGTGCCGTCGATGGCGGTTGCGGAGCCGTCCCACGACGACTGCCAGGTGCCGCCGTCGTAATACTCGAAGGTGGCGTCGAGAACCTCCGGCGCGATCACCTCGGCCGCCTCGTTGGCGCGGTCGGGGTCGGTCGCGTTCCAGACGCCCTCGGCGGTGACCCACGGCTGCTCCTGCCGGGCGAGGCCGCCGTCGGTGGCGAGGTAGTACGTCACCTTGCGCAAGTCACTCGGCAGGGCCACGTCGGTCGCGTTGATCACGTCGAGGTCGGTCAGCGCCGCCGGCAGGCGGCTGAGGAACAGCGAAAGCTGCTTGTCGGTGCCGACGACGCCGGCCCCGAGCGGCACGTTGACGCCGGAGGAAGCGGCGCTACCGGAGGCGTCGGGGGCACTCGCCGCGCTCGACGCCGTGGCGTCGGCGGTGGCCGTCGTCGTCGTGGAGGTCGTTGCCGGGGCGGCTGCGGTCGCGGCGGCGCTGCCGGTGGTGCCGTCCCCGCCGGACTTGGGCGGCAGCGGTCCGAGAGCGTTCGACAGGTCGGCGGTGAGGCGGTTGAAAACCGCGCGGCTCAGGTCGTTGGCGACGATGACGTTGCGGTTCACATCCATGCGGACCAGCGTCACCTCGAGCGCGGCGTAGAGTGCCCCGAGCAGCACGACGGCGACGACACTGGCGAGCAGCACTTCGAGCAGCGTGTAGCCGCGGCGGGTCCGGCGGTGGGCGAGCATCACTTAACCCCCGTCGTGGTGGCGGTAGTCGCCGTCGGCTTGACCACGGCGGCGGCGTTGCCCTGGAAGGCGGGGTCGAAGACGACTTGCGTCAGGGCGACCTCGTACTTGCGGCCGCCCATCTCCCGGCGGGCGGTCACGGTCACGGGGTACGTGTTGGCGGCGAGCGCGGCCCCCGCTTCGAGGCTGTACGTCCAGTCGGGCTCGTCGTCGAAGGTGCCCGACTCGGACGAGTTGGGCGGGGTCAGGCCGGCCTCGACTTCGGCCAGTTTGCTCTGAGCGAGCCGGGTGCCGAGGGTCGTCATGGCGGCGGCCTGCGCGCGCTCCGCGCCGAAATCGACGAGGCCCGCGATCGCGGCGAGCGACATCAGGAAGATGGCGAGCGCGACGAGGACCTCCAAAAGCGACAGCCCGGCGCGCTGGTGCGGCCGGGCGGGGCGGGTGGCGGGGTTGGCGCGGAGGGTCACGACGGCTTCCCTGGGGCGGTGCCGACCTCGGTGACGGCCGACCCGGTCAGCCCGCGGATGCGGATGGTGATGGCCCTGACTCCCGGCTCGCTGATCTTGACGGTGGCGGTGTCCTCGCGGCAGGTGCCGTCCGGCTGGAAGGTGGCGACGCGGACCCAGCCGGCCTCGTCGGGCGTGGCCTGCGAGCCGTCCTCGTGCTGCGTCGTGGCGGTCACGTCCGGCGGCAGCGTACTCTCGGCGACGAGCGGGCCGGCGTCGTCCTCCTCGGTGTGGGCGGCCATCGTCACGAAGGCCTGGGCGTCGGGCGCGACCCGCACCCGCTTGCCGTCGGTGGAGACCGCGAGGCGGTACGGCCGGCCGTCCTCGATGGCCGCGCCGCGGGCGTCGGCGATGCGGCCGCGCAGGGTGTCGGCACCGGCCTTCGACTTGGTGTCGCGGCCCATCGTGCGGAAGGTCGGCGCGAGGATGCCGCCGATGGCGACGAGAACCGCCATGGTGACAATCACTTCGACGAGCGAGACGCCGGGGCGGCGAGCGGCGGGGCGGCGGGCGGTCAACATGGGGCGGGCGACCTCAGAGCGGGGGCAGAGGAACCGTGACTGACGTTACCGGTCTGGGTACGCGAGCGTCGCGCCGCTGCCGTTGGACGTGACACGAATCCGGGTCGAGCCTGTGTCGTCCGTGACGATCGACATTTGCATCGGCTGGCCCCACGGGTCGAGCACGGCCGACTGTCCGCCTTCGATGAGCGGCGCGGAGCCGTCCGGGGTTTGCTGGACGAGCTGGCTCGGGTCGGTCGGGTAGGTCTCGTAGAGGGCTTGGTACGCCTTCGCGGCGCTCTCGATCTTCTGCGCTTTCAGTTTGAATTCCTGCCGCTTGGCCTTGTCGAGGTACGAGAAGGTGGCGACGGTCGCGGCCCCGGCGATGATCACGAGGATCACCATGACGACGAGGACTTCGACGAGCGTGAACGCCGGGCGGCGGCGCGTTTGGCGGGCGGGGCGAGTCGTCATGGCAGAGGCTCCCGAGGAGGGGCAGGCGGGCTGTACGTGAACTATAGCCGAAGGGGGGCTTAACAGGTCATGAGAGAAACGCCGACGCCGGGATCGGAGCGACGGTTTCGGCGAGCCGTCGGCGTGAGCCGGGGGTTTCAAGGCGCTCGCAGGCTGAGAAACCGCCGGCTCACGCCGACGGCTCGCCAGTCCTCACCCCCCCGGCGAGTCGCCGCCGACCTGGTTGCCCATGTTGAAGATCGGCAGCAGTAGCGCCAGGACGACCACCAGCACCGCCATACCCATGATCAGGAGCATCAGCGGCTCCAGCAACTTGACCATCAGGTCGAGGTTGCGGGCGGTCCGCTTTTCGAGGCCGTCGGAGATGTCGATGAGCACCTTTTCGAGGTTGTTCGACTCCTCGGCAATCGCAATCATCTCGACCACATCGACGGGGAAGTATTTCGAGCGACGCAGCGGGTCGGCCAACTTTTGCCCGGCGGTGATGTTCTCGGCCGACTCCTCGATGGCGTGCGACAGGACCTTGTTGCCAGTCGAGTCCTTCGCAATCGCGAGGGCCTTCAGGATCGGGATGCCGTTCTGGAGCATGGTGCCCAGGATGCGCGTGAATCGCGACAGCGCCAGGCTCAGGAACACGGGGCCGAACAGCGGCATCCGGATGCGCATGCCGTCGGCCCAGGTGCGGCCGCTGCCGCGGGTCCAGCGCGCGAAGGCGACGAAGCCGGCGAAGGCGAGGACCGCCGTCAACGCCCCGCGCCACGACTGCTGGAAGTGCGACACTGTGAGCAGCATTTCGGTAATCAGCGGCAACTCGCCCTTGTCGCGCATCTTGGCGAAGATGTCCTCGAACTTGGGCACGAAGAAGATGATTAAGATGTTGATCACGATGAAGCCCACCACCGCCAGGAATCCGGGGTAGGCCAGCGAGCCGATCACCTTCGACTTCAAGTCCTGCTCGCGCTCGACGAACACGGCGATGCGCTTCAGCACGTCCTCCATGAAGCCGCCCTCCTGGCCGGCGCGGACCATGCTAACGGCGAGTTCGTTGAAGACGTTCGGGTGCATCCCCATCGCCTGGGCCAGCCCCGTGCCGTCGGCGACCTTCATGCGTACCTCGCGCAAAACTCCTTGCAGCCGCACGTTGGGCGACTGTTTTTCGAGGAGTTCGAGCGAGCGAAGCAGCGGCACCCCGGCGTGCAGCAGGTCCGCGAGCTGGGCGTAGAACGTCGCCAGGTGCCGGCCACTGACCCCGCCGCGGCCGAAGCTGAAGCGCGACTTGCCGGCCTCGCGCAAGACGGCGATCGTGACGGGGAACAGCCCGCGCGCGTCGAGCAGCGCCGCGACCTCGCGGTCGTTGCCGGCGGAAATGGTGCCGGTCGATTTCGTGCCGGCGTTCGAGACGGCGGTGTAGGTGAAGTCGGGCATCGGTCGTGCGTCCTGGGTTGGTGCCGTGGGGCCGTCACTTGCCGGGCCAGTAGGCGTCGAGCGACTGGCGCATCGCCGCCACGCGGTCGGCTTGCCCGGCCGCGAGGTTCGTCGCTTCCAGCGGGTCTTCGCGGAGGTCGTAGAGTTCGACGCCGGCGCGGGGGAGCCGGTCGGCGTTCGGCACGATCAGCTTCCAGCGGCCGTCCATCGCCCAGCGGTAGAGCAGGTTCTTCGCCGGGTCGCGCACGTCAACGGCGTTGTGCTCAAAGATTTCGCCGAACACCGCCGGGCGGGCTTTGACGGCCGCCGCGTCGAGGAGGTTCAGCCCGCGCATCGCCGGCGTCGGCTTCGCGCCAAGAGCAGCCAGCACGGTCGGCACCAGGTCGATCGAGCTGACCGGGGCGTCGTTGCGGGCCGGCGTCACCTTGCCGGGCCAGCGGATCAGGATGGGGGTCTGCACGCCGGTCTGGTACGGCGAGCGCTTCGACTTGGGGGCGAAGCCGTCCGCCTTGGGGTCCTGAATCCAGCCGTTGTCGTGCAGGTAGACGACGACGGTGTTCTCCGCCAACCCGCGGGCGTCGAGTTCGGCCAGCACGCCGCCGACGGTTTCGTCGAACCACTCGCACATGGCCCAGTACTTGGCCACGTACAAGGAGTCGGTCTTGGCCCGGTAGTGGTCGAGGAGGCGGGCCGGGGGGTTGTGCGGCGTGTGCGGCATCATCGGCGCGTACCACAGGTAGAAGGGCTTGCCCGACGCCTTGACCCCGTCCAGGAAGGCGACGACCGGCTTCAGGCCCTCCCGACCGATGGTCAGGCCAATGTCGCCGTGGCGGCCGCCCTTGGCCGGGTCGCCCAGCGTCATCCCCTCCGTGAAGCCGCCACAGCGGCAGGCGTTGCCCTCCCACCACTTGCCGGCTTGCAGGCTGACGTAGCCCTTCTCGCCGAGCATCCTGGCCAGGTTCGGCGACCGCTCGAACAGCGCGACCATCTCGGCCCGCTGCGCGACGTAGGTGGCGTCCTTGTTGGCCGTGCCGAGGGTCGCGCCCTTGGGCATCGGGGGGTCGTTCGAGGTGATGAGGTGCTGGTGCGGGTACAGCCCGGTGATCATCGTCGCCAGGCTGGCCCGGCACAGGCTCGTCGGCACGTGCCCGCGCGGGAAGGTCAGGCTCTCCGCGGCGAGCTTGTCGAGGTGCGGCGTGCGGACGTGCGGGTGCCCGAGGAAGCCGTAGTCGGCCATGCCCTGGTCGTCGCCCAAGAGGAACACGACGTTCGGCGGCCCGGCCGACGCCGTCGCCGCGAACGCCAAGAAGACTGCGAGGGTGCGCATGACGGGGGACCTTGGGGAGGGAGTGGGCGGGCCGTCAGGACACGTCGCCGGCGGTGACGCGGCCGACTTCGTCGGCGGTCGTGCGGCCCATCAGGACCTTGCCCCAGCCGTCCTGGCGCAGCGTCCTCATGCCGTTCTTGAGCGCTTCGAGGCGGATCACGCTGGAGTTGACGCGCTGCACGACGAGGTCGCGGATCAGGTCGGTGTTGACGAGCAGTTCGTGAATGCCGGTGCGGCCGCGGTAGCCGGACTGGCGGCACGAGCGGCAGCCGGTGCCCTTCCACAGCTTCAGCGGGCTGCCGTCGGCGGTCTTCGTGGGGAAGTCGATCGGCAGGTCGTCGGGGGCGGGGGCGTACTCGGACTTGCAGTCGGGGCAGCAGGTCCGCACCAGCCGCTGCGCCATGATCCCCTCGACGGTACTCGCCACCAGGAACGGCTCGACGCCCATGTCGATTAGCCGCGTGAAGGCACTCGGGGCGTCGTTGGTGTGCAGCGTCGAGAAGACGAGGTGCCCCGTTAGCGACGCCTGGATCGCCGCCTCGCTGGTCTCCTTGTCGCGCATCTCGCCAATGAGAATGATGTCGGGGTCGTGCCTTAAGATACTTCGCAGGGCCGCCGAGAACGTCAAGCCGATCTTGGCGTGCGTCTGAATCTGGCAAATGCCGGCCTGCTGGTACTCGACGGGGTCTTCGACGGTGATGATCTTGACCGTCTCCGACTTCACCTCATTAAGCGCGGAGTACAAGGTCGTCGATTTGCCGGAGCCGGTGGGGCCGGTGACGATCACGATACCGTGGGGCCGGTCGATGAGCTGGCGGAACACGCGGTCGGTTTCGCCGTACATGCCGATGTTCTTGAGGTTGAACACCATGCGGCCCTTGTCGAGCAGACGCATGACGATCCCCTCGCCGTGGGACATGGGGATGATCGACACCCGCACATCGACCTCGCGGCCCTGCACCTTCATCTTGATGCGGCCGTCCTGCGGCAACCGCTTCTCCGCAATGTTCAGCCGCGCCATGATCTTCAGGCGTGACACGATCGCCGCCTGGAAGCGGTTGATCTCCGGCGGCAGGCGTTGCTCTTGCAACAGGCCGTCGATGCGGTAGCGAATCTTGATGCCGGTTTCTTCTTGCTCGATGTGGATGTCCGACGCGCGTTCGTTGGCAGCCTCCACGAGAATCTGGTTGACGAGCTTGACCACCGACGCCTCGCTGGCCTGCTTGGCCAACTCGCTGTCGTCGGCCTCGATGTCTTCGAGCAGTTCGAGGTCGTCCTTGGCCGCCGCCTCCTCGGAGAGGGCCGCGACGGTGTCGCCGCCGACGCCGAAGTGCTGCTTGATGAGCCGCGAAATCTCGCGCGGGCTGCCCAGCACCGGCTGCACGGTCAGCCCGGTCAGGGTACTCAATTCGTCGAGGGCGTAGGCGTCGTAGGGGTCGCCGGTGGCCACGACGAGGGTGCCGTTCTGCCGGGCGATTGGCAAGATGTTGCGGCGGTGGACGAGCTTCTGCGGCATCCCGACGAGGGCCTGCGTGTCGATCGTCGCCGTGGTCAGGTCCACGAACGGCAGGCCGAATTCGTCGGCGAGCATGTCGTAAAGCGGCTCCTCCTTGATGAAGCCTTTCTCGAGCAGCGTGAAGTGCGCCGGCTTGTCCGGGGCCGCCGCGACCGCGACCTCGGCGCGGTTGAGGTCGTCGCGGGCGATCAACCCACGGCGGGCGAGGCTGTCGAGGAGCGTCATGGTGCGGGGGCGTCCGGGCGAGGGGGAGCCGTTCTCATTTTCATTGTAACCGCCGGAGCGTGAGAGTCTTCTGATAGGCGGCGAACGTCTCGGTCAGAATTTGGCCGCGGAGACGCAGAGTCGCGGAGAAAACCGAAACCCTTGAGTTGGATTTCGTCCGGCGTTCACAATGGACCTATGCAGAGTCGAGGTTTGAACACAAGGTTTCGGTTTTCTCCGCGACTCTGCGTCTCCGCGGCCAAATTCTTACTGTCAACCCGCCGTAAATTGCAGCGCCACGGAGTTCAGGCAGTACCGTAGGCCGGTGGGGCGGGGGCCGTCCTCGAAGACGTGGCCGAGGTGGCTGTCGCAGCGGCCGCAACGGATCTCCGTGCGTGCCATGCCGTGACTGCGATCGACGATCGCGGCGACGTGGGCGGGGTCGAACGGCTCGAAGAAGCTCGGCCAGCCGGTGCCGCTCTCGAACTTCGCCGCCGACTTGAACAGCGGCAAGTCGCACAGCCGGCAGGAGTAGACCCCGGCCGACTTCTCGCGCAGCAGGCCTCCGCAGAACGGGGCTTCGGTGCCGTGAGCGAGCAGCACGCGGCGCTCGTCGGCGGTCAGGCTGGCCGCGCGGCGGTCGATCTCGTCGGGCGGCAGCGGGGTCAGGTCGTATCCGGTCGCGGACATCGTGGCGGGCATCGTCAAGCTCCGGGCGGGGGAATGTCGGCCCCCCATTGTAAGCGCGCCCCGCCCGCCGGGGTCAGGCTTTGTCGCGGCCGTGGGCCTGGGCCGGCGGCGAGGTTGCCTCGACGGCGGTGAACGGCTCGAGAATTTTGTAGGTGTGGCTCGCCCCCCGCGGCACGCACCACGAGTCGCCGGGGTTCAACGCCAGGACCTTGCCGTCGGCGTGCAACTCGGCGCGGCCCGCCACGACGTAGCCGATAGTCTCGTAGTCGCGGGCCGTCGCCGGCTTGGGGTCGCCGGGTGCCTCGTCGCGCCACAACCGCATGGCGACGCTATTGCCGGCGGCGAGGTAGACTTGGCCCATGTCGCCGCTGGGGGCGTGGCTCGAATCGACTTTGGTGACGGTGCTCACGGCGGGTGGCCTCGGGGGTCGGGGTTATCGCAACCAAACCCTGCGAACCCCGTGCCGCGACGGCCTACGGCTTCGCCACGACCGGCACGGCGGCGGGCTTGTTCTTGCGAAGAACCTTCGCGCCGGCCTCGGCGTAGGCGCGGATGTCCGCGTGCTTGGCGTCGGCCGGCGTCTCGGCGACGAAGCGTTCGAGTTCGGGCAGCACCGTCCGCGCCGAGTATTCGCCCATCGACACCATCGTCTGGATCGCCACGACCTGCACCGGCGTGTCCCCAGTCCGCAGCGCGCGGGCCACGGCGTCGAGGGCGGGCAACGACTTCGGCCCCAGCACGTTGAGCGCGGACATCGCCTGCAGCCGGACGGCGGTGTCCGGCGAGTTCACGTCCGCGACCAGGAGCTTGAGCGTCACGTCGAAGACGCGCTCGTCGTACATCATGTGCAAGAGGTTGAGCCAAACCTTGACGACCGGCTCCTTTTCAAGCCGCAGCCGCGCGGCGATGGCGTCGATGAACGGCTGGCTGGCCGCCTGGTACTTTGCGGGGTCGGCGGTGTGCGGCGGCCCCAGCGTCACCAGCGCCTGGCACGTCTCCATGCGCACGACGGAACTCGGGTCCTTGAGCAGCACGAAGCCGAGCTTCTGCATCGCCGCGCGGTTCGCCTCGCGCTTGAGCGTCGGGACCTTCATCGTGGTCGGGCCTTCGACGACCGTGGTCTGCTCGTAGGCCGCCGCGCCGAGCCGGCCGAGGGCGTCGGCGACAGCAGCGCGGACCTCCCACGAGGTGTCGTCCGACACGGCGCACAGCGCCGGGATGGCGGCGTAGGCATCGGGGCCGAGGTTAGCCAGCGATCGCGTGGCGTGCAGCCGCAGAACGCTCCCCTTGACCGACTTCGTCAGCACCCCGCCGAGCCGGGCGACGGCCTCGTTGAAGTCCTTGGCGTTGTCGAAGCCGACGGTGCCGATCAGGATCACCGCGTTCGCCCGGACGCCGGGGTCCGCGTCGTCGGTCATGGCGACGACCTGGTGCATCGCCACCTTGCGGGCCGCCTCGGGGCCGAACAGCGGGACCGACCGGAGCGCCGCCTCCTGCACCGCGGGGTCGGCGTTCTTCAACTCGATGACGACCGCCGCGATCGTCTTGCCGTTGACCTCGGTGGGCCACTTGATCTTCGCGGGGTCGAACGGCACCCCCGGCGTCGTGGGCAGCCCGTCGGGGTTCGCGGGCATCGCCGGCGGGGCCGCCGGGGCGACCGTTGGCGGCAAGGCGGGGGGCAGCGGCGACGGCTGGGCGGGCGTCGCGGTGGCCGTGAGGCAGCCCAAGAGTGCGCAAGCCAGTAGTCGTCGCATGGTCGCACGCTCCGAGGCGGGCCGAAGGTAGGAAGCGCAAGATAACCCGTAACGGACGCCCCGGTCAACGAACCTTGCGCGAGAAAGTGAGGCAAGTCGATCCCGGCGAGTGGGGGACGACAGTCCTCCGAATCCACATCGACACCGGGAAGGCCCCACGCCGTGGGGGTCCACTCGGGGGACTGTCGTCCCCCGCTCGCCAGAAGGCACCTACGCGCCCTGCGTCTCGTACCACTCGACGGTGCGTCGCAGGCCCTCCTCGAAGCTCACCGACGGCTGGTAGCCCAACGCTTCGCGGATGCGGCCGATCTTCGCCAGCGAGAAGCGTACGTCGCCCGGCCGCGCCGCGGCGTGCGTCGGCGCGATGGCGGTGCCCAGCACGCGGTTCAACGCGGCCACGAGGTCGAGGACCGTCACTCCGTGGCCCGTGCCGACGTTGAAGGCCCGCCCCGACACGCCAGGCGTCGCGCCGGCCTTCAGGAGCGCCTGCACGCAGTCGGCCACGGCCACGAAGTCGCGCACCTGCAAGCCGTCGCCGTGGACGACGGGGGCCTTTCCCGCCGTCAGCAAGCCGGTGAAGATGGCGATCACGCCGGAGTACGGGCTGTCGGCGCGCTGCCGCGGGCCGAAGATGTTGAAGAAGCGCAGCCGCACCGTTTCGAGGCCGTAACTCGCGGCGAAGGCTTCCAGGGTGTTCTCGCCGGCGAGTTTAGACGCGGCGTAAGGCGAGAGCGGGTTCAGGGCCGTCTCCTCGCCCTGCCCGGCGGGGTCGGAGGCCGCGCCATACGCGCTGGAACTGGCGGCGTAGACGACCCGCTTGACGCCACCCAGCCGGGCGGCGTTGGCCACGTTCAGCGTGCCGGTCGCGCAGACGGCGTGGCAGGCGACGGGGTCTTCGAGGCTCTTGGCGACGCTGGCCATCGCCGCGAGGTGGTAAACGACCGACACCCCGGCGACGGCCCGCGCCACCGCCTCGGGGTCGGTCACGCTGCCGGCCAGCACTTCCACATGGTGGGGCGAGTGGTGGGCCAGGTTGCCGCGGTCGCCGGTGCTGAAGTCGTCGAGGACGCGCACCGTCTGCCCGGCGGCGACGAGGCCATCGACGAGGTGCGAGCCGATGAAGCCGCCGCCGCCGGTGACTAGACAGTTCGGCGACATCGTGAGGACCAGGGTGAGGGGCGGGCGTCGATTAAGCTAGGACCCAGATTCGTTCCCGGCGAGCGGGGGCCGACAGTCCCCCGAGTTCCCCTCCATCGCGAGATGGCGTCACGATACTGAGAGTCTCGGAGGACTATCGTCCCCCGCTCGCCGGCACCACGGCTACTACAAGTTCGGCACTTCGGGGATGCGCGGCAGGTTCAGCCCTGGGGCGGTACTCGGGACGACGGGCGGGGCGATCGGCACGCCCGGCGGCTTCGGAGGCGTCGTCGGCTCGACACTCTTCGGCGGGGGCAGTAACTCGCCCGTCTTCGGCATCTCGCGCGGCAGGTCCGACTTCGGCGGCGTGTCGCTGGTGCGGGGCGGCGCGGGGACGGCCGGCGTGGCCCCCGTCGGGATCTGCTGCGGCTCGCGGGGTGCTCCGACGCTCGAGGGGTACTTGTACAGGCCGCTGGCCGCCGCGTCGGCGCGGGCGTCGCCGTACAGGGGGCAGGCCGCGCCCCACGGCGTGATCTGCGGCTTGAAGTAGCCGAAGCACGAGTCGGCGGAGACGTGCGGCCCGCAGAACTGGCGGATGTACCGCTCGTCCGAGAACGGGAAGGCCTTCATCCCCAGAATGCCGCCGCAGTTGCTGCCGCCGGCCGAGTTGCTCGAGCGCGGGCCGCAGCCCCCGCCCACGCCGCCGCAACAGTTCTGGGCCGAAGCGGTCGTGGCCGTAACACCGCTAGCGATCAGGCCGAGAAGCCCGACGCGGAACATCCGTCGCATGGTCGAATCCTTTCGTGGAGGGGTCGTCACCGGGCGTCCGGCCCGGCGTCGTCGTTGGTCGAGGGAATCCTGAGGTGGGTTACCGGCGGCCGGAACCGCCGCCGCGAGACGCGGAGCCGATGCCGCTCGCACCGCCGCCGCCGCCGCCGATCCCGCCGCCGAAGCCGCCGCTGCCGCGGTTCATGGTGCCGAATCCGCCGCCGCTACTGCCGCCCCCACCGAAGCCGCCGCCGGAGCGAAGCCCGCCCCCGCCGTTGATCGGGTTGCGACTAAAGTACGAGCGGGTGTTGTTGAACGTCGCGACGTAGCCGGTCGAGCGCACGTTCGGGTCGGCCCCCTGGGCGAGGTCGTTCAGCGAACTCTGGAGGGCGTTGGTCGTCTGGTTGTACTGCTGCGAGAGTTGGTTGAGTTGCTGGGCCTGCTGCTGCTGCGGCCGGACGTACCCGAGGTAGTTCAGCGCCGGGCTGCTGCCGTTGTTCAGCAGGTTCAAGTAGGGGCTAAACGCCGGCCGGCCGACTGGCCCGGCGCTAGGCTGCGGCTGGGCGACGGCTGCCCCCGCCGAGAGGGCCGCGAACGCGACCGGGAGGCAGAACTGGGCGAAACTGCGCATGGCGTGACCCTCGACCGTCGGAGTGCAACCGGACCCGTCCTGGGTCCAGCGTAAACCGTCGCGCGACTCAGTCAACCACCAAGTTCGCGCCGCCGGCCCACACCCAACGAATCGGCGGCGGCAAGGGTCCCCGTGAACCCCGGCCGCCGCCGATTCGCCCGCCCGAGGTCCGGGCCGGTCTACTCACGCCGGATGCGCCACTTGCGACGCCCGGCCGGCCCTTAGCGGGCCACGGTTGCCGCAGGGGCCACCGCGGTGCCGCCGTTGATGCCGCCGAAGCCGCCGAGGCCCAGGCCGCCGGTCTGGATCGTCCGCACCGTCGTGTAGCCGAACAGCGTCGTGCCCAGCACCCGCTCCAGCGGGGCCGTCACCCGGCCGATGGCCGTATCGACCTTGACCAGCGGCGAGCCCATCACGAACACGCGGTCGCCCGGCAGGATCTGGTAGTTGGTCGAGGTCATGCCGCGGCGGGTGATGCCGCGCCAGTCCACCGGCAGGATCTGGTCGCCCGTGCCCGCCGGGGCCGGCCGCGCGATCCAGATGCGCTTCGACGACACCGGCGAGAGGCCGCCGATGAAGCTCATCGCGTCGAGGACGGTTTCGTTGCCCGTCGAGGGGATGCGCACCACCTGCTCGCCGCTGCCGGCGAAGTCGGTGATGACGTAGTAGTACTTCGAGTTGTACGCCGACACGTCCACCGAGACCTCGGGGCGGTAGATGAAGCGCGCCAGGTGCGCCTCGATCGCCTGCTTGATTTGCGGCTTGCTCAGGCCGGCCACGAACACGCTGCCGTACAGGCCCAGAGACACCGTGCCGTCGGGCTGCACGAGGTGCTCGCCGCGGATCTGCTGGACGCCACGCGACTGCGCCAGCGACACGGTCGCGATCGCCTCCTCGGGCTTGAGCGTCTTCTTGAGGCGCTCGATGACGAGCTTCTCGATCTCGGTGACGGTCAGGTCGTTGACCCGCAGGCTGCCGCCGTAGGTGGCCCCCAGGTTGATGGTGCCGTCGGGGTCCACGGGGTACGGCCCGTTGATCGGCTCGCGCTCGTAGGCCTTGGGCGCGAACAGGTACAACACGTCGAGCGGCTCAACTTTGTACGGCGGCAGCGGGATGAGCCGCTGGGCGTCGATGAGCAGGATGTCCGGGGCCTCGACCGTGTACGGCGGCATCGTGACCTTGTTGAGCTCCTTGGGCAGCAGCGAGTTGTCGGCCGCCTCGGACTTGGGCGCGGGCCGGACGTACGGCGTCTGCCCCGAGAACGGCCCGCGGTTGGCTGTGGCAACCCCGCCGCCGCCGTCGGGAACGTTGTTCAGGTCGGCGAGCGAGCCGCCGAACAGCGGCCGCGGCGGCCCGGACGTCTGGCAGCCGCCGGCGAACGTCGCCAGAACCGCCCCGGCCGCCAAGCCGGCGAGGCGAACACGCGGGACAAGTCGGGACATGATCGAAACCCCCTCGAAGGCACCGGACCCTGGACAAACTCGCGCAGACTTCGCGGCGGGGTCAAAGGCCCGGTGCCGCTTGAGAGCGTGTTGTTCCGTTGCAAGATCGTCCGGGGCGCGGGGGGTTGTGCAGGGAAAATGCCCGAAGGCCCGCAAAGACAGCAGTGTCGCGCAAAATGCGAAAACCGGTAGCACCCCCCTAGGTTGCCGTTTGTAAAAAGGCTACTGTAATCGGGTGTTCGTGACCTAGGCTCGTTGCGTTGCGTTGTCGGGCGTTAAGGGGGCTTAACGTCCGCGGCCAAATGGACGCGAAACGCCCATCGACCTCGGCAGGCCGGGACCGACGCGTCACTTGACCACAACTCGTTAAGTGGACTGGGTTTCCGGAGAGAGTTGCGGTCGCGACGACTCGTGAGGAGTCCCCGGAACTCGGCCGGCGGGTTGGGTGGCACGGGTCGTGCTATGTTTACTAGACGAATTTTCGCGATAGAACAGAAGCCGTTGCTCCCCGTCGTAAAGGGTAGCGCCCCCCGGTGCCTGTCCGAATCGGCCGAAGTTTCGCCCGCCCCCCGGCCTCGCACCGGTGGGGACCTACGACGGGTGAGGCGGAGTGCCGTGCGGCCCCGTGTGACTCGCCCCCGGAGACGACGATGCAACGCAGCAGCCCCAGCAACGGCGACCAGGCCATGACACACTCTTCCGCGTCCCTGGCGACCCCGCAGGGCGTCAGCCACTACGTGCCGATCGCGCCGGGGCAAACGCTCGCGCCGCCGGCGACCGCGCGGTCGTGGCCGACGATCCTCGAACTGTTCCACGCTATGAAGCGCCGCCTGGTGCTGGCGACGTTCCTGGGCCTGCTCGTCGGCATGGCCGCGGCCGCCGCGATCTGGCTGGCCATGCCCAACGGCAAGCACCGGGCGCAGGCGCTCTTGCAGATCAAGCCGGCCAACCAGCGCGGGGTCTTCCAGCAGGCCGGCTCCGGCGACGAGTTCAACATGTTCCGCAAGCGCGAGGAGAACCTCGTCAAGGGCCGCTCGCTGCTCGAGCGCGTCGTCTCCGACCCCCGCGTCGCGAAGTACCCCGACTTCAAGGCGGCCGACGACCCCGTCCGCTTCGTCACCGAGGCCGTGGCCATCGGCTGGCCGGCCGAGGACTTGATGTCGGTGAGTATGCGCGGCGACAACGCCGCCGCCATCCGCGACACCGTCTCGACGCTGATCGACCTGTACCTCAAGGACACCACGTCGAGCGAACTCCGCGAGCGGCAGAACAACCGCGCCCAGCTCGACAAGAACATGGACACGATCGTCAAGCGCATCCGGGACCACGAGGACCGCATCAAGAAACAGTCCCTACTCAACAACGGCGCGAACGCGATGTCGAACGTCGAACTCCTCAAGGCCGAGACGGCCCACCTCGCCAGCCTCGACAAGGACCTGCGCGACGACCAGAAGGAGATCGACACCCTGACGCTCAAGATGCAACAGCGCGCCCGCCAACTCCTGGACCTGGACGCGGCAGCGATTACTTCAGAGGACCTCGAGAAGGCGCTGGAGCGTAACGACGAGGTCAAGGAGAAAGTGCTCGCCCGCGACGCGCAGCAGAAGCAACTCGACAAGGACGCCGGCAAGAGCCTCGAAGGCTCGCCATACGTGCGCGAGGGGCGCGAGAAGTTGAAGCTGCGCCAGGCCGAACTCGACGCGGTCATGAACCGCCTCAAGCCGACCGTCGAGAAGGAGATTCGCGCCGGTCTGCGGCGGTCGTTGCTGATCGCCGAGGAGGGCGACAAGCTGGCGCTCGAGTTCCGCAAGGGGATGTTGAAGATCACCCAAGACAAGCACGACAAGAGCGCCGCGCGGATCAAGTCGCTGGGCAACGCCGCTTTCGAGATCGGCTCGGACACCGACGACGTGAAGCCGCTCAAGGAGGCGCGGACGATGCTCGAGCAGCAAATCCTCGGCTCCGAGTCGCTGTCGAACGCCGAGACCCGCGTGTTCCTGCGCGAGCCGGCCGTGGTCACGCTCAACCAGAACCTCACGCAGAAAGTCTTCCTGTCGGTAGTCGCCTTCTTCGCCGGCTGCACCGTCGTGATGCTCGCCGTCGCCTTCCTGGAGTGGCGTTCCCGCCGGGTGGACTCGGTCGAGCAAGTCGTCAACGACTTGGGCTTGCGGGTCATCGGCACCATCCCGGCCTTCCCGAGCAAGCAGTCGCTCAAGAACGGCGACGCGGCGCAGTCGCAGAACTGGCGCTTCGTGCTCAACGAGTCGGTCAACTCGGCCCGGACGATGCTGCTGCACACGGCCAAGGCCCAGAACATGCAGATCCTCATGGTCACAAGTGCCATGCAGGGGGAGGGCAAGACCTCGCTGGCCAGCCAGCTCGCCACGAGCATGGCGACGGCGGGGTTGCGGACGCTGATCCTCGACTGCGACCTGCGCAATCCGAGTATGCACAAGCTCTTCGACGCCCCGCTGACCCCCGGCTGCGCGGAGGTGCTGTGCCAGGAGATCGACGTGTCGGACGCGGTGCAGCCGACGAGCGTGCCGAACCTGTGGCTGATCCCCGCCGGCCAGTGCTCGAACCGCGTCATTACGGCGCTCGCGCAAGGCCACCCGCTCGAAACCCTGTTCAACCGGCTGCGCGGCCAGTTCGACTTCATCGTCGTCGATAGCTGCCCGGTGCTGCCGGTCGCCGACTCGCTGCTCGTCGGCCAGCACGTCGATGGCGTGGTGCTGTCGATCTTGCAGGACATCAGCCAACTGCCCAAGGTGATGACGACGGCCGAACGCTTGACGCAGTTGAACATCCCGCTGTTGGGCGCGGTGGTGAACGGCATCAAGCCGGACATCCACGCCTACGGGTACAACTACGTCAAGCAGTTGCCGGCCTAGTTGAGGTGGTGAGGGGACTCGTTTCTTCTGTAGCTGGCCTCTGTGAGGCCGGTCTTACTGCCCCCAACGGGGGCTAATCGATTCAGGGTGTTAGACCGGCCTCACAGAGGCCAGCTACAGAAGACAGAAGACGGGCGGCAGTGTCGAGTTTCGGAGGGTTACGGCGGATGCGACGGTTCTGGCCCATCGCGGCGATCGCAGTCGTGTTCGGGGGCATCGGCCTCTCGGGCGTGATGAAGCCGTCGCGCGGCCAGTCGGCCGACGCCGCCGCGACGCAGGCCCGGCTCGACGCGGTGCCGACGGCGTTCGGGGCGTGGGTCGCCACGACCAACGTCATCCCGCCGGACCACCTCCGCATCGCCGAGGCTCAGGCTTACCTGAGCCGCACTTACGGGAACGCCGCGCGCCGCGAGGCGGTGTCGGTGATGCTGCTTTACGGCGAGCCGGGGCCGCTCGGCGCGCACACGCCGGAGACTTGCTACGTCGGGGCCGGATACCGTCAACTCGGGCCGGCCGTGGCGCGGGACCTGACCGGCTCCGCGTTCTGGGCCGCGCAGTTCGAGACGGCCGCCATACCCCCGGCGACTTTGAGCGTTCATTGGGCGTGGGGCACCGGCGGCGACTGGGCCGCGTCCGAGAACCCGCGCTTCGACTACGCGGCGCAGTCCCGCATTTACAAGCTTTACGTCAGCCACGTCGCCCCCCCCGCCGGCGTCCGGTCGCCGCTCGACGACTTCCTGCCCGCGTTCCTAACGGAACTGCGGACCCGACTGGCCAACCCTCCTCCTGTCCCACCCACCCCCGGCGTCGGGGGTCAACCGTGACGACACTGCACCCGGCCGGGGACGGACCCCAGGCCGAGAACGGACCCGCCGAACGACCCGACTTTGAACCGACACCCATGAACGCCCCGCCCGACACCCCCGCCACGCCCCCCGACCCCGCCGCCTGGCCGGAGGTCGATTGGCTCGCGCCCGACGCGGCCGTCGAGTTGCCGCCCGCCGCCGGCTGGTACGCGCCGCTGAAGCCGTCAGTCGATTACCTGATCGCGCTGGCGGTCGCGGTGCCGGCGCTGCCGGTGGTCGGCGTCTGCTACGCGCTGGTGCGGCTCACGTCGCCTGGCCCCGGCTTCTACCTCCAGACTCGCTCCGGGCTGCGCGGCCGGCCGTACCGCATCCTCAAGTTGCGCTCGATGGCCCACAACTGCGAGGCGACGACCGGCATCCAGTGGTCGCAAAAGGGCGACATGCGAGTGACGAGGCTCGGCAAGTTCCTCCGCAAGTCGCACCTCGACGAGTTGCCGCAGATCGTCAACGTGTTGCGCGGCGAGATGAGCCTGGTCGGCCCGCGCCCGTTGCTGATGGAGTACCTGCCGCTGTATTCGCCGCGCCAGGCGCGTCGCCACGACGTGCTGCCGGGGATCACGGGCTGGGCGCAGGTCAATGGCCGCAACGCGACCTCCTGGCCGGCGCGCTTCGAGCTCGATGTCTGGTACGTTGAGCACCGCAGCTTCGGCCTGGACCTGAAAATCCTCTGCCTGACGCTCGCCCGGGTATTCTCCGGCGCGGACGTCAGTCAGCCCGGCCAGGCGACCATGGAAAGGTTTCGCGGCAACGACCGATGAGCGCAGACAGGAAAATCTTCGTCTTCGGTGCCAGCGGCCACGCCAAGGTGGTGCTGGACATCCTCGAGCGCCAGGGGCGCGGCAAGGTGGCGCTGCTGGTGGACGACGATCCCGCGCGCGCCGGGCAGGCGCTGCTCGGCTACAAGGTGGCGGGCGGCCGCGATGCGCTGTCGACGCAGGGCGCGAAGGCGGGCCTCGTCATCGTCGCCATCGGCGCCAATCCGGCGCGGCGCGCG